>JAXDBM010000045.1:0-78268 GCA_034678725.1 Syntrophales bacterium | reverse complement strand
CGAATAATCTGCTTCCGAATCTCATATTGCGTCTGGGGACTGTGTCTGCGTGCATCTATCTTTTCCATGCAGACTATGTAGCACAAATGAACCGATATTCATATGTTTATTTGCCGTGGTAATAAAGAGACCACCACCCTGTCCCAGCAGATTATCAAAGAAAAGGCTGTCGCGGATGTCCGCGTCTCCCTCATTGGAGATGCCGCCGCCGTTGCCCATGGATACACTGGACAGAAAGCTGTTTCCCGTGAAATTCCCCCTTGTCACCCGAAGGGTACCGGCATTGTAAATGCCGCTGCCATCCTTTTCGGCTTCGTTTTTTTCGAACCGGACATCCTCCAGCTGAACGCGGCCACCCGCCAGGTACGCGCCGCCGCCGGAGCCGTATGCGTCATTTTCCAATAGATCGACGCGAGCCAACACGGCGTCGCTCTTCTCGGCACCGCCTCTCAAGTATAGCCCGCCCCCCTTCCCGGCAAGGTTATGCGAAACGGTCGTGTCCCGAATATCCAGGGCGTCATCATATGTGTAAATACCACCGCCCGTCGCGGCTTGCACAGAATTTCTGGAAATCTCGCCGTTGCTGATCGTCACGGTTGCTTTGTAGCTGTAGATGCCCCCACCGTCGTTCACCGCTTCATTGTTCAATATCTTGCAGATCCCTTTTTCTCCCTTGATCTCCAATACGCCATTCTCGCTGTTGAATATCCCACCACCGCTGCACCCGGCCCGGTTGTCCTCGACGACGGTGGCATCCGAAAGCAGCAAAGTTCCCGTGTTGTAGATTCCGCCGCCCAGCCCCGCCCGGTTGTTTTTAACAGCGACTCCGAAAAGCTCCGCTTTCCCGAAATTGCTGATGCCGGCCCCCTGTCCCGTATCCGTTTCATGACCGCTGAATGTGCTGTTCTTAACCGTCATCTCGCCGCTGTTAGCGATGCCGCCACCATTGCTTTTGATTTTATTGGATTCAAAACGGCTATCTTCAATGTCAGCCTGTCCGCTGTTATGGATACCGCTGCCGACGCGCGCTTCGTTTTCTTCAAATTTGCTTTTTTTCACTCTCAGTTTGCCCTTCCAACTCCATATGCCACCTCCCATGTTGGCCCAGTTTTTCAAAAACTCACTGTCTGCAATGTCAACCGTACCCTCATAGTTGTGGATTCCTCCTCCATCTGTACCATAACGAGCGAAATTTTCCTCGAACCGGCAGTGATCGATGTTCAAGATACTCTGCGAACTTTTTACACCCCCTCCATTTTGCCTGCTTCCCTTGGCGATGACCAGGTCCCGCAGATTGACGGTAAGACCAGGACCGACCTCAAAGATCCCTGCCGCGTAGTTGCCACTGATCATGATCGACCAGTCGGACCGTCCCTTGATTGTCAAGCTCTGGATGATGGAAGGCAGGGCGCTGCCCAGCGTGACCGTTCCCGTCAGGTCATTTTTAAAAACGATCGTGTCCCCCCCGCTCCCCGCCGGGCAGTCCGAAGACCCAGACTGGTTGTCATGATTCGCGTTGATCACGGCCTCCCGCAGGGAGCACTGGCCATTCGCGTTCTGCTCGTCGGCCAGCGTCGTGACGGTTATGGTGGCGGCGCCCGCGGGAGCGCACCATAGAATGATGCACGCCGATAACAGAATACCCCATCTCCTGGTCATGACAACACCTCCCCGGGCCTTTATTTTGGATATTCATGTACCACATTCTGTGAGGATTGTCGGTGATCGGGATCACGGTCCCGTCAGAATTGAAAATATTGTCGAGTCCTGCGACGGAACATCAGGCCGAGTCAATCCGGCCGGACTCGGGGCGGTGCCGCCGTTCCATGATCTCTGCTATAGTGATGCTATTTGACCGGCGTCAGGGGCTGCCAGTTGAGATTGGAGCCCACGTTGGGATTGAAACTGGGGCTTTCGGTGACGATATACTCGCCCCGGTTGTTCGACCAGGCATGGCCGTGGCCCGCCGGCAACTCCACTTCCCTTCCCGCCTGCGGGTCGTAATAGCGGTCCACGCCGCGAATGTGGTCGCTGAAGTTCCGCGCGATCCGGTCGTGCACCTGCTGCCGGCGCTCCCAGTCGCGCTGCTGGTCCTCGCGCATCCGGCTGCCGGCCTGGGCGACCATCGAGCCGATGCGCCCGATCGCCTTGATCTGCTGCATATTTTTCCTGGCCAGCATATCCTTGACATTGGCCACCTTGGCAAACCACTGGGGATTGACCTTCATCGAATAAATCATGGTCTTGAAGATTACGGCGTTGGAATCCAGCCTGCCCTGTTCGTCCCGGCAGGAGAAGGCGTAGTCGATATACCAGTAATTGATGAAGTAGCCCCCGGAATGTCCGGACGCCGGCCGGCGGCCCCTGGGCAAGAGAGGATGACGGGCCGGCCCCGTAGAGCAGCACCGCGATGCCGGCGATCAGCGCCGCTTTCGCAATCAGCGATTTTTGCGGTGTCCGGCAAACCCGAAAACCGGTACAGACGTTCAACGGCATCCGTTACCCTCCTTCCCATCCCTTGAATCCGCTCAGCCTCGCACCGATCCGCTGCGGATGGTAGTAGGCCTCGTATCTCGTCTCCTCCCCGAGCAGCGCATCGATCTGGCTCTGGATTTCCCGCCTCTGCCGGCTGGATTCCCAGGCATTCCAGTCCTCGACGGTCTGCCAGTTGCTGATCACCAGATACGCATCCGAATCCGCCACGCTCCGGAGCGTTTCTCCCGAGATGTAGCCGGGCTGCGCGACAGCGAGGCTCCGCAGACCCTTGATCAATTCCAGAACCTTCTTTTCCTTGTCCGGGGGAACCCGCCTCCTGATTAAGACTCTGATCGCCATGATTGCACCTCCTGATTCAGACGATGGAAAGGAACACTGGATGGATTAACCGGATACGCTTGTTACACCGACCATGGGCTCCCGAAATTTGCATCCGCCCATTCATTTACAATTATATCGCGTATTCCGCTTTTATGCACCGCAAATTTCAAAGTGGCGAACCGGGGGGATGAGGCCGGTGTTTCATGGTTCCGGCAGTGCGACGGGCGCTTCCCGGTCAGGATCGCGAAGGGTCGTGCCACATCGAAGCGGCCGTCAGTGCGCCGTCCGCAGGATCACGATGATATGCTCCGGAAAGCATCCGTGCGGAACAGTGCCGTCCATCCCCCGAGCAGGGTCATGCCGTAGGCGGCGGCGGCCAGGATCATCACCTGGGAGAAACCCGCCTCCACGGCAATGACCGTGGCAAGAACCGCGCCGACGACCGAGAGGCAGCCGTTGACTCCCCAGGCCCAGGGAATTTCATGGTCCGCGGTCCCGGCCAGCAGGCGGATGCCCAGCGGAAAGGGCACGCCCATTACCAGGGAAACTGGAGCGATCAGCAAAAGGGAGAGCATGATCTTAAGGGCAGGCGGCAGGCTGAGGGTCGCCTGAAGGACCGGCATCAGAAAGAGGCAATCGGCGAGGATGAAAAGGGCAATCAGCCCGAAGACGCAGAGGGCGTGCCCCCTTTTCCCGACCCACCGGGCCGAGAGGAGGCTGCCGATTCCGGACCAGACCAGCATGCCGCTGATCACCGTGGCCGCGGCATCGATGGGGTTGCCGAAATAGAGGAGAAAGCGCTGAATCAGGACAATCTCCACGAACATGTAGCCGATGCCGAGACCGCTGAAATAGAGAAGGACGCCCATCCGCTGCCGCCCCCTGCGGGGGAGGAAATGAAGGGGCAGCAGGATCAGGATCACAGCCGCGACCGTGACCAGCAGGAGCGTCAGGAGGACGATCAGGTAGCCCGCTTCGAGAAAGGGAAAAGACCGGATTCCGTAGATCCCGGTGAGGTGCGAAACGCTTTTCAGGCGGAGGAATTGGAAAAAATAGGGGCGATTGTCCGTGGCCGGGCGGACATCGAAGGCGTAGTCGGCATAGAACCCGGTCCGGGACGGAGAGAGGAGCGCATCCAGGTAACGGAAAAAGCCGCCGTCCTGCAAGCCGTTGAACCGCGCCCGTTCCGCTTCCCGCAGGCCGGGCAGGAGGGCGGGATCGAAAAGGAGACGCCCGCAGAAATGCCGGATCTTCTCCACATCAGCGGCATTCAGAGGGGTCTTTTTCACCATGAACGTGACCGTACCCCACCCCCGGACGGCGGCCAGGTGATCCCGGATGTTCACCACGCCCTCCCTTTCGAGGCCCTCGACCAGCATGGCCAGGATCCTCAGCGGACCGCGGAGCGGATAATCCATCCAGAGGGTCACGCTCATCACACCCTGCGGGTTCAGTTTGCCCCAGATCTGCCGGAAGGATTCTCCGGTCAGGAGGTACTGTTCGCGGACGGCCTGCAAACCGGAAGCGCCGCCGAAGGCGCCCAGGGTGGGGAGCAGGACCAGGTCATACCGGGACCGGTCCATGTGGAGAAAGGTCCGGGCGGCGAGGTTGCAGAACGTGACGGATGGATTCCGGAAGAGATTGCCCGTTTCCCCGGCCAGTTCCTGCCGAAGGAGGGAAAGGGCGACAGGGTGAGGCTCCACCACGGTGACCCGGTGCGCGCCCCGGTCGATGGCCTGCGATACATGGATGCCCGTACCCGCGTCGAGGAGCAGAACACGCTCCCATGTCCCGATGGCGAAGGGAAGTGCACCGGTCGTGAAGTCCAGAAACGACTCCCGGGCCTCTCCCGGCCAGGGCACGACCGCCCCGAACCAGTCCCCGTTGTTGAAGACAGCCTTCGTCACCGGGATCCTTCCCGGGTACACGAGGCTCAGACCCGGTGCGTAACGCAGGGACGGGGATGACAAAACCTGCATGAACCCGTACGGGCTTTCCCGCTCATGGACAATCTTTGCCTCCCCCACCTGCAGGGCCCTGCTCAAGGTCTTGTAATCCGAGAGGACCGGTGCGGGGGGCCGAACCAGGAAGAAAACGGCGCTCAGGCCGGAAAGGACGGCAACCGTGATAAGCATACCCCGCCGTTGAAGCTGCGGAAGATCTCCCGGTGCTCCGCCCTGAATCCCGGGTGAATCCCGACCCTGCTCCGACTGGGCGTCTCCGCTGCCTGCCGGATTCCCGTACCGGACCGGACCTTGCAGGCCTTCCGGAAGCACCAGCGCGGCCGCGGCAACGGCAGCCAGGGCGGCCAGGGCGGGGAGCGCCGGCGGCGGGAATAGCCAGAGCAGACCGGTCATGGCCGCGCCTCCCGCCCCGGATCCGGTCAGGTTCCAGAAGTAGAGCCTGCCGATGTCGCGGGCGGCATCTACGAAGATCATGCCGATCGCCAGCGCCGCCAGGAAGAAGGGGAAAAAATAGAACCCGCATGCGGCCAGGAGCTTGAAAAGATGGCGGATGTCTGTGAAGAGGAGCAGGGAATCAAATCGCACCGGCGTGCACTGTGCGATGCCCGGCATCAGGGCCATGGCTGCGCCGGAAAGGAACAGGACCAGGGGCAGCACCAGGGCAAAGTTGGCCATGAGGCACACCCGGAGGAGCGAGAGCAGGGTGCCGGCGGCGCCGAAACCGAGAAGCGCGACGGCGATGATCAGATAGGCGAAATGGTGCCACTGGACCAGCGACAGGATCTGCATCAGCGCGAGCTGATAGGCGATCACCGCCGCAGAGATCAGGGCCAGCGCAAGACACAGGCGCAGCCTGAAAAAGCGGAGGGCCATCAGGGGCTTCTTCGGAACGGAACGAACCGGACCGGCATGAGCTGGGTCGTCCTGATCTCCCCGCCCCGCTTCGTCACGAGCGTCAGTGTCTGGACCAGGAATGGAGATCCGACGGGGATGACCATCCGACCGCCGTCCTTCAACTGCCGGATCAGGGGCGGGGGAATGTGTTCGGACGCGGCCGTGACGACGATGGCGTCGAAGGGCCCCTGCTCCGCCCAGCCGTCATAGCCGTCGGCAATGCGGACCTCGACATTCCGGTAACCCAGCCCGGCCAGGCGTTCCCGGGCCTTGTTCCCCAGCCCGGGGATGATCTCCACCGTGAAGACTTTTTGAACGAGTTCGGCCAGGATCGCGGCCTGATATCCGGAGCCGGTCCCGATTTCCAGGACGCGATGCTCTTTTCGCAACTGAAGGAGCGCCGTCATGTAGGCCACAATGTAGGGTTGGGAGATGGTCTGACCGTAACCGATCGGAAGTGGCCTGTCTTCGTAAGCATCCGCGGCAGCGGTTTCCGGAACAAAGAGATGGCGCTTGACCAATCCCATGACCCGCAGCGTGGCGGGATCGGTCAAGCCCCGCGACACGATCTGGTTCCGGACCATGGCCCCCCGCCGCTCTGCCTGGCGCGTGTCCTCGGGAGCGGCAGCGGCGAGGAGCAGGCCGAAGCCGAGGACAACCCAGAGGGACTTCATCGCAGCCTCCCTTGAATCGGACCATCGCCTCAGACGCCCGCACCGGGCTTGAACCGGATTTCACCGGCATTCCCTGGATGCTTGCAGACGATCCCCGCATAGAATTTTCGGATGATCTCCAGGTCGGCCTCGGGATCGCCGCAGGGTGTCAGCACCGGTCCGATGCCGGCGATCCTCCGCTGGTAGTCCAGATAACCCAGTGCAATCGGAACCCCCGCCCGGACGGCGATCTGATAGAAGCCGGTCTTCCAGTAAGGAACTTTCTTCCGGGTCCCCTCCGGCGCCATCCCCAGGATCAGGCGATCATGCCGCCCGAAGACGGCCGCCATCCGTTCGACCACGCGATGCGGCGAGCCGCGGTCGACGGGAATGGCCCCAAAGCGGCGGACCAGCCGCCCGAGCACGGGCCAGTGCGCCGCAGACTGCTTGACAAGGAAACCGATCCGCCATTTACTCGTCATGCCAACCGCGGTCACGCAGACGAGGCCGATGAACACATCCCAGTTGGATGTGTGCGGTGCAACGATCAGAACGAATTTCGGCGCCTCGGGCAGGCGGGCGTCCATTTGCCAGCCCATCAGCCGAAGCAGAAACCGGGCGAATCGCTGCAGGCCGCTCCCGCAACCCTGTTTCACAATCCCATCGCCGGAAACAGCCGGCTTCGTTTTGAAGGGAAGATCTTTGACGATGGGCCCGGAAGCCTGAACATTCCCTCTCATCGCCTTCGCCTTCCGCCTCGCGCCTCGTCCATCATCCCGTACGGCCTTCTCTCCCGGTCGCGGAAATCCCTTCGCGGCGCGTCGGGTTCACACGCCGGTTTCCGGATGTGACCGCCAGACTCAACCCGGTTCCTTTCCGGGGCCTTTCGGCGCTCCAGCCCGCTTTCGGCCATGGGCGCACCCCGTGGCAACCCGCACATAGGAAAGTGATTCCCTTCAGGGAAATCGATTTTTGAAAATTATAGATCCAACCGGATTTTCTGTCAATGGAATCATAGGATTGAATCCGTCACCGGGATCGGATACGGAATGGAATCCGGGCGGTCAGGGTTTCTGGAAATGGTGATAGTCGCTCACTGCTTCGAAACCTGCGCCCCATTGCCACCCCCGGATCAGAAATGCCCGCACGATCGGGCTTGCCCCGGAAAAAGCGCCTGGCCCGCTCGGATCGTAAACCGCGCCCGGCGGCTCGATCCTTCCGTCTCTGTACACGGCCGGGTTCTGAAGGGGGTTGATGTCGATCGCCCTGCCGGAAGCGTGATGGGAAAGCCGGTCCGATCCCGCAACTGTACGGTAATTGAACGCGGATGAATTGTTGGCGGCCATGGATGCCGCGTCGGACCACTGATAGCGCACGATCGGGACCACGCCGGCCACGGGGAACCGGGTCGCCTGGATCAGCCGGAAGATCTCCCGGACATCCCGCGCAATCGCCTCGTGAAGAAGAAGCTGCCCCCGGTGAAGCCTCCCATCAAAGGAAAAATAGGAAACCTCCAGCAGGTGCAGGGCATCGATCACCGACCGCGGCGCCTTCGTTCCGGCCAGGGCTTCCGCCCGGGTCATCCGGCTGTCCAGCATGATATTGTCATGCATCATCCTGCCTCGGAAGCGGCGGCTTCGGCGCCCGCCTGCTGGCGCAGCCGGTCCGGCAGGGCAGACACGAGACCGTCGAACCGGGCTCCGTGCATCGAGACCTCCCGAAAGATGCGCTCGACCTGTTCGGCGCCGACGGCGTGAAAATCCTTCTCCACGACAGTGACGATCAGCCCCGCCATGTCCACTGCGCCGGGGCTGATCAGGACGCGATCGTCGCCGTCCCGGTAATAGGCCTCGGGACGATGACGGCGCCGCGGAAACAACAGGACCCGCCACTGCGCGCCGTTATGGGAGCACAGGACATTCATCATGGGCTCATCCGGCGACGTGGGGCCGTTCCGCAGCGCCGCAACCACCGTCCGCAGGGCGCTCATGACACCCTTCTGCCCGCTTCCCTCCACGATAATCAAGGGACGGCCCAGGCCGTTCGAAGCCAGAACCGCCGCCTCGCCGACCCGGCCGACCGGAATCCGGTTGATCTCTTCGCCGATTTCATTCTCCACCGGCATGATGCCCGCGGGCGCTGCCTGGAAATGCAGATGATCCGGCGCCGAGGCGCCGCAGCCGGGCCCATTGTAGAAGACCGACCAGCCGGGCCCGAAATCCTCGGCCAGCGTCAGGAAGACAGCCAGATCGCTTTCGATCGCCTGGGGAAGATGCCGCCGGCTGGCGACGGTGAAGTGCCGGGGGAAAATGGGTGCGGGATTGCAGAGGATGAGATAGGCCCCGCGGTAGAGGATCCTCATCTGCTCCTTCGGCAGGTTCTCGGAACAGAGGAAGCATTTCCGCCGGCGGATCGACTCCGGATCGACGGCCGCACCGCTGCTGACCATCCGGCGCGGGTTGAACTGCAGCTTCACGGAGTACCCGTCCGCCGCAATCTCCCGGATCCGGGCGTCATCCAGCGCCGCATAGCCGTCCCGAAGAGCGGGCCAGGATTCCCGCTGCCGCGCGAGGAGATCCGCACACAGTTCGGCAAGCGCGGGCGCGTTTCGGACGCCGTCAAAGGATGCGTCAATCCGATCGGGCATGTGCGGTCTCCCGGATCAGCGGCGGGGCGATGCCGCCGGATTCAGCGACGCCGGTTGATCTGCCGGCGCGCCAGGATTTCCAGGGTGCGGAGCCTGTCCTTGTAAGCGTCGTTCCGGTTCGTCTTTTCGACGTCAAGGGACGCGTCCGTGTTTCCTTTCCAGCGCCGGCACAGGTAAAGACTCTCATAGATCCTCCCGATCCGGTATTCGCGGGACAGGCGAAGGGCCACGGCATAATCCTCCCCGTAGCCGACGTTCGGAAAGCGGATGCGCCGGACCAGCTCTGTGTCAAACGCCCGCGGGGCGCCAAGCCCGTTGATCCGCAGGGCATTGTTCCGCCCGTTGGCATCGGTCCACTCCCGGTGATCGATCAGGCCCGGATCGATTTCCTCGAGACGTTCGTTGACCAGCGTGTAGGAGCCGATGACCATTCCGAAATCCCCGCCGCGGAACCGATCGACGATTTTCTGCAGCGTGTCATGGCCGCTGTAGAGGTCGTCGGAGTCGAGCTGGACGGCGTAGCGACCGCAGGACGGGGAAAAAATCGCCTCGTTCCAGCATCCGCCGATGTGCAGGTCCGGACGCGACGGGATCAGATGGACGATCCGGTCATCCTTCCGCGCCATTCGCGCCAGGAGCGGCGTGGTGCCGTCTGTGGAATGATTGTCCACGACGATGACGTTGAAGGGAAATTCGGTCTTCTGCGACAGGGCGCTCATGACCGCCCCCGCCACCGTCCGCACCCGGTTGCGCACGGGAATGACGACGCTCGCCTCCCCGGGGAAGCGCGTCCCGAAGCCGGGCACCTTCCTGAAGACCGGCGGCAGCCAGGCCCCCATCCGCTGAAGGTGCCGCGTGGCCGCCCTCTCCATGGCCCGCTGCTCGGACCGGTTGCGGGGGTCCTGATAGTCGAACTGCTTCTCCCCGCTCCCCGGCCTGCCGCCAGCCGTCTGCGTCGCGAGAAACTCCGGCAGGTGAAACAGGGATCGGTCCGTGGAAACCTTCAGCCGCAGATCATAGAGGCCGGCACACCCGGATTCCGGCGGCGGACCGTATTTTTTCAGGGCCCGGCGGATTGCGGCAACGGAAAACAGCATGAGCGGGCCGAAATCAAAATCCTCCCGAAGGCTTCCCGGCTGGTAGTCGTTGACCGGGTGTTCCCGAAGCCGGCTGTCCCTCCCCGCCTTTTCCCGCTCATAAAAATCCGCGAAAACCATTCCGGCTCCCGTCGCCTCCATCGCATCAACCATGCGCTCCAACGCGAAAGGACCCGGCAGGACCTCCTGCTCCGGCCGGATCATCAGCAGGTAAGGCGTGCCGGTCCTCTCCAGAATCCCCGCGAGCGTCCGGCCCGATGTGAAAGACGCCGTCCGGAATCCCGCGCATCCAGGCCGGGAGATCCTGCAGGCGCCGCGATGAACGACAATCGCGCAATCCACCAGGGGGCACCGGAGAAAAGGGGGGAGTGTGCGATCGCAAGCGGATGGATCGCGGAAAAAGGAGGCAACGGTCATCTTACGCACGGTTCCGCACCCGCCTTTCCGACCCGCCGTCCCGATGCATCGGCGCCACGACGCGTCCCCTCAAAGCTTTGCGGCGGCCCGGGCCATCGCGCCCGGATTCTCGATGTAGCCGGCCAGATCAGCCAGGGTGGTTTCCTCATTCAGAAGATCCAGAATCACGACGACATGAAAGAATTCGTCCAGAAACATCTGCAGATTGACGGCAACCATGGAATCCCAGCCCGGGATCATGCCCAGCCGGGTCTCCGCGCCGATCTCCAGGTCGCCGATTTCGGGGAAATTTTCCAGGAGAATCTCCCGTATTTTTTTCAGTGTCGCGCTCATGCGCCGCTCCTTCACAGTCACGGTTATATCCGGATCAGGTTCGCACCCCAGGACAGCCCCCCGCCGAAGGCGAGGGTCATGACCAGATCCCCTTTGGAGACAATGCCTTCGGAAAGGACCTCATCCAGGCTGATCAGAACGGAGGCACTGGCCGTATTTCCGTACCGGTGCAGATTCCCGAAGAAGAGATCGGCCGGCAGGGCCAGCTTTTTCGAGATCCGCCGAATGATGTTGGCATTGGCCTGGTGACAGGCGAAGCAGCGAATCTCCCGAAGGGGCACTCCGGCTTCTTCCGCCGTCTGCACGATGATCTCCGCCCCCCGATCGACAGCGAAGTTGAAGACCTCGATCCCCCGCATGCTGAACAGGGCCTGCCGGAAATTCGTGATTTTCTCATAGGGCAGCATGGTCCCCCCGGCCTTGACGCCGATCAGGTCACAACCGCTGCCGTCCGATCTCAGGCTGGAATGCAGCACCCCCCGTGACGCGTCCCGGCCGGCCTGAAAGAGGACGGCGCCGGAACCGTCCCCGAAAAAGGGGTAGGTGGAAAAGTCCTTCGGATTCATGATTTTCGAATACACTTCCGATGCGATCAGCAGAACGTTGCGGCAGCGCTTCGAACGGATCAGGGCGTCCGCCAGGGCAATGCCGTAGACGCTGCCGGAGCAGACGGAATTGATGTCAAACGCGAAGGCCCTTGCCGCCCCGATCAGATGCTGCACCCGCGTCGCCGTTGCCGGCTGCATGCGGTCCGGGGACGACGTGGAAAGGACGATGGCCTCAACCTGCTCCGCAGGGAAGGAAATGCCGTCCAGGCAAGCGCACGCAGCGCGGGAAGCCAGGTCGGATGTGCATTCCCCCTCGCCGGCGAACCGCCGGGCGAAAACGCCCGTTTTCTCGCCGATCATCGGAATGGCATCGGCGGGGAACTGTGTCAGATCCTCGTTTCGAATGACCCTTTCAGGCAGGTAGCTGCCCGTGGAGGCGATGACGGAACGCAGCATTGAGCGATTCTCCGGATGGAAGCAAGGGAATTTTACGGCGCCGGCCGCATTACGGGCTTTCTTACATTCATCGGCCGGGCCATGTCAATCCGTTAATGGTTCATTTGGAGCCGGCCATCTTCACGGCCAAGTGCCTCGCGGCATTTCCGGGCAAGATTCCTCAGCGCCGGGAGATTCTTCGCCCGGGTGCTTGCATCAATCAGATTCGCCAGACCGTTTCCCACATGGGCAAGAAAGTCCCGGCGGCCCCGCTTCAGCCCCAAAAACCCGTAAGCGCCAAGGGCCTGCATGAGTCGCTGCGCCGAGGCCTCCCGAAACCGTTCCTCATACTCCGGCCAGTCCAGTCCCGCCCCATGCCGCTCATAATGATCCCGCAGCAGCGCCAGGCGCTCACTCTCCGTGAAGGAGACATAGGGGTCGTAGAGGAGCGCCCCCAGGTCGTAGAAAAAGCTGCCGAACCGCATCCCCTGAAAGTCGATCAGGACCGGCTCGCCGCCCCGGATCATGATGTTCTGAGACTGGAAATCGCGATGGATCAACACAGGGCCGGTCTCTTCGAGCCGCTCTGCGAGGCGGGAAAGCTCGGCTTCGAGCTCGGCCGCAGCCTGACGGCCAATGTCCAGACCGCAGAGGGCCCGCACGAAATGATCCTGGAAATAATCCCGTTCCCACCGGTACAGGTCCGGCCCGAAAGGTTCCATCAGGGGAACGGCCTGCGACGGGAAATCCGCCGGCGGAAAGCCGTGCAGTTTGTGAACGAGAATGAGCGCTTTCCGGTAGCAGATCCTGCGGACAGCCCAGGATTGATCCCGCAAAGACCAGAGATCCCGGTCTCCCAGGTCTTCCATGACGATGAACCGGCGGACCGCATCATGTTGAATGATGCGGGGGACCGTAACTCCGATGCCCTGCAGGAACGAGGCGATTGCCGCGTGCAGGCCGTTCTCCGCGGGTTCGCTCTGATACCGCATGAGCACGGCGCTGCGGTCGCCGCCGTAGCGGATGCGCCAGTAGGAGCGATTCGACCCGCCCCGGGAAAGCGGATTCAGCCGGACGGGATCGCTTTCGGCCAGTTTCAGCGCATGCCGGACAAAGGCGCCGACTTCGCCTGACTTCCCGGTTCGGGCTCCCGGCTGCCACCCCGGGATGAACGTCCGGCAGATTTTTTCGTACGCATCGGGTTGGCCGATGTCATTCCAGAAGCCTTCATCGATGACGACCGCGCCCACGGAGCCGGGCTTTTCCCGAATCATACCGGCAAAGACCGGGACGACCGATTCGATGCGGCCCGGTTGCAGGCGGTTGAGGAAGCGCCTTTCCACGGCGTAGATGCCTGTGAACTGGCAGCTCCGGACGCCGGGACGGCCAAGGATGCGGCGCATGTCGCAGACGAACCCGCCGGCATCCAGATCGACATTCGGAATCGGACCGTCGCTGCGCAGGGCGAGCGTCACTTCCCGGCCCTGTCCGGCATGGGCCGCCAGGAGCCGGCTCAACGGCAGGTCCGTCACGATGTCGCCGTTGTAAACCAGGATCGCCTCTTCGCCATCGAGAAGGTCCTCGATGTTCTTGAGCCCGCCGGCCGTGTCCAGGAGCACCGGCTCATGGCGGAAGACGATCGGGACGCCCCGCCAGCGGCAGTCCGGAAATGCCCGGGCGTAGGCGTCGGGGCAGTGATGGGTGTTGACGATGAAGCGCTCGATGCCCACGGTGATGAGGTGATCCATGGCATAGGTGATCATGGGGCGGCCCGCCACCGGCAGAAGGGGCTTCGGGCAGTTTTCCGTAAGGGGCCGAAGGCGTTTGCCCAGACCGGCCCCCAAAATGAAGGCCGTTCGGATTCGGTCCGGATTCAATGGCGCACCTCCGCCCGCTTCGTGCCGAATTCCGGATCGATCCGGATCAGGGCCACCACGGCGAAGCCGGGCACGGTGGAGAGGATGATCCACAGAAAGAAGTGCGGATAGCCGATCTGATCCTGGATCCACCCGCTGAACATGGCCGGGATCATCATGCCCAGAGCCATGATGCCCGTGGCGACGGCGTAGTTCACCGTTTTGAACGGCCCATCCGAAATCATGATCATGACCATCGTGTAGGCCGTGAAACCGAATCCGTATCCGAACTGCTCCACGGCAACCGCCAGATTGACGACCCAGAAGCTCTGCGGCTGAACCTGGGAGAGATAGACGAAAATCAGGTCCGGCAGGTGCATGGCGCAGGCCATGATCCAGATCCAGAATTTCAATCCCTGTTTCGAAATGACATAGCCCCCGAGCAGGCCGCCCAGCATCAGGGCCATGACACCGACCGTTCCGTAGACAATGCCGACCTCGCCGGTCGTCAGCCCGAGACCGCCCTTCGCCCGGGGATCGAGAAGGAAGGGCGCCACCATCTTCACGAGCTGGGCCTCGGCAAAGCGGTACAGCAGCAGAAAGGCGATGATCCCCAGGATATTTTTCCGCCGGAAGAACAGAAACAGACTATCGAGGAACTGGCCGGGGCGGCTTCGGGAGGGGTCCCGTGCGGCCGGCCTGTCCGTGAAGGGTCGGGGGAGCATGGCGGCATGGTAGACGCAGAATGCAAGGAACAGGGACGCAGCCGCAAGGAACGTGATCGACCAGGCGGAAGTCACCGTGAAGCCGTGCGTTTCCAGATAGCCGGCAAGAATGACCAGGCCGCCCTTGGCGGCGATCGTGGCGATCCGGTAAAAGGTGGTTCGCACGCCGATGAAGGCAGCCTGCTGGTGCTCGGGCAGCGCCAGCATATAGAAACCGTCGGCGGCAATGTCGTGGGTGGCGGAACTGAAGGCCAGGATCCAGAAAAATGCCAGTGTGTACTGAAAAAAATCCGGCGCCGGAATGGTCAGGGCCACGGAGGCCAGGGACGCGCCGACGGCCAGCTGCATGAAGACGATCCAGAATCGCTTCGTCCGCAGCATGTCGACCAGCGGGCTCCAGAGGGGCTTGATGACCCAGGGCAGATAGAGCCAGCTCGTGTACAGCGCAATGTCGGTATTGGAAATGCCGAGACGCTTGTACAGAACGACGGATACTGTCATGACCATGACATAGGGAATGCCTTCCGCAAGATAGAGGGTGGGAATCCATTTCCACTGGTTCCGGGCGGACGGGTCAGGAATGGGCATGTTCGTCAGTCTCGCGGCGTCGGGGAAGCGCATGAAATTTCCGTAGCGGACGCATAGAACATGGGCACGGGCCTGTCAACGAAAAAGGCGGACGGGCGCGTCGAATCAGTAGCACCTTCGCAGTGCGGCGCCTCGAAAGTAATGCTTCAGGATGTCCTCGCCCCGGGCCCCCCGGGCCGCCATCACCGCCGCCCCGATCTGACACAGGCCGACGCCATGCCCCCATCCGGCGCCTTCCAGAACGAACTGGACGGGCTGACCGGACGGATCGCAATCGCCGGAGACAATGAAAGCGCTGCTGTAGAGGTGGCTTCGGGAAAGGCAGCGGCGGATCTCCAGCTCCTTGCCAACCACCAGGCGTTCCTTCGATCCCTGAATCTCCAACCGGACGATCCGCCCCGAGGGACCGCGTTCCAGCGGCGTCAGGCGCTGAAGAACGCCAAAGTCGAGTCCCGTCTTCTCCCGCAGGATCTCCTCCAGTTCCTCCCGGGCGTAGACCGTTTTCCAGCGGAAAAAATCGGCTGTCTCCCGATCAAAGGCCGGAAGGATCTGCCGAAGAAGACCGGCGTCCGACGTGTTGCAGTGGGCTTCCGGCGATCCGCAGATCCATTGCCTGGCCTCTTCCTCGTTCCGGACCGCCGGAAAGAATCGCGTGGAATCGGATACCGAGCAAAGATAGGGAACGGGGGTCTCCTCCCAGACGTTTTCGAAATTTTCCGTCAGACCGCCGCAGGATTTGTGGTACCGCGCGTCGCAGATCTCCCCGCCGTAAGTCAGGCAAATCCCGCGGCTCGACCGGACGGCATCCCGGACGGCTCGGGAGACGACACCAACCCCCTGGTAGCGCTGGCAGTGATCGTCGGCACAGACATCAAAACCATCGTGCTCCTCGCGGCCATACCAGGCGATGCGCTCCCCGGGCTGCGGGTGGTCCGGTCTCCCCGCTCCGGTCGCAGGCGCCGGCTCGCGCGGCCGTTCCAGCATGGATGCAACCCAGCTTCGCGACATGATGGCGTGGGCTCTCAGGAATTCCGGCGGAGCGGAAGCGCTCATTTCCGAGGCGATGACACTCTCCAGATAGGATTCGAGCGGGAGTTCGTTGACGGCGGTCACGGCGCCGTCCCCGCGGGCCATGAGCATGAGATCACCCTGAAAGGTCTGTTCCTGTTCCCGCTCCCAGTGGAAGCGGATGCCGATCCGGACGCCGAAAAGCGTGAATGAGGACGATTCGCCACGGGCGAAGCGGATGGTCCCCGCTCCGGCAAACGACCTTCCCCGGGAATCCATAATTGTTATCCGGCCGCCTTCGGCATGCGCGGAAAAGGGACCGTCGACGGACGCACCGTTCTCCAGACGAAACGGGCCGTTGAATCCCCCCCGGACCTGCCGTCGGCCCGTCAGAATGCCGACTCTGATTTTTGGCTCCTCGGTCATCATGAAACAACGCGTGGCTTCCGGCCACGAACCGGCAAGGCGTTTTCGCAGACCCTACACGATCCGCGGACCGATGTCAAAACACGTCTGCAATGCCTCCTTGACCTGCCCCCCGAAACTGTAATAGGAGTATTTCCATGAGCGCGCACAGCATGACGGGCATCATCCTGTCCGGAGGCGAGAACGTACGCATGGGTCAGAACAAGGCCTTCCTGGTCGTGGACGGCAAGCGGCTGATCGACCGGATGATCCGGATCTTCAGAGGCCTGTTCGCCGAAGTGATCCTGGTGACCAATAAACCCCGGGACTACCTCGATCTGGATGTGACCCTCGTGACCGACATCTATCCGGGCAGAAAGGCCCTGGGAGGCATCTACACGGGCCTGTTTTACGCAAACAGCTCTCATGCCTTTGTCGCCGCCTGCGACATGCCCTGCCTGAACGCTGAATTCATCGCCCATATGATGGAACGGGCGCTCCCTTACGACATCGTCGTCCCCCAGGCTGCCGACGGGCTCCAGCCCCTTCACGCCTTGTATTCCCGAAAATGCCTGCCCGCCATCAAAAACAGTCTGCTTCGCGACAGACTGAAGATCACCGGTTTTTACAAGGGCCTGAAGATCCTTTATATCCCCGAGGAAACCATTCAATCCTTCGATCCCGGCACCCGGATGTTCATGAACATCAACACCCCCGAAGACCTGATCCGGCTGGAATCCGATTAAACCACATCGTTGAAAAGATCCGGTCCCTAAACGGCACTTGTCGATGCGGGAATGCCGCGGCAAATAGCATTAGACACGCTCCCGCAAATATGCTATTAGCCCGCGCATTATGATAAGAAGGAGGATTTTTTAATGGCAGCTGAGAAAACGTTCAACCGGTGGCTTGTTGTCGTCGGCGCAATGCTGATCCAGGTCAGCCTCGGCGCGGTTTACATCTACAGTGTCTTCAAACCCTCCCTGAGCGCCAAGTTTCCCTCTTGGAGTCCGACGGATCTGGCCCTTCCGTCCCAGCTCATACTCGCCTTTTTTGCCCTTGGCGTCATTTTCGCGGGCAAGATCCAGGACAAGATCGGGCCGCGCATCGTCGCCTCCGTCGGCGGCGTGATGCTGGGCACGGGCCTCATCATCGCGTCCTATGCGGACACGCTGACGATGTTCACCCTCGCATTCAGCGTGATCGGCGGCCTGGGCATCGGCGCAGCCTACGTCTGCCCCATCGCCACCTGCGTGAAGTGGTTCCCCGACAAGCGCGGGATGATCACCGGCCTCGCCGTGGCGGGCTTCGGCGCGGGCGCCCTCGTCTTCACCCCCATCGCCAAGTCTTTCATCGCCTCGTCGGGCATCATGCCGACATTCATGTATCTTGGGATCATCTTTCTCGTCGCCGTCGTGCTGGGCGCCCAGTTGATGGTCGTGCCCCCGGCCGGATACAAGCCGGAAGGATGGACCCCGCCGGCGCCCGCGCCGGGAGCGGCAGCGGCGGCAGGCGCCGATTTTACCACCGGTGAAATGCTCAGGACTCCGCAGTTCTATTTCCTCTGGATCACCTATTTTGCCGGCTGCATGGCGGGTCTCATGATCATCATGAACATCACCAACATGTGGCAGTCGCCTTCCATGATCGAGCTCGCCAAGGGCATGCCGACCGTCACGAAAGACGCCTTCAAGACCATCGCCGACCAGGGCGCGTGGGCCGTCATGATCGTCGCGATCCTCAATGCGGCGGGACGCCTCGTCTGGGGACAGGTATCCGACATGATCGGTCGCAAAATGACCCTGATCATCATCTTCGCCTACGCCGGCGCCATCATGCTGGCCCTGAAGATGTTCACCAGCTACCCCATGTTCCTTTTCGGCGTCTGCTCCATCGGGTTCTGCTTCGGAGGGTTCCTCGGCCTCTACCCGGCGGTGACGGCGGATTATTTCGGCACGAAAAACGTGGGCGCCAACTACGGCCTGATGTTCGCCGCCTATGGCGCGGGCGGACTGATCGGCCCCTGGCTGGCCCCCAAGCTCATGAACATCGTCGGCAAAATTCCATACGAGGTCATGGACAAGGGCGCCGTACTGGTCAAACAGTTCAGCGCGGGGGACTATTCCACCTCCTTCATCATCTCCGGCGTGATGTGTCTTGCATCCATCGGCATCGTCTGGATGCTCAAACCGCCTCAGAAAGCCTGAGGACGAGATGCGCACAACAAAAAAGGGGAAGCTCCTGGCGGAGTTTCCCCTTTTTTGCATAAGTGGAGACCCGGTGTGCGGATGCGGCCCGTTCCGTTGCACCGGGGCTTGACTGAACCGTCAGGTCTTGTTGCGGAGATAGATGATCCGCAGCCCCTCCAGCGTCAGCATATCGTCCACGATATTGATGTTTCTCGTCTCCGGCGCGACAATCTTGGCCAGTCCTCCTGTCGCCACCACCAGGGGGTTTGATTTCACCTCCGCTTTCATGCGCTCGCAGATCCCGTCCACCAGGCCGGCGTATCCATAGATGATTCCGGCCTGCATGCTGCTCACGGTATCCTTGGCCACGATGGACCGGGGTTTGCTGAGTTCGACCCGGGGCAGCTTGGCCGCCCGCTCGAAGAGCGCCTCGCTGGAGATCATGATGCCCGGCGTGATGCAGCCGCCCATGTATTCCCCTCTTGCGGAAACGTAATCGAACGTGGTCGCGGTTCCGAAATCGACGATGATCAGGTCCTGCTTGTACTTTTCGTAGCCGGCCACGGCGTTCACGATCCGGTCCGCTCCCACCTCCTTCGGGTTGTCGTAGAAAATGGGCATGCCGGTCTTGACGCCGGGCCCGACGATCAGGGGTTTCAGACTGAAATATTTCCCGCAGAGGGGCTCCAGAATGTTCAGCATGGGGGGAACGACGCAGGAAATGATGATGTCCCGAATCTTCCGGGAGCTGATCCGGCTGGTCTTGTAGAGATTGTAAATCAGCATTCCGTATTCATCCACGGTGTGGTCCACGACGGTCCGGATCCGCCAGTCGTGAACCAGCTCCGCCCCGTCGAACAGTCCCAGGACGGTATTGGTATTCCCCACGTCAACCACCAGGAGCATGATGCTACCTCCCCAAAAGATGAACATCCCCGGCAATGACCCTTTGCACGGACCCGTTTTCCTGCCGCATCAGGATAGCGCCGTCGGCATCGATGCCGGTCACCACGCCATCCTGCGACGCATCGCGGTCAACCACCCGGATCGGCCTTCCCAGAATATCGGCATGAGCCAGCCAGGCATCGCGCATGCCGGCAAAACCGGTCTGGACGAAGACCCTATACCATTTTTCGATGAATCCAAACAGCCTCGAAATCACGTCGAGACGGTCCTGCGCAATCCCGGTCTCGATTCGAAGGGACGTGGCGGTACCCCGAAGAAGATCGTCGAAATCCTCCCGGTCCATGTTGACATTGAGCCCGATGCCCAGGATGATGAAGTCGACGGCGCCCGTGGAAGCCTTCATTTCCGTCAGGATACCGCAGGCTTTCCTTCCCCGAATGAGTACGTCGTTGGGCCATTTGATCGATACGCCGTCCGGACAGTAGCCGGACAGGAGCTCCGCCACCGCCACCCCCGCCATCAACGTGATCTGGGGGGCCGTCGCAGGCTCGATCCGGGGCCTCAGGATCGCCGAAACATACAGGTTTACACCGGGGGGGGACTGCCAGACGCGGTTCAACCTTCCCTTGCCGCGCGTCTGGGCATCGGCGACGACGATCTCACCCTCCCGGGCGCCGTCCAGGGCAAGCCGAAAGGCCTGGCGGTTCGTCGAGCCGATTTCCGGAAAATAGTGAACGCACGCAACGAGGGGATTGCGCTTCAGGGAATCGGAAAGCCCCTGTTGGGTGAAAACGAATGCACGCTCTTCCATGTCGAATCCATGACCGAGCCGTGTCCAAACCGGCAATTGTTACTGAACGACCAGGGAGATGTCCGCGGCGGTCACGGAGTGGGTCAGGGCGCCTACGGAGATGAAGTCGACGCCGGTTTCGGCAATTTGCCTCACATTGGCAAGCGTCACATTCCCGGAGGCTTCCACGGGGATTTGCCCGCCGATCAGAAGGACGGCCTCGCGCATGGCCTCGAGGCCCATGTTGTCCAGCATGACGGCGTCGGCGCCGGCGGCGAGCGCCTCCCTCACCTCGCCGTGATTCTTGACTTCCACCTCGATCTTCAGCAGGTGGGGGATTTTCCGTCTCGCCCGCTTCACGGCCTCTCCGATGCCGCCGGCCGCCGTGATATGGTTGTCCTTGATGAGGACCCCGTCATAGAGGGCAAAGCGGTGATTCAGGCCGCCGCCGGCCGCGACGGCGTACTTGTCGAGGATCCGGAGCCCCGGGGCCGTCTTGCGGGTGTCCAGAATCCCGGCGCGCGTTCCCGCAAGGGCCTTCACGAACTGCCGCGTCATGGTGGCGATCCCGCACATCCGCTGCAGAAAATTCAGCGCCACCCGCTCGGCGGTCAGGATGTCGCCGAGACTTCCGGAAAGTTCCGCCAGGATGTCTCCGCGCCGGATTTCGCTGCCGTCCTCACGACAGTCGGCAAATCGGATCTCCCGGTTCAGAAAAAGAAAGGTTTCCCGGAACACATCGATGCCGGCCACGACCAGATCGGTTTTGGCCATCGCCCGCGCGATCCCGGTTTCACGGCCGGAAAGCAGCGCCCCGGTCGTTACATCTCCGGCGCCGACATCCTCGTCCAGCGCGGACCGGATCAACTGGCGAAGCTTTTCTTTCGGAACCAAAATCTCTGCATCCCCCGGATTCACCCGCCGTCGCCACGCTCCAGCGATGCGGTCCTCATGTTCCGCCCGCTTTCGCTTACGGTTTCCCCATCTCGTCAAGTTTCCGAATCGCCGCTTCCAGGACCCGGTGTTTTTCACGGAATGCCTCGTACTTCTGCTGTTCCTTCTTGACGACGTCCTCGGCCGCTTTGGCCATGAAGTCGCGGTTGGCCAGTTTTCTGGACACCACGCTCAAGTCCTTGTCCACGCGGGCCAGTTCCTTTTCCAGTCTGGACCTCTCACCGGCAATGTCGATCATGCCCTCCATCAGGACGAAAACCCGCGACAGGCCGGCCACGCCGATGGCCGAGCCCTTGGGCTCCTCCAGGTTCACGCCGATCGTCAGCATCTCCAGGTTTCCGAGGTTGACGATGAAATCCCTCCCCTCGTCCAGGACGCCCGAAAGGGCCGCATCGGGCGCGGAAACGACGACTTTCAGCTTTTTCGACGGGGCGATGTTCATCTCTCCGCGGATGTTCCGGATGCGGGTGATGACCTCCACGATCAGTCCCATCCGGCGTTCCGCCTCCCCGTCTTCGAGCCCTGCATCCATTTCCGGATAGGGGCTGACCATGATCGAGGCGCCGTCCGCCACGACGGCCTGCCAGATTTCCTCGGTCAGGAAAGGCATGAAGGGATGCAGGACCTTGAGCAGGGTTTTCAGCGTGGTCAGCAGCGTCCACTGCACCGCCCGCCGCCGCGGAGTCTGCTCCCGGCCGTAAAGGACCGGCTTGACCAGCTCCAGATACCAGTCGCAATACTCGTGCCAGACGAACTGGTAGATGCTTCCGGCCGCTTCATTGAACCGGTATTCATCCAGGCCTCGGATCACCTCTTCAACCGTTTTATTGAGCCTTGCCAGAATCCAGCGGTCCGGCAGGGACAGATCCTCCCTTGCGGGGGGAATGTTTTCCCCGGCACTGTAATCCTCGAGGTTCATCACGGAAAATTTCGTGGCATTCCAGATCTTGTTGACGAAGAATTTATACCCCTCGATCCGATCCTCCGACATTCGGACATCCCGGCCCTGCGCCGTGAAGGCGGCCAGGGTGAACCGGAAGGGATCGGCGCCGTATTTGTCGATCATCTCGAGCGGATCGATGATGTTCCCCTTCGATTTGCTCATCTTGTCGCCATGCTCGTCACGGACCAGGGCGTGGAGGTAGACGTCCCGGAAGGGCACGTCTTTCATGACGTACAGCCCCATCATCATCATCCGGGCCACCCAGAAGAAGAGGATGTCAAACCCGGTGATCAGCAGGGAGGTGGGATAGAATGTCTTCAGCGCGCTCGTCTGCTCCGGCCAGCCCATCGTGGAAAAGGGCCACAGGGCCGAACTGAACCAGGTATCCAGGACGTCGTCCTCCTGGCGCAGCGCCGTCCCCTGGCAGCCCGGGCACTGGTCCGGATCGGTTGGCGACACAATCATTTCACCGCAGCCGCCGCAGTACCAGACGGGGATCCGATGTCCCCACCAGATCTGCCGGGAAATGCACCAGTCGCGGATATTGCTCATCCATTCGAAATAGGTGGCCTCCCACATGGACGGGACGATCCGTGTCTTGCCCTTGACCACGGCCGCGTTGGCCGCCTTCGCCAGCGGTGCGATTTTCACGAACCATTGTTTGGAAACAAATGGCTCCACGTCGGTTTTGCAGCGGTAGCATTGCCCGATATTGTGGGTGTAGGGTTCCGTGCCGATGAGATAACCCTGCTTTTCGAGATCCTTTACGATGTTTTTTCGGCATTCATAGCGGTCCTGCCCCTGATAAATCCCGCCGTTTTCATTAATCGCGGCGCTGCCGTCCATGATTTTGATGATTTCGAGATTGTGACGCCCGGCAATGGCAAAGTCGTTGGGATCGGATGCCGGCGTGATCTTGACGGCGCCGGAACCGAATTCCACAGTCACGTAGTCATCGGCAATCACGGGGATTCTCTTGTTGACGATGGGGAGGATGACCTCCTTGCCCACCTTGCCGGCATAGCGGGGATCCTTCGGGTTCACGGCCACGGCCGTGTCGCCGAGCATCGTCTCCGGTCGCGTGGTGGCGACGATGATGTCGCCGCTGCCGTCCGCGTAGGGGTAGCGGATGTTCCAGAGGAAACCCGGCTCCTCCTTGTATTCGACCTCCAGGTCCGAAATGGCCGTATGGCACCGCGGACACCAGTTGACGATATAATCCCCCTGGTAGATCAGGCCATCCCGATAGAGCCGCACAAACACCTCCCGGACGGCCCGGGACAGGCCCTCGTCCATGGTGAAGCGCTCACGGGACCAGTCGCAGGAACAGCCCAGCCGCTTGAGCTGGTTGATGATCACGCCGCCGTATTTCTCCTTCCACTGCCAGACCCGTTCGATGAATTTTTCCCGGCCCAGATCGTGGCGGGTCAGTCCCTCCTTTGCCAGCTCCTGTTCCACCACATTCTGGGTGGCGATGCCGGCATGGTCGGTCCCGGGCATCCAGAGCGCATTGTATCCCTGCATCCGCTTGAAGCGCGTCATGACATCCTGAAGGACATTGTTCAGGGCGTGCCCCATGTGCAGCATGCCGGTCACGTTCGGGGGGGGGATGACGATGGAAAACGGCTTTTTGTCGCTGGCGTCCTGCGCCCTGAACAGATCATGGTCCATCCAGTACCGGTACCACTTCGCCTCCGCTTCGTGCGGCTCATAAACCTTGCTCAAAGACCCTGTCTTCATCGGTTTTCTCCATGGCGTTGATCGCAACGGCTGGGGAACGCAAACCCGGGAGAATCATTTCACGGGACAGGAGGAATGGTTTCCATGCTCTTGCCATTCCCGCCTCCCGATCCGGCAAAAGCGGGTTCACCGTCACGGGCGGCATCCCCCCACGCTGCAATGGCTGAGTACGCTATCTGCATGCGTTTTTTAAGTCAAGAAATTTCACACGAAGCGGCGGGCGCCATCCGGGGATGACAGAAAGGCATCGATTTTTTCATCCAGCGCCTCCCCGTCGCCGGGGTGGAACCATGTCATCTCCCGGTCCGCGCCGAACCAGGTCATCTGCCTTTTTGCATAGCGCCGGGTATCGCGTTTCAAAAGACGCAGGGCTTCCGAAAGATCGAAGTCGCCCCTCAGGTGGCGAACCATATGCCGGTAGCCCAGGGATTGCATCGGTTTCAGGGCCTCGCCGTATCCCCGGTCCAGCAGGTTTTGAACCTCTCCGACCAGACCCTCCGCGATCATCCGGTCCGCCCTTCGGTCGATTCCTTCGTAGAGCTCGTCCCGCTCCGGCACGAGCCCGATGCGCATTGCCTCATAGGGCTGATCCCCGAACCGGTGCGCCGCCTGCTTCTCCGTGATGGACTGGCCGCTCGCCTCCAGGACCTCGAGGGCTCGAATGATGCGGACCGTGTCGTTCGGCTGGATCCGGGCCGCCGCTTTTGCATCGACCCGCTTCAGCTTCTCATGGAGGTAGGCCTTCCCGTACCGGGCCTGTTCCGCCCGATAGAAGACCCTCAGATTCTCGTTCGCGTCCGGCCCGTCGAAAAGACCGCCCAGCAGGGCCCGAATGTAGAGGCCCGTCCCGCCGACCACGAAGACGGGCGTTTTCGAAAGGTGCAGGTCCCGGATGATGATCCGGGCATGCCGCACGAACCGGGCGGCGCTGAAGGGCTCATCCGGATCGACCACATCGATCAGGTGATGACGGATCCGCCCTCTCTCCGCAGGTGTGGGTTTGGCCGTCCCGATGTCCATGTGGCGGTAGACCTGCATGGAGTCGGCGCTGATGATCTCCCCGCCGTGCGCACGGGCCAGACGAACGGCCAGGCCAGTCTTGCCCGCTCCGGTCGGACCGGCAACGACAATCAGTCGCGGCCTGTGAGAAACAAGGGTCATCTGCGTTTGAACATTTTTTCCAGTTCTTTTCGATCCAGGACCACATAAACCGGCCTGCCGTGTGGACATGTCGCGGAGAAGGGTGTCCGGTCCAGGTCCGCGCACAGGGCGGCCACTTCCGCAGGACCGAGGGACTGATTGGCCTTGACGGCGCCCCGGCAGGCCATAAGCCTGATGATTTCATCCTGCCGCTCCTGAAGGCTGAGCGTCCGCCCCGATTCCGAGAACGCATCCAGGGCATCCCGAACGACGATCTGGACATCTTCATGGCCGAGGTTGGCCGGTACGGACCGGAGGACGACGCTGTCTCCGCTGAAGGGCTCCAGTTCGATCCCCGCTCTTTCAAACACCGGGAACACATCCTGAAGGGCGGCGGAATTCTTCGGCGTCAGGTGAATGACTTCCGGAATCAGCAGGCGCTGCCCCGGGATTTTTTCGCCCTCCTGGCTTTTCGCAAACCGTTCGAAAAGGATTCTTTCGTGGGCGGCGTGCTGATCCAGCATCACCAGATGTTCACCGCCGGAAAAATCTCCGGAAAAAAGGAGATACGTCCCGGCAAACGAGCCGATGAAGGCGAGACTGGCGAACGCAAACGGACTCCGCTTCAGGGACGGGGAGGCTTCCGCAATCTCCGGCAGCCCCGGAGTGTCGGGTGGAACATTCGGCCGTCCCGGCAGCGCCGACGCGCCGAAACGGAGCTTCTGCCGTCCTGTCGACAGGGTGTAGCGCTTCAGGGCCTCCTCCACGCGCTCGCGATAACCGGAAAGCTGGGCGGCGATCACCGGCGGGGCAAAGGCGGTTGGCTTCCCCGCCGACAGAGCCGCGCCGGAGAGGGTCCGGCCTGCGGATTCGACGACGAATCGGTAGATTTCCCGCGGCCGGCGGAAGCGCACCTCCATTTTGGCTGGGTGGACGTTCACGTCGACCTCCTCCGGAGGCAGGGTGAGCGACAGCACCGCCGCCGGATAGCGTTTCGCCGCGATCACGTTTCGGTATGCGGTCATGATCGCATGGTTCAGCAGATAGTCCCGAATATAGCGGCGGTTGACATAGCAGTAAATGTTCCTGCTGTTGGAACGCGTGTAGTCCGGCCCGGACAGGAAGCCGCTGATCCGCACCCCCCCCTCCGTGGCTTCCACCGGCGCGAGGTGATCCGTAAAATCGGCCCCGAGGATCAGGGCGATCCGCTCCGATGCGTCCGCCGTGGACGGGATTTTGAGAATTTCCCGTCCGCCGGCCATCACCTGGATCCGGACGGAGGGACAGGAAAGGGCCGTCCGCGTGATGACGTCGACGCAGGATCCCTGTTCCGTCGCTTCGGATTTCAGGAATTTCCGGCGCACCGGAACCGGATCGAAAATCCGGCTGACCGTGATGGTCGTTCCGCCCGGGCTGCCCGCGTCGGATATTTCCTCGATCCGCCCGGCCGAGACGACGATCCGCGTGCCGGAGACCCGGTCCCTTTTTCTGGTGATCATCTCGACCCGGGCGATGGAGGCGATGCTGGGGAGCGCCTCCCCCCGGAAACCGAAGGTCTCCACCCGGTAGATGTCGTCGAATTCGTAGATCTTGCTGGTGGCGTAACGTTCGAAGGCCTTCGGCACGTCGGACGGATCGATCCCCCCGCCGTTGTCCGATACGCGGATCGATCCGCAGCCGCCCCCGGTCAGCTCGACGCGGACATCCGTGGCCCCCGCATCCAGCGCGTTTTCCAGAAGTTCCTTCACGATGGAAGCCGGCCGCTCGATGACCTCTCCGGCTGCAATTTTGTGTGTCAGGGCCTCCGGCAATACGACGATCTTACCGCTCAAGAAAGACTCCTTTTCCGCGCCATGTCATAACCGCTTTCCCGCTCCCCTTCGCTGAAGTGCAGGCCGAACACGCCGCCCTGCAGGCGTCGCAGCCTGTGGGAGCCGGCACGGCCCGCCGCGAATGCCTTCATCAGTAGCGGACTTCCTTCAGAAACAGCCCGTGTGCCGGCGCCGTGGCGCCGCCGCACCGGCGGTCTTTCGCCTCCATGATCTGCCGCAATTCCGGCAGGGTCCGTTTTCCCCTGCCCGCATCCACGAGCACTCCCACGATGCCTCTGACCATGTATCGCAGAAAGCCGTCCGCCTCGATTTCAATCCGGACCAGACTGCCGGCATCCGCGCCGATCCGGACGCCCGTGATCGTGCGGATGCGATCGGGGGAATCGGTGTGGGTGGAGCAGAACGACGAGAAATCGTGCGTCCCCTCGAAGAGGTGCGCGGCCTCCTGCATCATGCCGAAGTCGAGCGCTCCCGGCACAAACCAGGCATACTGCCGGAACAGTGCCGGACGGACGGGCCGGTTATGGACCTGATACAGATAAACCTTGCTTTTCGCATCGTAGCGTGCGTGAAAGGAGGCATCCACCTCCCGCAAATCCCGGATCACGATATCCCGGGGCAAAAGGCTGTTGAGCCCGCCCAGGAGATTGAACTCCCGAATGGATGACGCCGTCCGGAAATGTGCGACCTGGCCCAGGGCATGAACACCGGCATCGGTCCGTCCCGAGCCGATCACGCGGACCGCTTCCCCGGTCATGACGGCAATCTTCTCCTCCAGAACCTGCTGAATGGACAGGCCGTTTTTCTGGCGCTGCCAGCCGTGATAGTTCGACCCGTCATATTCGAGCGTCATCCTGATGTTGCGCGTCATGGCCCCGCCCCGGGGAGGAAGAATGTCCGGATTGAAAACAGCAAAAAAGGGGAAGATGATCTTCCCCTTTTGCATGGTCTATGGCCACATGTCGATTAAGCCCCGCCGCCGCAGGTTTCCAGCGCCTGGATTGCCGGCAGGATCTTGCCCTCCAACAGCTCCAGGGACGCCCCGCCGCCGGTGGAAATGAACGTGATCTTGTCGCTCTCGCCGGTCTTGTGGACGGCGACATCCGTATCGCCGCCGCCGACGATGGTCATGGCATAGGAATTGGCAACGCTGTGGACCAGCGCAGCGGTCCCCCTTCCGAATGCGTCGATCTCGAAGACGCCCATCGGTCCGTTCCATACGATGGTCTTGGCATTGCTCAGCGCCTCCGTGAACAGCGTGATCGTCGCGGGACCGATGTCCAGGCCCATCCAGTGCCCGTTGATCTCCTGGACCGGCACGATCTTGCTCTCCGCGTCCGCGCTCATCTCCTCCGCGATCACGCAGTCGACGGGCAGGTACATCTTGACCCCCAGTTTCCTGGCCGTCTCCATCACCTGCAGCGCCTTGCCGATCAGGTCGTCCTCGACGATCGACCGGCCGACACCGTAACCCAGGGCCTTGAGAAAGGTGAAAGCCATCCCGCCGCCGATGATCATCTTGTCCACCTTCTCGATCAGGTTGACCAGCGCCTCCAGTTTCCCCGATACCTTCGACCCGCCGATGATCGCGACGAAGGGCCGGGCCGGCTTCTCCACCGCCTGTTTCAGGTAGCTCAGCTCTTTCTTGATCAGGAAACCGGCGCCGCAGGCCCTGACGAATTTGGTGATGCCCACGTTGGATGCGTGGCTGCGGTGGGCATTGCCGAAAGCATCGTCCACATACACTTCGGCCAGACCGGCCAGCTCTTTCGCGAATCCGTCGTCATTCTTCTCCTCTTCCGGATGGAAGCGAAGGTTTTCCAGGAGAATGATGTCGCCGGGCTTCATGGCGCTCACCAGCGCCATCACATCGGGGCCGATGCAGTCGCCCGTCAGGATCACCTCCTTGTTCAGAAGCCGGGACAGCCGCTTGGCAACCGGGGCCAGACTGAACTGGGGCTGGACCTTCCCCTTGGGCCGACCGAGGTGCGAAGTGATGATGACTTTTGCATTTTCGTCCAGGGCGTGGTTGAGGGTGGGCAGGACCGCCCGGATTCGGGTGTCGTCGGTGATTTTCAAATTGCCGTCCAAAGGAACATTGAAATCAAACCGGAACAGAACCCGTTTCCCCTTGATGTCCAATTCATCGATAAATTTCATTGATCCTCCTTGCAACTTTTCGCCAAACATGGTATGAGGCGCGCCGAATCGTC
This sequence comes from Syntrophales bacterium, assembly GCA_034678725.1. Taxonomy (GTDB): domain Bacteria; phylum Desulfobacterota; class Syntrophia; order Syntrophales; family Fen-1087; genus JAXDBM01. The sequence goes on along the minus strand of JAXDBM010000045.1, from coordinate 49,174 downwards.
GGCTGAGCATGAGGCATGCAAAAGCGACCTTGCTTTCGATTTCCGGTTTAAGTCGTATCGAGGCTCCGGAGAGGCGCTTGAAAGCGGATTTCCTATAACGCACCGTGACATTCTGGTCAAGATAGAAATCAGCCTCTGCCGATTCTGTCCGATCCGATCCCGCCGCCACAATAAATGATTTCATTTCAATAACATAAGGAGAAGGAAACGGTTATGGAAAAAGAGCAACCCAAGGGAACGCAGGCAAAAATTCAGGCATTTGAGGCCAGGAAAGACGCCTTATTGAAGATGGGCGGAGAAAAGATGATCACCAAACAGCATGAACTGGGAAAGATGACGGCCCGGGAAAGGCTCGATCTTTTTTACGACAAGGGCACATTTCAGGAGGTCCAGCTCTTCGTAAAACACCGTTCGCAGCTCTTCGGCTTGGACAAGAAGGAAATCAATGCCGACGGCGTCATCACCGGCTTCGGAAAGGTCAACGGCCGGACGGTTTTCGCCGCCGCGCAGGACTTTACCAGCTCCGGCGGCAGCCTGGGGGAGATGCACGCCAGAAAGATCTGGAAAATCATGGATATGGCCCTTGACGCCCGGAAACCCTTCGTATCGTTGAACGACTCCGGCGGAGCCCGCATTCAGGAAGGGGTGCCGGCGCTGGACGGCTACGGCGGTATTTTTTACCGGAACACCATCGGCTCCGGTTACATTCCCCAGATCACGGCCATCATGGGACCGACGGCGGGTGGCGCCGTTTATTCCCCGGCACTGACGGACTGGGTCTTCATGGTGAAAAAGAGCAGCTACATGTACATCACCGGCCCGGACGTCATCAAGGCCGTGATCGGCGAGGAAGTCACCCATGACGAACTGGGGGGAGCCGTGGCGCATGCATCCAAGAGCGGCGTCTGCCATTTCGCGACGGAAAACGATGAAGACTGCATCAACAAGGTCAAGACGCTCCTCTCATACCTGCCGGACAGTTGCCACGGCCCGATGCCGGTCGCGAACTGCGCCGACAGCCCGGACCGGGAATGCCCGGAACTGGACGGAATCATACCGGACAAGGCGACGCGCGGCTACGACATGAAAAAAGTGGTCATGGCCGTGGCGGACGGCGGCGAGATCTTCGAACCCCACGAATTGTGGGCCAAGAACATGCTGGTGGCCTTCATCCGGATCATGGGCCGGACGGTGGGCGTCATCGCAAACAACCCGAAATTCGGGGCAGGCGTTTTGGACGTCAACGCCTCCGACAAGGCATCCCGCTTCATCCGCTTCTGCGACGCCTTCAACATTCCCCTGCTGACCTTTGCGGATGTTCCCGGATACATGCCCGGCACCAATCAGGAATGGTCGGGCATCATCAGCCACGGCGCCAAGCTTCTGCACGCCTACTCGGAAGCCACGGTTCCGAAACTGACCGTGGTCACCCGCAAGGATTACGGCGGAGCCTATATCGGGATGTGCAGCAAGTACCTGGGGGCTGATTACGTTATGGCCTGGCCCTCCGCGGAAATCGCCGTCATGGGCGCGGAGGGGGCCTGCAACATCGTCTATCGCCGGGAAATATCCTCGGCGCCGGATCCCGCGGCCAGGCGCGCGGAACTGGTGGCTTCCTATGAAGACCAGTTCAACAATCCCTACTTTGCGGCCAGTATGGGCATCATCGAGGAAATCATCGTTCCGCGGGACACTCGGAAGCGCGTGGCTGTTCTTCTCGATGCGCTGAAGGACAAGAGCGAGGTCCGGCTGCCGAAAAAGCACAACAACATTCCGCTGTAGAGGAGCTCGGGGAGATACATCGGAAAATTGCCGTCCGACGGAAGCGGTCAGCGACTCGAATCATGACATTCGCTGGCCGCTTTTTCGATTCGGAACAGTAGCGATTCCCGATTCAGAAGGGGAAATATCTTTCCCAGTTCGGGACCCCGCGTCTTTCCGGTCACAGCGGCCCGGATGGGCAGGAAGAGTTTCTTTCCCTGAAATCCCGTCGCAGCGCGAATCGCCGCGGTCGCGTCCCCGTAGAAACCCTCGCCCCGATCCTCATACCGCTCCAGCGCTTCCCGCAGCCGTCGGACGACAGCCTGGGCATCATCCTGTCTCAGGACCTGACGGGCTTCCGTGGAAAGGGCGAACCTCTCGTCGAAGAAGATGTCGATGTGCGCCCCGATGTCCGAAAGGGTCGCCAGGTCGTCCCGGACCGCGTCCACCACCCGCTGCAACCAAGATAAATCCAGACGGTCGACGCCGTAACCCGCGGCCCGCATGAAGGGGAGCAGCCGCTCGGTCAGCCGGTGAGGGTCGGTCTTCCTGATATAAAGGCCGTTGAGCCATCCCAGCTTTTCCTCATCGAAAATCGCGCCGCTCTTTCCGGCCCTGTCCAGCGTGAAAGCGGCCACGAGTTCCTCCCGGGAACAGACTTCCCGGCCGGCTCCGAGGGAGCCGCCCAGCAGCGAGAGGTAGTTGAGAAGCGCTTCCGGCAGGATCCCTTTTTCCCTGAACTCCCGCACGGCGACCGATCCGTGGCGCTTGCTCAGCTTGGACCGGTCTTTCCCCAGAATGAGCGCGTGGTGGGCGAACTGGGGCGGCGTGAGTTCGAGCGCCTGATAGATGAGCATCTGCAGGGCCGTGTTGGAGAGGTGATCCTCACCCCGGATGACGTGGGAGATCCGCATCAGATGATCATCGACGACCACCGCAAAATTGTAGGCGGGGATCCCGTTGGAGCGGACGATGATGAAATCTCCCATCGCCTCGGCGTCGAATTTCATGGCGCCGCGGATCAGATCCCGAAAGGCGATCTGTCCCGATCCCACCTGGAAGCGGTAGGATGGCCTTCTTCCCGCCGCCTCCAGACTTTTCCTGGCTTCGGCACTCAGGCTCCTGCACCGGCCCATGTAGCGTGGCGTCATCTTCCTGAAAATCAGTTCGTCCCGCTCGGCTTCCAGATCCTCCTCGGTGCAGTAGCAGGGGTACACGCGGCCCGTGGCAATGAGCTTTTTCAGGAAAAGCGCGTAGAGGTCTCCCCGCTCGCTCTGCCGGTAGGGCCCGCAGTGCCCGCCCCTGCCCGGGCCCTCGTCCCAGTCGATGGAGAGCCATTCCAGGTCCTCCCGAATGCCGGCCGCGAATGCTTCGGTCGCACGGAGCGGATCCGTATCCTCGATGCGGAGGATGAAGTCGCCGCCGTATCGTCTGGCATACAGCCAGTTGAACAGGGCCGTTCTGGCATTGCCGACATGAAGATCGCCGGTGGGGGAAGGCGCAAACCGAACCCTCGGCCGCTTGAAGGTCATGCAACCCCCTTCCGCTTGACCGTCGCAACGGCAAGGGCGGCAACCCCTTCCCGACGGCCTGCGAAGCCCATCCCCTCATTGGTCTTGGCCTTCACGCTCACAAGGTCTGCGGCGATGTTCAGCGCCTTCGCGATATTCAGGCACATCCGGTCAATGTACTGTGCAAGCCTCGGCTTCTCCAGGATGACGGTCGCATCGATGTTGTGAACCTGGAAGCCCTTCTCTTCACCGATCGCCCGCACCCGTTCGAGCAGCCGCACACTGGATATGTCCCTGTAGCGCGGATCCGTATCCGGGAAATGCCGGCCGATGTCTCCGGCAGCCATAGCGCCCAGAATCGCATCGCAGACCGCATGGACAAGGGCATCCGCATCGGAATGGCCTTCCAGGCCCTTGTCGTGGGGAATTTCCACCCCGCCGAGCACGAACCGCCTTCCCGCCACCAGGCGGTGGCTGTCATACCCCAAACCGGTTCTCATGGAACTTTTCCCTTCCGCGCCCCGATCAGGAACTCGGCCAGCCGCAGATCCTCCCGCGTCGTGATTTTGATGTTTTCAGAGGTCGCCGGGACCATTCGAACCGGATGCCCCATCCGCTCGACCAGGGAGGCGTCATCCGTCCCGTAAAAGCGATCCCGAAGGGCCCTGCGATGCGCTTCGAGGATGACCGCTCGCCGGAAAGCCTGCGGGGTCTGCGCCAGCCACAAGGCCCGCCGGTCGACCGTTTCCAGGACGCATCCCCCTCCATCCACGCGCTTGACCGTCTCCTTGACCGGCACGCCCGCCGTCGCCGCCCCATGGGCCGCCGCTTCCCGGATGATCAGGCGGATCAGTCTGCCCGAAACGAACGGCCGAACGCCGTCATGGATCAGCACGATGTCGCAGTCATCGCCCAACGCATCCAGACCGTTCCGAACCGAATCCTGCCGCTCGCCGCCCCCGCCGAGAACCCGGCTGACCTTGGAAAAGCCGTAGGGCGCCACGAACCGCGACCGGACCCGGCGAACATCTTCCGGCGGCACAACCAGCAGAATGTCATGAATCAGCGGCGAACGCTGAAAGACTTCGATGGTATGGACAAGGAGAGGACTGCCGCCGACGGGCAGATACTGTTTGGGCAGGCGGCTGTTGATCCTCTTTCCCGACCCCCCGGCGGGGATAATGGCGACATTCTTCATTCCAGATGAATCCCGGTGATGACCGGGCCATAAAAAAGCCCGGGATTTCGAACTTCCCGGGCTCTGCTGACAGGGCTATCTGGCATTCACTCCGTAAACCTTCTTTTCAGGCTGACCCCCTTTGAGCTCCGAGAAGATCATCCTGCCGGCGGTTGTCTGGAGCACGCTGGTCACCAGCACCTCGACACTGGACCCCTGATGCTTCTGGGCATTGTCCACGATAATCATCGTCCCGTCGTCCAGGTAGGCAACACCCTGACCGGGTTCCTTTCCCTCCTTGATGATCTTGACCGTCATGCTCTCTCCGGGCAGCACAACCGGTTTCAGGGCATTGGCCAATTCATTGACGTTCAGGATTTTGATGCCCTGAAGCTCCGCAACCTTGTTCAGGTTGAAATCATTGGTAATGATCTTGGCATTCAACTTTTTCGCCAGGGCCACCAGTTTCGCATCCACGCCCTTGAGCTTCGGGAAGTCATGGTCGCTGATTTCGATGTTCACGCCCACGCCTCTCTGCATTCGGTTCAGAATGTCCAGCCCCCGCCTGCCCCGCGACCGCTTCATGGCGTCGGAGGAATCGGCAATGTACTGCAGCTCGTCGAGAACAAAGCGAGGCACGATCAGGTTGCCCTGCAGAAAACCGGTGTCCGCAATGTCGGCGATCCGGCCGTCAATGATGACGCTGGTGTCGACGATGCGAATATCGCCGCTGTCCTTCTGCTGGCCCAGACCGAAAAAACTGAACTCTTCGATTTTCTTGGACCCGATCAAAAGGCCGAGATAGGCCATGATGCCCGTCAACAGCGTGTAGATCCATGGCACGATCTGTTGCTTTTCCATGATGTTGCTGACGAAATTCAAGCCATAGGCCATCAGGAAAGCGATCACCAGGCCGACGATCATGCCGACCACGCCACCGAAAATGATCCGGAGGGACACCTTCCGGATCGCCTCTTCAATATGTATGACAAATAAGGCAATCAAGAAACCTGCAATTAATCCGATCAAAGCGATGGGAAACCCATAATAGTTGTAGGCAATGAAAAGACCGCTCAGGGAACAGGCCAACACCAACAGAATCCGTACAATCATTCAAATCACCTCCTTTCTCTTCGAGAATTTAAGCATGTCGATCCGCCACCGGGCGAAACGATTCACTGAATCGGAAAGATCATCTTGAGATCCTGCTCGATTTTTGTTTCCTCGGAATTGCTGGCTACCGAGATTTCCTTGATGAGCAGGCTTTTGGCCGTATCCATCATCTTCCTTTCACCGAAGGAAAGATTTTTGTCGCTTTTCAGAATGAACAGATCCCGCAGGACCCGGGCAATTTCGAAGACCGAACCGGTCTTGATCTTTTCGAGATACTCCCGGTATCTCTTGTTCCAGGTCTGCTTGTCGATCGTTACATCCTTGTTTCTCAGAATCGCGTATACCTTGGGGATCTCCGCCTGGTCAATCACGCCCCGAAGACCGACCGCATCCGCGCCGTCCATCGGAATCATGATTTTCATGCCGTTCCCCATGATCTTCATCACGTAAAACAACCGTCTGTTTCCCATGATTTCCCTGTTCTCGATCGCTTCGATGACACCCACGCCCTGGGCGGGGTATACCGCCAAATCTCCTACCTTGAACATCTCACATACCACCTGCCATTCTATTTTTGAATTGTGTTATTTACTATACTTACATGAAATTGTCAATTTGTTTTTCATATGTAATGATGCATCAGCTTGAACAGGTCCTGCTCCAGCCTTCCCGGATCCTCTTCTTCGTATTCATCGACAATCTGTTTCAACCGGGCATGCGTCTGCCGGTCCGACAGGTCGTCCAGTTTTCGATAGATGCCTCTTCTCCTTCCGATTCGAAAGATCAGGCGGTCGGTAGGCGGCAGCCCGAAATACCGGTCGATCGCGGCCAGCATCTTTTTCTTGTCCTTCGGCAGCTTTCCCTCCAGCTCCTCGAGAAGATTCAGGATGTGATCGCTGACCAGCATGGTTTCGATGCCTTCCAGACATTCGATGAAGCGCCGGATCTCCCGCAGAACGTCCTCGTCGCCCAGCGGCGTAAACGCGCCGCTTCGCATCATCCCGTCGAGGTCCGTGCCCCGCACAACGTGCAGGGAACGCAGACGGATGAAATCCGGGTTGATCCGGTTGAGGACCCTTGCCGTTTCCTCGGCATGCTCCTTCGACCAGCGCGTGCCCCCCAGTCCGGGAATGACGTATTCCGACAGCGATATGCCGGCGTCGACGATTCTTTTCCCCCCTTCCACATGTTCAGCCGCCGTCGTTCCTTTCCGGATGAAGGCCAGTAGCGGATCGTACCCGCTTTCCATGCCGATATGGATTCTTGACAACCCGGCTGCACGCAGACTTTTCAACTCTTCCACCGATTTTCTGGCGGCAGTCTTGGAACGGCAATAGGAGGTTATTCTTGACACCTGTGGAAAGGTTTCCTTAATGAAATCAAGAATCTCCACGAGATCAGCCGTTTTGACGATCAGGGAATTGGCATCCTGGAGGAAAACGGATTCACCCCCGTAATAGAGCCATGCGCCGACGGATCGATAGCCGTCGTGATGCGGTCCGTCGTGATTCCAGAGATGGTTGATCACGTCCCCCGTCACGCGCCCCCCCTCTCCCATTTTCCAGGAAAGCGACCGGATTTCAGCGGCAATGTCACCGGCGATCCGGATGTCTTTCTTGACCTCTTCCACCGTCCTCAGCGAAAAGGCCGTGTCACGATAGGAATTGCAGAAGGCGCACTTGTTCCAGGGGCAGTTCCTCGTCACCCGGACCAGCAGGCTTCTGGCCTCGCTGGGCGGCCGAATGGGACCCTGTTCGAAAGACAAATCCTCCATAAAACCCTCACAACAACGATTCCGTTCCAGCCTGCCGGTTTCCTGATTCAGGGAAGAAAAAACATGGGGTTGCGCGCCTTGTTCTTATAGCGGATTTCGAATACCATCCCGGACTCCCCTCTTTTTTCAGACAAACCCGTCATGCCGATCTGGACGCCCTTTTTGAGATGATCGTCCAGTTTGACGTTTCTCTGGCCCAGGTGGGTGTAGACCGTCGCATATCCGTCCTCATGTTTCATGATGATCGTCTCTCCGTAATCCTTCAGGGAACCCGAGAAGATGATCGTTCCGTCTGCCGCGGCAACAACGGGCAGACCTGCCTTGGCAGCGATGGTGATTCCATTGTAATACATGCCGCTTGGCTGAATCCCGAATCGCGAAACGACCCTGCCCCGGACGGGCCAGATGAAGCGCTTGCGATCGAAACGCAGGGATTCCGGTTCACGCCGGCCGGCTTCGGAATTCGCCTTCTGCTCCGGTGCACTTTCCACAACCGGCTTCGGCGGCTCCTTGGGCAATGCCGACGGCGCCTCCCTTTCAGCATGCTTGTGCGCCGCTGCCGCATCTCCGGGTGCATCCTTTCGGGGGGCATCCTTCGCCTTCGGGGAAGCCCCCGGGACGGCAGGGGCTTCCCCTTCCGCCCTCAGGCGGTCCATGTCCCTTCTGGGATTGATTCGAATCGTCGCGGAAGCCGGCTGATTGTCGGTCAGCGGCCGCTCCAGCACCGTCCCCTCTTCCGGAGGCAGGACAAGGGCATCCTTTTTCGGCAGCGCGCCGGATTTCTCCGGCGATCCGGCAATGCGGGGCGTCTTCCCGGGATCCTCGGTTTTTCGAATGGACGGCAGCGACATGACGTCATCGATGACCTGATCCGCATCGGGAATGAAGATGACCCGGTTTGCTTCGATCAGGTTGGGATTGTCGATGTTGTTGGCCTCCGCCAGCTCCTGCATGTCGATGTGGTAAGCCCGGGCAATACTGGAGAGCGTTTCCCCCGCCCTGACCAGATGATAAACCCCCTTGGCACGGATGGTCTTGGCCGGCTTGACCAGAGGTGACGAACAGGCAGACGCCAGAACACCGAGAAACAGCAGAAGGACCGCCGCCCGTACTGCGGCAACCGGTCCCCGCGGATATGCCCTCAAACTCCCCAACCGTGCTCTCCGATCAGATCGACGAACCGGCATCCGCCGAGGTCTTCTTTTTTGATATCCAGAGTTTTTTCAGACAGGCGCGTCGCCCGGATCAGGGTCTGGGTGTACCGGTCGCCCACCGGGATGACCAGTCTGCCGCCTGCTTTCAACTGCTCGATGAGAAGGGACGGGATCTTCGGGGCGCCCGCCGTGACCAGAATCGCGTCAAACGGGGATTCCTCCTTCCAGCCGAACGTTCCGTCCCCGACACGAATGGCGACATTGTACGCATTCAGGTAATCGAGCATTCTTCTGGCCGCGCCGGCCAGCGACGCAATCCGCTCGATGGAGCAGACCCGGTCGGCGAGTTGTGCCAGTACGGCCGTCTGATAGCCAGACCCCGTCCCGATTTCGAGCACTTTATCCATCTCCTGCAATGCAAGCGCTTCGGTCATCAGCGCAACAATGTAGGGCTGGGAGATGGTCTGCCTTTCTCCGATGGGGAGGGGGTTGTCGTTATAGGCCTGATCCCTCAGCGCCTCTTCCACGAAAAGATGCCGGGGGGTCTCCTCCATCGCCCGGAGCACGCGGACATCCCGGATCCCGCGGGAACGGATCTGGGTATCCACCATCCTCATCCGCTGCTTCCGGTACCGGTCCATCAGAAGTCCTGCAGATGCCTTTTTCTCGGAGGCACCGCGTAATGCTTTTCGACCCACTGGTGGCGCCGCATCCCCATCGCTTCCCGCGTCACGATCAGATAATAGTACCTCAGCAGCGCATGCTCCCTGGCGCGGTTAAAGTGGCTGATCTCCCCGTTGATCTCACGGATCACCTGATGACGGGATGTGTTTTCCCCGCTCGGATTCCCCAATTCCCCCAGCCGGCGCAAACGCGTCTCGATCCGGTGTTCGATCCTGTGAAGCTTCTCCAGGGCCTGTGAAACGCTGTCACCCGCCCGACCGAGGACGGCCGCTCTTTCCTGCAGGAATTCCTCCTGAAGAATTTCGTCGGGGCTTTTGATCGTGTTCGGGCGCATCATGATCCGATGTTTTCGAATCCCTTCATCCGTTTGTTTCTATCCTTACTGATTCACCATCGGCTCCAAGCCGATGGGTTCAGCGGTCGTGTCGAATGAATTCGACTTTTTGCGACCGCTTTATTGAAAGTCATCTTGGCTCGTCCCTCTAGGACATCGCCAAACTTCGCTTCGCCTAAAGGCGAGGGGTTTCAACCATCCCCGATAGGGACACTAATATAGCACTTAACGGCCCAATTTTCAAGCGAATGTGTCCTTTACGGGCAGCCGGAAAGTTTCCCTTTACAGTTCCCGGAAATTTCATTATACAGATTGAAGACCAAAAGAAAAGCCATCATCAAGCCAACCGGAATGACAGCAGCCCTGAACAACGTGATGTCGCAGGCCGTCCGGAAAGCATACCGGACCGGTCAGGAAGACGAGACACTGGAACCGCTCGTTTTGACTGGAAAAGACAACGGTCCGGTCGGCAGGATTCAGGACGGCGATGCCGTCATTTTCTACAATATACGGGGCGAACGGGAAATCGAGCTGACCCGCAGCCTCACGGAAACAGCATTCCCTTTCTTTCCGGTGGACCGGAAGATCCGCTGCCCCTTCGCAACGATGATCGAGTACCAGCCCGGCCTCAATGTCCGGGTGGCCTTTCCCCCCACGGAGACGGTACGCGAAACGCTGAGCGAAACCCTGTCCCACCGGAACCGGAGGCAGGCCAAAATCACGGAAGCGGAAAAGGCGGTGCATGTCGGATACTTTCTGGGTGGAAAGCGAAGCGATCCGTTTCCCGGTGAGGAAAGGATCGTGATCCCGACCCGCAAAGACGTCGGCCTTTTTGACGAAGCCCCGGAAATGTCCATCGACAGGATTGCCGATGCCATTGCCGTCAAGATTCGGGATAACGACTGCCACTTCATTTTTGCGAATTTCCCGAACGTGGACGTCGTCGGACACATTGAAAACGAACCGGCCGTCATTCGGGCCATTGAAGCCGTCGACCGCTGCACCGGAGTTGTGGTCGACGAGGCTCTCCGCGCCGGCATGACGGTCATCGTCACAGCAGACCACGGGACGGTCGAAAAATGGCGCTATCCCGACGGCGCCATCGATACCGGCCACACGGACAGCCCGGTACCCTTCGTGCTCATCCATCCTTCCCGGCCGTACACCCTGCGCGCGGGCGGGGGGCTGATCGACATCGCACCGACCGTCCTGGAACTCATGGGCATACCGAAGCCGTCTCCGATGACGGGACATTCCCTTGTCGCGGCTCCCCCGACGGGCGGACTCACATCCTGCCGCCGTCTTATCCTCCTGCTGCTCGACGGGTGGGGATACAACGGGTCCGCGGCGGGCAACCTGTTCGCCGAGGCCCGTACCCCGACCATGGACCGGCTTTTGCGAACCTTTCCCTGGACGACGCTCGACGCTTCCGGGGAGGCGGTGGGACTCCCCTCGGGCACGGTCGGCAACTCCGAGGCAGGCCACCTGCACATCGGCGCCGGACGGAGGATCTATGCCGACCGCGTCCGGATCGACCGCGCCATTCAGGACGGCTCCTTCTTCCGGAATCCTGCCTTTCTGGATGTCATGCGGTCTGCCAGAGGGGCGGGCGCGGCGCTCCACCTGATGGGCATCGTCTCCTTTTTCAGCTCACACGGATCGCTCCATCACCTCCTGGCGCTCATGGAAATGGCCGAAAAGCAAGGCATGACGGACATTTTCATTCACGCCATGCTGGGCCGGCGGGGCGAGTTGCCCGAAAGCGGCGCAAACTATATCCAAAAAATCGAGGGAAAAGCGCATGCGCTCGGCCTGGGCCGCGTCGTCTCGGTCATCGGGCGGTACTGGTCCATGGACCGCGAGGAAAACTGGGACCGGATCGAGAAAACCTACCGGATGCTGGTTCACGGGGAAGGAACCCTCGTTCGGGATGCCCGCTAAGCGGGGCAAACGGAAAGGAGCGAGGCCATGGACATCCAAGTCGGCAAGGCCGTGATTTCCCTGATCCAGGGCGACATCACACGGGAAGAGACGGATGCCATCGTCAATGCGGCCAACGCTCGGCTCGCCGGCGGCGCCGGCGTGGACGGCGCGATTCACGAGGCCGGCGGGCCTTCCATCATGGCGGAATGCCGGAAGATCGGGGGCTGTCCGACCGGCCGGGCCGTCATCACGACCGGAGGAAAGCTCAAAGCGCGCTACGTGATTCACACGGTGGGACCCGTCTATCAGGGCGGCGTCCGAGGCGAGGCCGACCTGCTGAGGAGCGCCTACCTGGAAAGCCTGAAACTGGCCTCCGCCCGCGGATTGAAGAGCCTCTCCTTTCCGGCCATCAGCACCGGCGTTTACGCCTACCCGGTCCACGAGGCGGCCCGCATCGCCCTGAAAACCGTCATGGATTATCTTGAAGAACACGGGGACATCGAGAGGGTCCGCTTCGTCCTTTTCGGCCGGAAAATGTTCGATGTCTTTGCAGAGGAAATGAAAAAACTGATTGATAAGGAGCGTTGAAAATGGGGTTAGAAGCATTTAAAAAACTGAGCTACGGTCTGTACATCGTGAGTTCCATGAAAGACGGGCGAATGAACGGCCAGATCGCCAACGCGCTGTTCCAGGTTACCTCCAACCCGCCGACGGTCGCGCTCAGCATCAACAAGCAAAACCTGACCTATGAGTATATTCAGGCCAGCCGGAAATTTTCCGTCTCCATCCTGTCCGAAAACACGCCCATGACCTTCATCGGGCTGTTCGGCTTCAAATCCGGAAAGAGCGTCAATAAGTTTGAAGGTGTGAACTTCAAGCTGGGCACGACCGGGGTGCCCATTATCCTGCAGCATGCCATCGCCTACATCGAGGCCGAGGTCACGGGGGAAATCGACTGCAACACGCATGTGGTCCTGACCGCCCGGGTTCTGGACAGCAACGTCCTGAACGACCAGCCCCCCCTGACCTACGCCTACTACCGCGACACGAAAGGAGGCAAGGCCTCCAAAAACGCGCCGACCTACGTCCAGGAGGAGCCCAGGCCGAAAGCCGAAAAAATGGCCAAGTATGCCTGTTCGATCTGTGGCTACGTTTACGATCCGGCAAAGGGCGATCCGGACGGAGGCATCAAGCCGGGAGTGCGCTTCGAAGACCTGCCGGACGACTGGACCTGCCCGGTCTGCGGCGCCGACAAGTCCAAATTCGAAATCGAAAGCTAAGTCCGCCAGGATCGCCGCAGTCGAAGGGAGTTGCCGACCACGGAGACGGAGCTCAGGGCCATGGCCGCGGCGGCGAATTCGGGATTCAGCAGGATGCCGCCGAAGGGGTACAGAATGCCGGCGGCGATGGGAATGCCGATCACATTGTAGATGAACGCCCAGAACAGGTTCTGCCGGATCACCTTCATCGTGTCGAAGGAAAGCCGGATGGCGGCCGGCACGGATTTCAGATCGTCGCTCATGAGGGTAATGTCGCTGGCCTCGATGGCCACGTCCGTTCCGGCCCCGATGGCAATCCCGATATCGGCAGCGGCCAGGGCCGGGGCATCGTTGATGCCGTCTCCCACCATGGCCACGACCTGCCCTTGCGACTGCATCTTTCGAATCGCCTCGGATTTGTCTTCGGGAAGGACCTCCGCCAGAACCAGACTGATACCCAACGCAGAGCCGGCGGCATTCGCGGTTTGCGCGTTGTCGCCGGTAATCATGGCAACCTCCAGCCCCAGATCCTTCAGGGCCCTTACCGCCTCTGCGGCCGATGCCTTGGGCACATCGGAAAGCCCCATCAGGCCGATAACCTGATTTTCCTCCGCCACAAAAACGCAGGTCTTCCCTTCGCCGGACAGCCGGGCCGCGGCCTCCGCAAGCCCGTTCAGCCGAAGGCCCGCCTGTTCCATCAGCCGGAGATTTCCAACCATGCAGGGGATGCCCCGAACGGCTGCTCTGGCGCCAAGGCCGGAAGCGGCCTCAAAAGACTCGACGGGAAGCGGATTCAGGTTTTCCCGACGGGCGCGCTCCGCGATGGCCCGTGCCAGCGGATGTTCCGAAAGGGATTCGATGGACAGGGCGATCAGCAGGACCTTCTCTACGGCCACGCCGGGCGCCGCCAGAAGGTCCGTGACCTCGGGCTCACCCCGGGTCAGCGTACCCGTCTTGTCGAAGACCACGGTGGTGAGCCGGTGGGCGTTCTCCAGGCTTTCGCCCCCCCGGATGAGGATGCCCCTTTCCGCACCCAGGCCGGTTCCTACCATGACCGCGGTCGGGGTCGCCAATCCCAGGGCGCAGGGGCAGGCAATCACCAGCACGGAAATGAAATTCAGCAGCGCCCGGCTGAAACCGGACTCCGGGACAAGAGAGTACCAGACCACGAAGGTCAGAATGCCGATGAAAAAAACCGCGGGGACGAAGACCGAGGCGACCCGGTCGGCCAGCCGCTGGATCGGGGCCTTTGATCCCTGCGCCTCTTCCACGAGACGGATGATCCTGGCCAGCGCCGTCTCCGCGCCGATTTTCGTCGCCCGAAAGACAAAGCTTCCGGACTGGTTCATTGTGGCGGCAAAAACATCGCTGCCGGCCTGCTTTTCGACGGGCATGCTCTCGCCGGTGAGCATGGACTCATCGACCGACGATGCGCCTGAAACCACCACGCCGTCCGTGGGAATCTTCTCTCCCGGCCGGACCAGGATCATGTCCTCTTTCATCACCGCTTCAATGGCGATGTCCGCTTCCCGGCCGTCCCGGATCACGCGCGCCGTCCTGGGTTTGAGTCCGACAAGCCGCCGGATGGCCGAACTGGTCCGTCCCTTCGCCCCGGCCTCCAGAAGCCGCCCCAGAATGATCAGCGTGACGATCATGGCCGCGCCGTCGTAATAGACATGAGGCATCAGCTCCGCCGTCGCGAAAAAGCGGGGGAAAAAAGTCGCCAGAACCGAATAGAGATAAGCGGACAGAGCTCCGACCGCCACCAGGGTATTCATGTCCGTCGTCTTTTGCCGGGCCGCCTTCCAGGCGCCGGCAAAAAAACGGCTGCCCACCCAGAAGACGACCGGTGTCGTCAGGACAAACAGGGCGTAGCGCATAGCCTGTCCGGGGACCGGATTGAGAAAAGGGAACCAGTGCTGCATGGAACCCAGGAAAATGGGAATGGTCAGCACGGCTCCCGTCAGGAAGCGGCGCCTGAGGTCCCGGATTTCCTTTTCCCGGGCCTCGGCAACGGGGTCTTCTTTTCCGTCTGACTGCACGCCCAGGTAGTCATAACCCTGTTCGGTCACGACCTTCTGCAGCGCCTCGACACCACCCCAGACCGGTGCATGGGTGACGGTGGCCCGCGCCGTCGCCAGGTTCACGGCGACATCGGTGACGCCGGCCACTTCTCTCAATGCCGTTTCGACTCGCCGCACGCAGGCCGCACAGGTCATGCCGCCGACGGAGATCGTTGTCCGGTGCGCTTCCGTCCGATCAGCCGACTGCATAACCCGCCTTTTCGATCTTTTCCCGGACCACGGCCATATCAACGGGCTTCCGCTCCTCGAAGGATGCCTCGCCCGCCTCCAGACTGACCTTCACATCCGCGACGCCCTCCACGGTGCTCAAGGCCCTGGTTACCGCCATGACACAGTGATTACAGGACATTCCTTTCACTTTGATCGTCGTCATTTCACCCTCCCTTTGCTGATTTTTACATTCATCCTCATCTTTTGAACCAATATATTCACTCGATCATCCGTTGTCATCCGCACCGCGAAAATTTGTGCATCCCCGGCAGACAGCCGCTGCTCCCTTCCTGTTCCAAAATGTCGCTCCTCGCACGGAGCAGAAAAGCGGACAATTCATTTGCTACAAAGGCGGACAATTCTATTTGCTCTTGACAGTCTTGCATACCGATCATTGCCCTTTTGGTCGTGCCGTGCTATAATTTAATAATTATCGAAGCATTCCAACACATCGATGGGAGGTGGCAGCATGAATCAAAGGGTATTGGCGGCGCTTGTTGTTATTTTATGCATGGCTCTTTCCGGCTGTGCGGCAATGCGGAACTGGAATGGAAGCCTGGACCGGGACATTCAGAAACTCAAGGACGACAACGAAGCGTACAAGCGCTCCCTTCAGGAGAAAGATGGACAAATCGACAGGCTGAACAAACAGCTCTCGACCATGAGCAGGGAGATCGAGACGCTGAAAACGGAAGGTCAACAGGCCCCGATCGTGATGCAGAAAGCGATTCCGAAAGCGGAGGGGGGCGAGGCGGTCCTGAAGGACCAGGTGAGCGCGCTGAAGGACAAAACGACCGCCGTTGAGGAAAAGGCCGCGGCGCGGACGGCTGTTGCCGAAATGGGCGCCGGGGCAAAGGCGCTCCGGCTGAAGGTTCTGAGCGGGAACGGCAAAATATCCTCCGCCCAGGCGATGTCCAAAAAACTGAAGGCGCTCGGCTACCGGGTTGAGGACACCGGCCTGGCCTCCCGCACGAACTATCGTGTGCACACGGTGTATTATGCCGCCGGCTACAAGAGCCAGGCGCAGCGCATTGCGGCGCAGCTCGGTTCCGGAACCGTCTCATCTCCGCTGACCTGGCCCTCCGTCTTTAACGTGATCGTGGTTGCCGGCCGATAGGTCTCTGTCGAATGCACCCGGCAGAGCCGGCCTGCCGGTGGGATAAATGTTCTTGAATGGGAGGCGGAAGCCGGGTATATTCCGGCCGCATTCTCGACGGGGGACAGGATGATCATTCGATGCTGGGGTGCGCGCGGTTCCATACCGGTATCCGGAAGACAGTACCTGAAGTACGGAGGGGACACCCCGTGCATTGAAATCCGCACCCGCCACGACGACATCATTATCGTGGATGCCGGTTCCGGGATTCGGCGGCTGGGCGACAGGCTGATCGAAGAAAAAAAGCGGTCCTACACGATGTTTTTCACCCATGCCCACTGGGACCACATCATGGGCTTTCCCTTCTTCAAGCCCATTTATTCGAAAAGAACGCGGATCGCGATGTTCGGATGCCCCTTCACCCAGACGTCGGTCAAGCACATCATTTCCCTGATCATGGCCGCTCCCAACTTCCCCGTCAATTTCGAAGACATCCAGGCGGGAATCGCCTATCACGAAACCTGCGGGGACACGGTCACGATCCATTCCATGACCGTCACGCCGATCCCGCTGAGCCATCCCAATCAGGGCGTGGGATATAAATTCCAGGAGGACGGCAAATCTTTCGTGTTCCTGACCGACAACGAGTTGACCCATCGGCATCACGGCGGTCTTCGCTTTGACGATTACCGCCGCTTTTCCGACGGGGCGGATCTGCTGATCCACGACGCTGAGTTCGATGAAAAGGAATACCGGACGAAAAAAGCCTGGGGCCATTCCAGCTACCGGGACGCCCTGAGGCTGGCGCTGGAAGCCGGAGTCCGAAGCTTCGGGCTCTACCACCACAATCAGGAAAGAAGCGATGCGGAGGTGGATGCCTTCGTTCGGGACTGCCGCAAGACGATCCGGGAAAAGAGAAGTCCGCTGAAATGTTTCGCCGTCCCCCAGGATATGGAGTTTGTGCTGTAAACCCACCAAAACGGAAAGGAGCAAAGAAATCGATGAAGACAAAGAAAAGACACATTTGGGTGTGTGTTGCTCTGGCCGCCGTCGCGCTGGTCGCTTTCTGCCCGGCCATAGCGGGCGCGCACGGGCCGAAGGAAGTCAAACTGGGTTACGACGCCGCCGGGAAAACCCTGCAGGCGACGATCACCCACACGAATTTTTCGGCGGGTCACTACATTGAAAAAGTGGAAGTCAAGAAGAACGGCAAGCCGTTGCTTTCACAGGAGTACAAGAGCCAGCCTTCGGAAACGTTCACCCAATCCTACAAGGTGGAGGCAGCCGCAGGGGATGTGCTGGAGGTGAAGGCGTCCTGCAACAAATTCGGTTCGAAGACGGAAAAGCTGACGGTCGGTCCGGCGCCCGCGGCAAAATAGAAGCGGATGCGATGAATGCCTTTTATATCCATGCCGGCGGCGTGACCACGGGTTTTCTGCTCCTCGCCGCCGGCTTCGTGATCGTGAAATTTTTCCGGCAGAAGCGCTGGTGGCTGAAACATCACCGGGCCGCCGGATACGCGGGAGCGTTCTGCTTTCTGGGCGGACTGGCGGCGGCCGTCGCGATGGTTGCGCAGTCCGGAGAGGCGCACCTGAAGCCCCCCCACGCCTGGCTGGGGGTTTCAACGATCGCGATGGTCGTCGCGACGCCGGTCATCGGTCAGATGCAGTTCAAGATCCGGGCAAGAATTCAGCAATTGCGAAGCATGCACCGCTGGCTCGGAAGAACGACGCTGGCTCTGGCGGTGCTGACGCTCCTGTCGGGGCTGAGGACGGCAGGCGTCATTTGATCCGCCCGTAGTCATCCTCCAGTCGCTCAATGTCGTCCTCGGAGAACCCTTCGCCGGTCTGCACCTCCACAAAAACCAGGTTGTCGGACCCCGGATTCATGATCCGGTGCGAGAACCCGGCTTCGATATCGACCGACCCGCCGGGGCCGAGCGTCCGGTCCACACCGTTGAGCGTCACAAGCGCCTGACCCGCCACGACAAACCAGTGCTCGGCGCGATGGCGGTGCCTCTGAAGGCTCAGGCGCTGGCGCGGATGCACGGTCACCCTTTTGACCTTGTGATCCGGGCGGTCGGATAAAACCGCATAGGACCCCCAGGGGCGATTTTCCTCTCGTCGATCCATTTCCCGATCCTTCCCCATCGGTCACACGACCCGACGCCGGAGATTGCATTCATGCAGGACCGTCGCGGCGATCTCCTCGACGGACATCGTGGTGATGTTGATGAAGGGAATTTCCCCGTACTGGAACATGGATTCCGCCAGGGATACCTCCATCTGGCATTGCTCCAGGGAGGAGTAGCGGCTTTCCGGCCGCCTTCGGGCGCGGATCGTGTGGAGACGCTCCGCGCTGATGGTGAGCCCGAACAGTTTTCTGCGGAAGGGCATCAGCACGTGCGGCATGTTCCCGCCTTTGTTCACCAGGTCCTCTTCGGTCAGCGGGTAATTCGCGGCATAGATGCCGAACTGGAGGCCGAGGTAGATGCAGGTCGGGGTCTTGCCGGCCCTTGACACGCCGACGAGGATGATGTCCGCCTGGTCGTATTCCTTCGTCGTCACGCCGTCGTCGTTGTATAGGGCGTAGTTCACGGCATCCATGCGGAAGTTGTAAACCGTGTCGTTCACCACGCCGTGATAGCGGCCGACCGTATGCGACGACTCCGTGCGGAGTTCTTCCTCCAGCCTTCCCATGTAGGTGTCGAAGAAGTCAAAGACCACGCCCTTGCCCGTCGCGATCATCTGCCGGATGTCGTCGCTGATCAGCGTGCTGAAGATGATGGGCCTCATTCCGCTCTGCTGTTCCGCGTTGTTGATCTGCATGACCGCGAACCGCGCCTTTTCGAGCGTGTCGACGAAGGGCACGGTCACCTGATTGAACTGAATCTGGTTGAACTGGGTGAGAAGGCTCTGCCCCAGGGTCTCCGCGGAAATGGCCGTCCCGTCGGAAATGAAAAAGATGGTGCGTTTTTTCGGCATGTTCGATTCAGGGCGGGGGCGCCGCAATGGGACCGCCCCCGCCATCCGGATCCCGATGAACCGATTCCGGTTCTTTACATCATTTCCAGGGCGCAGGCCATGGACACACCGCCGCCGCCGCACAGCGTGGCCAACCCGAGGGTCTTTCCACGCTTCTTCATGGCGTGCAGCAATGTCACCATGATGCGGCAGCCGGTGGAGCCCACCGGGTGCCCGAGTCCGCAGCCGGAGCCGTTGACGTTGGTGATCTCCCGGTTCAGCCCCAGCTCCCGCTCGCAGCCCAGATACTGCGAGGCGAAAGCTTCGTTGACCTCGATCAGTTCGAAGTCCTTCAGATTCATCTGGTTGCGGGTGAGCAGGTCCTGCACCGCCGGGACCGGGCTCAGCCCCATGACGGAGGGATGGCAGCCGCCCCGGCCCACGGCCTTGATCCGGGCGATGGGTTTCAGGCCCAGCTCCTTTGCCTTTTCCGCCGACATGATGACCATGGCGCTCGCGCCGTCGTTGATGCCCGAGGCATTTCCGGCCGTCACCTTGCCGATTTTGGGCAGGAAGGCGGGCGGCAGTTTTGCCAAGTCCTCCAGGGTAAGTCCCGGCCGGAAATGTTCGTCCTTGTCGAAAATCAGCGGTGGTTTTCCTTTTTTCTGTGGCAGCTCGATGGGAACGATCTCTTCCTTGAAATCACCATCCTTCGTGGCCCGTTCCACGTTGTTGTGGCTGCGCAGGGCCACGGCATCGATCTCCTCGCGGCTCAGGTTGTGCTTGTAGGCGATGAGCTCCGCCGTGATCCCCATGATATAGGGTTTACCGCGATAGGCGTCCACCACCGGGCCCTCCTTGATCGGCCCCTGCTCGAGTCCGGGCAGGAGGTGGGATCCGGCATGAAGGCCATGCACGAGATTGTCCACGAAGACCTGATCCTGGAAGCGGCATCCCCACCGGGCGGCGGGCACGGAGTAAGGGGCGCCCGACATGTGTTCCATGCCTCCGGCGAGAATGATGTCCGCCATGCCGCCCCGAATCATGGCCATGCCCGACAGGACGGCCTCCATTCCGGAGATGCAGACCCGGTTGACAGTCACCGCCGTCACGGTATCGGGGATGCCGGCCATCAGCGCGGCGACCCGGGTCACATTCAGAGCGTCCACGGGTTCCATGCAGCAGCCGAAGCGGACGTCATCGATGGAGGCGGGGTCGATTCCCGCACGCTTCACCGCCTCCCGCATGGCGACGCTTCCCAGAACCGGCGTGTTCAGGTTTTTGAGTGTGCCGCCGAACTCGCCGATGGCAGTGCGGCAGGCCGAGACAACAACGACATCTTTCATGACAATTCCTCCCTTATATCATTGATTGATGGAATGCAGCTCTCGATCTCTATGGCGGCACTCATAGTACAAGAACCCCGTGATGTCAATCCGGATTGCGGATATGGAATCGTGCTTTTGCCGGTGGATGCACTAAAAAACGATCCAACATTTTCTTTCGTGCATCGCGGGATCGGGCGAAGCGGCGATAGGGACAGCGCATCAGCAATGCCTCCGAGAAGGACCGGTCCCGGCTTTCAATCCCGTCTTCACCGGAATCTTCCTCGGCGAAGTGCCGGCGGCAACCCGAAAAGGGTGGCCAATCCGCGGATGTTGACATCCCTGTGAAAAGACGGTATGGAAAATTTCATTCGCACATCGGAGACATCACCGATTCAAGGAGTTTGCGCATATGAGCAGTCCCTTCAAAGCCATCCAAATCAGCGATCACGTGCACTGGGTGGGCGCGATTGACTGGAACGTCCGTGATTTCCACGGCTACATGACCAAACGGGGAAGCACGTACAACGCCTATCTCGTCCTGGCGGACAAGATCACACTGATGGACACCGTCAAGGCGCCGTTCCGGGAGGAGATGATGGCGCGCATCGCATCGGTCATCAATCCGGCCGACATCCAGTACATCGTCTCCAACCACTCGGAAATGGACCACTCGGGGTGCCTGATCGAGGTGATCGACCAGGTGAAACCGGAAAAGGTCTTCTCCTCGGTCATGGGCGCCAAGACCCTCAAAGAGATCCACCATCCCGGCCCGGCGGTGACGCCGCTCAAGGACGGCGACAGCCTGAGCCTGGGCAGTATGACCCTGTCGTTCCTGGAGACCCGAATGCTCCACTGGCCGGACAGCATGTTCAGCTACCTTGTCGAAGAGCAGCTTCTGTTCGCACAGGACGCCTTCGGCATGCACCTGGCCTCTTCGCAGCGGTTCGACGACGAGCTGGACCCGGCCATCCTCCGCTACGAGGCGGCCACCTATTTCGCGAACATCCTCACGCCCTATGCGGCGCTGGTCACGAAGCTCCTGGCGCGGGTCGCTGCCGCCGGCCTGAAGCTCAGGATTATCGCACCGGACCACGGCCCGGTCTGGCGCAAGGATATTCCGGGCATCCTCAGCCGCTATGCCGACTGGGCCGCGCACAAGCCCTCCCGAAAGGCGGTGGTCGTCTACGGCACCATGTGGCACAGCACGGAAAAAATGGCACAGGCCATCACCGAGGGTCTTCTGACCGGCGGCATCGACGTAAAGCTGATGTCCATGGATGTCTGTCATCGAAGCGACGTGGTCTACGAACTCCTGGACGCCGCCGCGCTCGTCGTCGGATCGTCCACGCTGAACAACAACATGCTGCCCGGCATGGCCGACATCCTGACCTATCTGAAGGGCCTCAAACCCGGAAACCTGATGGGCGCGGCCTTCGGCTCCTACGGCTGGAGCGGCGAGGCTCCCCGCCAGATTCAGGAAATGCTGGCGGACTTCAAAGTCGATCTCCTGGCGGATCCCCTTCAGACCCGCCATGTTCCCGACCCGTCCGTGCTGGCTCAATGCTGCGATCTCGGCCGGATCATCGCTGAAAAGATCTGCCAGAAAGTCACACCATAAGAAAAATACGAGGAAGGGAGACAGGTTATGCAAAAGTTCGTCTGTGACGTCTGCGGTTACATTTACGACCCCACCCAGGGAGATCCGGAAAGCGACACACCCAAGGGAACGCCCTTTGAAGACCTTCCGGAAGACTGGGCCTGCCCGATCTGCGCTTCGGGCAAGGACATGTTTTCGCCCGAGTAGCGGGGCCGATTCACCGAAAAGGAGATCCCGGCACATGGACACAAAATCAGCGCTTCACGCAGCCTACACCGGAGAAGCCAAAGCGGCGCTTCGCCTCAAGGTATATGCCGAGAAAGCCGACCAGGAGGGATATGCCCAGATGGCCAAGCTTTTCCGGGTCATCGCTTTCTCCGAAGAAATTCACGGCACGCGCGCCCTGAAGCTGCTTCGGGAGGTCAAAACCACGCAGGAAAATCTCGCCGCCAGCTTCGAATCGGAAACCCGCGTGGCGGACGTGTCCTACCGGGACTTTGTCCGGCAGGCGGAGGCGGAAGGCAACAAAGCGGCGGTCCTGCACTTCAGCCAGAGCCATGACGTGGAAGAAATCCATGCGAAACTCTACAAGGAAGCCATGAACCACTTCATGGAAGATCGCCAGACCACGTACTATGTCTGCAAGGTCTGCGGTTACGTGGCGGACGGAATCCTGCCCGATGTGTGCCCCGTCTGCGACGCCAAAAAGGATCAGTTCGTTCCATTCGATTGACGCCCGGGGGACGACGCACCGGAACAGGGCATTGCGGAAAAACAGACAAGGTCCGTGCGGCGGTATGTTTCGCAGGGGCCTTTTCAATTTATTCTCACCGCCGGCTTCGAACCGACCGGGCTGCCGGCTTGCCGATGCGAGATGTAATCCCCGTGAAGATCCTCCTCATATCTCCGAACCTGTCGATCACGCCTTCGCCAGTCTATCCGATCGGGCTGGATTATGTGGCGGGCGCAATTTCGCCGCGCCACGAGGTTCAGATTGCCGACCTGAATGAAAAAACAGGCCTGGAAGGGATGAAAGATGCGATCCGCGCTTACGATCCGGATGTGATCGGCCTGTCCCTGCGCAACATCGACAATCTGGACGCCTTTGCCACAAAGAGTTACAGCAGCGACTACCGACGGGTTGCCGCGGCAATCCGCCAAACGACAGGGGCAAAGATCATCCTGGGAGGCAGCGGATTCACGATTTTCCCGTCGGAACTGATGGAGGCGCTGGACGCCGATTACGGGATCGCCGGCGACGGCGAACAACTTACGCTTTTACTCGACGCCCTTGCGGCGTGCGGGGATGCCTCAAGCATTCCGGGTGTCTGGATCGGTGGAAGTCCCTGTGCGCGCCTGCCCGGCGCCACAAACCGGTCGTTCCGAAGACACTTTGACGTGAACAGCCCCCATGTCCGGTACTATCTCAGGCGGGGGGGCATCTTCAACCTTCAGACCAAAAGGGGCTGTCCCTACCGCTGCATCTACTGCACGTACCCCCACATCGACGGTGGCACGCTCCGGTTCAGCGATCCCGACGAGGTCGCACAGGATGCCCTGACGCTTCAGCAGGCGGGGGCAAAGTACCTGTTCATCACCGACTCCACCTTCAATTGCCACACCGGTCACAGCCTCGAGGTGGCAAAAGCATTTATCCGGGCGCATCTCTCCGTGCCCTGGGGCGCTTTTTTTGCCCCGTTCAAGGCGAAGGCGAATTATTACGACATCATGGCAGAGGCCGGCCTGACGCACGTCGAGTTCGGCACGGAATCCCTGTGCGATTCCGTCTTGTCCGCTTACGGAAAACCTTTTCGCACCGAAGACGTCTTTCATGCCCATGAACAGGCTGCCGATGCGGGCCTCCACATTGCCCATTACCTTCTTCTCGGGGGTCCGGGGGAAGACGAAAAGACGCTGAAGAAGACGCTGGAGAATGCCGAAACTCTGGAAAAGGCGGTGCTGATCCCCTTCTGCGGCATGCGGATCTACCCCCACACCCCGATCCATGCGATCGCCATTCAGGAAGGGCAGATTGCGAGAAACCGGAACCTGCTCGAACCGGTCTTCTACAGTTCGCCCGCGCTGAACCTGAAAACCGCAATGGAAAGTGTCGCCCGGTGCGCCGCAGGCCGTCCCCACTGGATTCCGTGCGGCGGCAATGAGGAATCCGGCAGGGTGGTCTCCCGGCTTCATGCCCACGGGCACAGCGGGCCTCTGTGGGAGCACCTGATTCCCGGAAAACCCGGAACGCCTCAAACCGGTCGGACCGGAAGAGACGCGGAAGCGGATGAGGGTCCATTCCACTGAAAGGAGAAGACTATGCCGCGAAGGAGTGAACGCACCGAACGATTTACCGAATCCGTCATCCGGCGCATGACGCGCGTCGCCGACCTGCACGGGGCAATCAACCTGTCGCAGGGCTTCCCCGACTTCGATCCGCCGCCGGAGCTGCTCCGTTCGCTCCGGAACATCGCATTGTCGGGCCCGCACCAGTACGCAGTAACCTGGGGCGCACCGAATTTCCGGCAGGCTCTTGCCGGGAAGATTTCTCGATTCATGTGTCTTCCGATCGACAAGGACGAGAACCTTGTCGTCACCTGCGGCAGCACCGAAGCCATGATGGCGGCCATGCTGGCGGTCTGCAATCCCATGGACAAGGTCGTCGTGTTTTCACCCTTTTATGAAAATTACGGGGCGGATGCCATCCTGAGCGGTGCACAGCCCATTTATGTGGAACTGCGGCCGCCCCGCTTTACGTTCGACCGCGATGAGCTGAGAA
Source organism: Syntrophales bacterium (assembly GCA_034678725.1). GTDB lineage: Bacteria > Desulfobacterota > Syntrophia > Syntrophales > Fen-1087 > JAXDBM01. Next base: position 24,427 of record JAXDBM010000045.1, on the reverse strand, counting down.
AAGCCTTTGAACAGAAACCCAAGGCTGTCATTCTCTGCAACCCATCCAACCCCTCGGGGAGGGTGTTCACCCGCGACGAACTCGAAGAGATCGCCCGGCTTGCCCGTGAGTTCGATGCCTTTGTGATCACGGATGAAGTCTACGAACACATCGTCTATGAACCGCATCGCCACATCTATTTCGCCTCACTGCCCGGTATGTTCGAGCGGACACTCTCCTGCAGTTCCCTGTCCAAGACCTATTCGATCACGGGGTGGCGCCTGGGTTACGTCGTTGCGCCGCCCGAGATGGCCGACGCAGTGAAAAAGGTGCACGATTTCCTGACCGTAGGGGCCGCCGCCCCGCTGCAGGAAGCCGCGATTACCGCCCTCGAACTGCCGGATGCCTATTACCGATCGCTGTTGGAGGGATATAGGGAAAAGCGCGACGTTTTCCTGAAAGCGCTGGACAGAGCGGGTCTCTTGTACACAACGCCGGAGGGCGCCTATTACGTGCTCGTGGATATCTCGGAATTCAACGCGGGCAATGATGTTTCCTTCTGTGAATGGATGGCGGAGCATGTGGGGGTGGCGGCCGTGCCGGGTTCGAGCTTTTTTCACGAGCCTACCCATCACCTGATCCGGTTCCATTTTGCCAAGAGAAGGGAAACCCTCGAAGAAGCGGGGAAAAGACTGATCGGTATACGGGAACTGTGGAAAAGGCGTCCGATTCCTAAGGTTGACTCGTAGTTCTTCCCTGATATTGAATGGTTCGGAAGATTTTTTCAAGCATAGCTTGAGTGTACCGGAAGTGCAAAACGATGCCGGTCGGCCGTGACCGAACCGTCATCCCTTGAGCTTCATCCCGTACTCGTTCGAGTAGGTCCGGACTTTATCCACGTAGTTCCGGTGATGACGCTTCAACCCGTCACGCAAGGATCCCTTGCCGGCGTAATAGGCCGACAGGATGTGATCCCAAAGTTCAGGCTCCTGGTATCCCATGCTTCGGTAACGGTCGTACAGGTCTCTCAGGATCGCCGCCGACACCATGATGTTGATCGATGGCTGGAAAGCATGCTCATGGGAATCGGGCAGGTTCAGTTTTTTTGTGTATTCCTTCCAGGTGACCGGGTGAATTTGCAGAATTCCCATCGCACGCCTGCCGGAAACGGCGTTGACGATGAAATTGCTTTCCTTTTGCATCAGCCCGAGGAACAGGTTCACGGGAATGCCCGTCTTCCGGGACTGAACGACAATGGCTTCGGCAATTTCATGCATATGGTCGCGGTCCATCATTTTATCCTGAAGGACGGTGTGAATATCCTCCCGGGTCCGAAAGTCCGTGTAGCGATCCCAGCGGGCCTGGATCGGGCCGTAAACGACAGTAATGCCAATCGACAAGGCGATCAACATGGACATCAGTGACCATGCCCACCCCCATTCCTGCCGCTGATTATATTTTCTGAATTTCATCCGCATCAAAAAACATCTCCAAGTACCCGCCTTTGTTGATCTTTCTTAAATCCGGGGCTTGAAAAAGGGATAAACAGAAAAAAAGGGGCTTTCCACTGGAAAGCCCCTTCGGTGTGAAGGTTTCCAAGTGAATGGTTCGATTTCCGTGGCCGGGGCCGCTTGGACCGAATCAACCCTTGGTCTGAAGGCTGATCAGCGCTTCCATTTTCCGGTACTGCTCATCCGCGGCCACCTTGAAATCGTCATAACCCTTCTTGTAAGCCGTCATCCAGGAATTGACGAGTTTCTTTCCCTCTTCTGGAAGCCAGGGGGACTGATCCAGGGACAACTTGACCACTTTCTCGGTGTTTTCCTGAACCATGTTCAGTGCATTGATGCTGTTGTCCATTGCGGCCCTGTAAACGCTTGTCATCTGCTGTGCCATTTTTTTGTAATCCTTTACGTAATCCATTTTCCTGTGTCCTTTTCTTTTTTTGGCCTAATATAGTTTCGGGATTCTGATTTGTCAAGGAATTATTTTGCGTTGCAATATAAATGATTTCGCAACCGATAAAATTTGTCTGTTTAAATAGACATTAATATCAATATCTTTCATCAATACAAAGCTTCAGGAAATTGATGTATCGGCTTGACCTGAAAATATTTTACGCAGTGCGTCAATATGATCTCGTCGTCGCTGAGGCAGTCTTTGCGGCATTGTGCGCCACCACAGGAAAGGCTTTCGACCGGCCAAGGTCAAAAGTATTTCCGGGCAATGCCCATGGCCGCGATGATCCCTGAGATTCCCGCCCCCACAATGCCCCGGCTTTTGCCGGTTCCGTCGCCGGCCACGAAAATTCCCGGTACATTCGTTTCGAGATTCCGATCCGTCGGGAAATGCGTGTCGAAGAACTTGATTTCCGGCGCATAGAGGAGCGTGGACGGGTGAAGGATGCCGGGCACAATTTTGTCAAGCTTCTTCAGCGACTCCCAGAGGTTGTCGATGATGCGGGCGGGCATTCCCAGCGTGATGTCTCCCGGCACGGACCTGCAGGAGGCTCGGCAAAACCCGAAATGGCGCGTCTCACTGTCGAAAGTCACCACGGAACTCCGCCGCCCTTCCCGGAAGTCTCCGATCCGCTGCACAATGGGTTTTCCCCCGCCCAGGAGAAAAAACTGCCTGGCGATCATCTGCCCGTACTCCGTCGTATCCGAAAAGGGCTTGGTCAGCGAGACCGTGTTGATCAGGGCGAAATTCGTGTTTTCCGTTTTCCGCCTGGAAAGGGCATCGCCGTTCACCAGCTTGAAGTTGCAGTAGTCCTCCACGCGGACGCGGCCGCCCGGATTCGTGCAGAAGGTCCGGACCCGATCCCCGTGACGGGCGGTCCGGAAGATGAACTTCGGGTCATATACGGCGTCCGTCACTTCGTCGTAGAGCTTCCGGTTCAGCTCGATCCGGATTCCCACATCGATCGGGCCGAAGTTGTGGTCGATGCGCAGATCCCTGGCGATATCCCGAAACCAGTAGGCGCCGCTCCGCCCGGGAGCGGCCAGCAAGACGCCTGTTCCATAGCGGACATCCTTCCCGTCGCGGCGGCAGACGAGAAGATATTTTCTGTCCTCGCTCCTTTCAATGCGGGTCACCTCCGTGTTCAGAAAAAGGTCCGTTGTATGAAGGTGGCCCCTCAGATAATCGACCGCCGACCTGCCGTGGTCTGTCCCCCAATGCCACTGCTCCGGCGCAATGAATTCGGCGCCCTGCTCCCGGGCGATGCTGCTCAGCCTGTCGATCCGGTCACGCCGGTCGACATAGGTGACCTGCCGGCACTGCGGGAAGCGGGTGAGAATGCCCTTCAGGTCCGCAATCCGGCTTTCAGCCGCGTCGGCATCGATCTGAAGTTCATTCAGGTCGATGCCGATCCGGCGGTCAAAGTTCAGTTTGCCGTCGTTCAGCAGCCCTCCTGCCGGATAGGGCTTTCGGTCGATGATGGCGATCCGGTCGACGCCGAGCCGTTCGAGCCATATCGCCGCGAACAGTCCGGCGGGGCCCGAACCGATGATCATGACATTGTAGGGTTCCATGCTTCGTTGAATATCTCCGGGCAAGGCAGGCCTGAAAAGACAGGGTATCGCGATACCGGTGCGATCTTCATCCTATTCAGACTCTGATTCGTTGCGGGCGCGTTCAATGGCACGATCGAGATGATTGATGAACAAATCCACGTCACTCCTTGCCGCCTCCGCATCCTCCGGCGAAATCCACAGCGCGCTCTCCCCGTGAAAGCGCGTCACAAGCTCCTCAAACTCGCTTTGGGCAAGCAGCGCCTCCCCGGTCAAAAAACTGGCCATGTTGTTCTTCAGGAGGAGCGCCATGGTTTTCATATCCAGAAGGGATTGCAGTCTCTTTTTCATTTCGCCTCACCGGGAAATTCAAGAATCGCAACAGGCTTTTCCTTCATGGTGTTGCCCGTAAACAAAACGGCCCCCGGCAAACAGCCCGGCAATCTTTACTTCGCCAGCAGACCGCCGTCGTTGATCACGACATGCCCCGTCATGTAGGCCGAGGCGTCGGAAGCGAGAAAGACGGCCAGTCCCTTCATGTCGTCCGCATCGCCCACCCGCCGCAGCGGGATCGAATCGACGATCCTGTCGCGGGCCGCCTTGAACTCCGGCTTATCGATATAGGCCATCATGTCCGTCCGGAAGAAACCGGGGGCAATGGCATTCACGCGGATCTTGTAAGGGGCCAGCTTCACGGCAAGGTTCATGGTCAGCAGGTTGATCGCTGCCTTGGTGGAGTTGTAGGGAACGGCCGGATGGGTCATCTCCTCGGATCCGCGGAATCCCATGACCGACGAAATGTTGATGATGTTTCCGCCTCCCTGGGTCTTCATGATGTTGGCGACCTTCTGGGTCAGGATCCAGACGCCGCGCACGTTGACGTTGAAGAGCTGGTCCCAGCGTTCGAGCGGAAATTCGAGGGTCGGCGCCCCCCAGGTCGCACCGGCGTTGTTGACCAGGATGTCGATGCGTCCGAAACGTTCGAGCGCCGCCTTGACCATGGCGTCGATGTCCTCGGCCTTGGCCACATCGCAGGCCACGGGAAAAACCCGGACGCCGGTTGCTTGTGCGATGTCGCTCGCGGCCGCCTCCAGATTCTTCATCTTTCGTGATGTCAGAACCAGATCCGCGCCCGCTTCCGCCAGACCGGCGGCAATGAATTTTCCGATGCCCCTTCCGCCTCCGGTGACGAGGGCGACCTTTCCCTTGAGACTGAATAGATCCTGCAGCTTCATGGCAACCTCCAGTAGTGATTTCACCGGGTGCAAATATCGCGACCCGGTCCGGACCCGTTCCTCGATGCAAATAGGACGCAAACCAGCACCGAGACTGGCGACGTTTCCGGTCCAGTGGCGTCATATCGATTTTTGCGGGTTTAATCAAGGGGTTTCAACCAGCCGCACCCCACCATGCCGTTTCCCGGAAAAAGCTGCCGGCAGGATGCCTCCATCACCCGGAGCAACTCACGAAATACCGGTTCCCGCTGCATCGCGAGGCAACGTTTCTACCGTCTCCAGAAACATCCTCCCCAAAGCACGATGCAACGGATCAATACGCATCTGAAAAGTGATCTTGACATCAGGGAAATGCGTTATATATTGTATTACATAAGATTTGCGACACCGGCCCGGAAATCTAATCCTCTGTCCATACAGCAATTGAGGAGGAGAAGACCGATCGACAGCCCGCTTGGTTCAGCCGCAGCGGGTTTTTTTGATGAAGCAGAATCACTTTTTCTGAATTCCCAAAGAGAGGAGGCAGACGTCATGGCTGAAATCAAGGCAAAAAGAGGAATGGGGTGGCGGCCGGATTATCCCGACTTCAGGGATTATACGGCGGAACACGATGTCCTGAGCCCGAATCAGAAAGCCCTCGGGCAGAAGGATACCCTCAAGTCGATGTTCAGAAAAATAGGCTTGGGCAAACCGTCCGGGACAAGGCTTCCAAAAGAAAAAGACCTGAGAGAATGGTGCCCTCCCATTGAGGACCAGGGGCAACTCGGTTCCTGCACCGCCAATGCAGGGGTCGCCATCGTCGAGTATTTTGAGAGGAGATCTTTTGGAAAACATATCGATGCCTCGCGCCGCTTCCTCTACAAGGTGACGCGGAATCTGATGAAGGAGACGGGCGATACGGGGGCATACCTCCGGTCCACCATGGGCGCCCTGGTCCTGTTCGGTGTACCCCCTGAGGAATACTGGCCCTACATCGTCGCTGATTTTGATCTCGAGCCGCCCGCCTTCTGTTATGCCTTCGCACAGAGTTACCAAGCCATCAAATATTACCGCCTCGATCCTCCCGGGACCTCTCCCGATGTTCTGCTCAACCGGATCAAGACCAACCTTTCCGCCGGCCTCCCGTCCATGTTCGGCTTTACGGTCTACACCTCCATCTCCCAGGCCGACGGCCATGAGGGCAGGATTCCCTATCCCACTCCCGGAGAGAATGTCGAGGGCGGTCATGCCGTCGTTGCGATCGGTTACAGCGACGGGATGAAGATCAAGAACACCAACAAGAAAGGAGTTGAAACCACCGGCGCCCTTCTGATCAGAAACTCCTGGGGACCCGAATGGGGCGACGGCGGCTATGGGTGGCTGCCCTATGATTACGTCCGCAACGGGCTGGCCGAAGACTGGTGGTCGGTGATCAAGGGCGAATGGGTGGAAACGGGCATCTTCAAGGCATGAGAGCGCGCCTTTGCGGCAAAATCACGTAACCTGCGCGGGCCACTGACGGGGGAACAATCGCACCGTTCGAAAGGATCAGCGAACAGAAATCTTCGCGCCCTCCGTCAGCGCCCCTCCCAGGCCGATTTCGTTTTCCACCTCGTCATAGATCTTCTTTCCCTGCTTGATCTCGTCAATCAAACCCGCGGCGATGAGCGCATGCTTCACCGTCATTCCCGGCGCGAGATTCACCTCCTGACCATTCACATGAACTTTCATCTTGCACCCCTTCCGGCACACCGGAGCTTCCATGCAGCATTCGTCTGCTGACAGAGTTCACCCTTGTTGTTGCATCCGTGTTTGCATCACGAAATTCGATATGCAATGGGGAATCATTGTCCCTTTGTTTCCCGGATCCGCCCTTCCACCGTCGGGGAAATTTGTTTCTCAGCTTTGATGAAGTCGATGACCACATCCCGCAGCCATCGTCCGGAGTCGCTATAGACAAGGTTGTCCCACTTCGTGACGTCATTGACAACTGTAGAAGCCCCGGACGACTTCACCGCTTCGCCGAATGCCTTGTAGCCGTCTCCACCGGCCGCAAGAAAATCATTGGTCGCAATCGAATATTCTCTGTCCGCCGCAAGCGGGCTGCCGCCAATGAAAACTTCTTTCACCCTTGAACCCTTCGGGGCGAAGCGGTCATAGGCAAACGCAAGGCCGGAGACCTGGGGAAATCTGCCCTCATCTTCATCGATGGCCGAAACGCCGTGCTCCAGCGTGACACGAATCTGTTTTCCCGTCAGCCTGACGGCAACGATATAATTATCCGCGGGCAAAGCCGCGTAGACGTCGCCGGCCTTGACCGGACCTTTCCGGATGCTGGTCCGAATCGTGCCGCCGTTGATGATCGCCGCATCGGCCCCGGATGCCTTCCTCATGATATCGGTGACGAGGTTTCCCAGATTCGTCTCCTGCCGTCTCACATGAACGCCGTCCAGATCGGCCAGTGATTCGCCGATCGTTTGATTGAAAAATGAATCCACTTTCCCCTGGTATTTGTCGACGATCGCATCCACGATTTTGCTTTGTTGTCCGACGGGCGCAACAGGCTCCAACCAGCCATCGGCTCTCGCAATCCCGCCTTTTTTCACGGTAAGATCCAGCACGCCAAGGACTTTGCCGTGCTCAAAAGCCTGCACGACCAGTGTTTTTCCGACAACCGCGGGCTTGGCGACTTTCGTGTGCGTGTGACCACCGACGATGACATCGATGCCTTCAACTTTTTTTGCGAGATCGATGTCCGCACCGAATCCGATGTGGGAAAGAACAATGACAAGGTCGCTTTTCCCTCTGAGCTGCCGCACATATTTCTCAACCGTGTCGACAGGAGAAAGGAACTGCAGCCCCGACACATTTTTGGGGTGCGTTGAAACCGGCGCATCCCCGGTAACAACACCGATGACCGCGATGGAAAGGCCGTCCAGTTCCTTGATGATGTACGGCTTCAGCGCGCTCAACCCCAGCACATTTGCTCCAAGCACGGGGAAGTTTGCCTCTTTTATCCTTTCCATGAGGACTGTCTGTCCGAAGTCGAACTCGTGGTTTCCCACCACCATGGCATCCAGCTTCATGGCATTCATCGCTTCAATGGATGATTTGCCCTGAAACATGTTCGCCCAGTTACTGCCCTGGATTATGTCGCCCGCGGCAAGGAACAGTGTCGGCTTTTCAGCCCGAAGCGCTTCTGCCCGCGCAGCGAGGTAAGCAAGCCCGCCCCGGGCATCCTCCGAACCATATGGCTTGTAGGCTTCCTCAAAACCGTGAAAATCATTGATATGCAGGATGCGAATCCCGTGTTGTCTCGCGCAGGATGCCAGGGAGGCTGCAAACAGCAGCATCAGGCAAGCGACAAGAAATCGTTTGATGCGGTTTGCCTGTCCGATAAAACACGACATCTTCATGACTATTTTTTCAAGTTGATGCGCCCCTCTTTAGAGAAGGGGAAATGGAGGCTTCCGAAAAACGTTTTCACTTCGGCCTTTCCCTCAATCCTGTAAGGCAGATCTTCGCCGGTAATGATGGCCTTCAGACTTCCACTGAAGTTTTTGAACTTTGCATGAAGCGGGACCTGCAGCCGGGTCACCGACAACGAGGGAATCAGGACCTCCTTTTCCAGGCGGCCGTTTCCGATTTCTTCATTGCTCAGGTGAACGGTATACTCAAACGATTTGAGTGTCAGATCAAAGCGGTTCGGATTTTGCGCTTCCAATCCGATGAGCAGGTTCATCTCCGTGAAGGAGCGGGGGCTGAGGGTGATCTCACGGATGACAAAGACGGGCTGTTCCAGAACCCAGCTCAGGCAAGACGCAAGAAAAAATGGAAGGATGAACAGGCAGGATACTTTCAGGAACCGGATTCCCTTCCTCACATTCATCGCATTCATCATCATCTTTCGCTTTCCCTTTACGGATAACGGGGAGCCTGCACCAAGGCTGCGTTTCACTCCCACAAGATTCTTGCGTCCACGACAGCGCATCCCTTCAGCATGGCCATGACCGGATTCAGATCCAGCTCCACGATATCCGGCATTTCCTGCGCAAGAAACGACAGACGCTCCAGGCAGTCCGCCAGAGCTGTCAGGTCTGCGGAAGCCTCGCCGCGAACGCCTTTCAGAAGCGGGAACATCTTGAGCGAAGTCAGCATGTGCAGGGCCTCCGCCTGATCGATGGGAACGATGGACTGGTTCACGTCTTTCAGGATCTCCGCATGGATGCCCCCCATGCCGCAGGCGATGACCGGACCGAACTGGGGATCCCGCTTCAATCCCATGAGAAGCTCCCTCCCCCGAATCTGCTCCTGAACCTGGACAGCCTCCACGGCAACACCCGGATCGCGCTCCCGGACCTCCCGCATCATCTCCTCATAGGCCGACCGCAATTCTTCCCCGTTCCGGATACCCGTGACAACGCCTCCCCATTCGCTCTTGTGGAGGAAGGCCCGCCCCGAAAGCTTCAGCACCAGGGGATAGCGGAGGGCGGCGGCGGCGGCCGGGAGGTCCTGACCGCTTGCGGCCATGGCCCCGCCGGCAGTGGGTATCCCGAAAAATTTCAGGAGCGACATGGCATCCTCCCCCAGGAGGACGCGGTCCTGCCGTCCCTTGCGCAGGATCGGCTCCAGGGCTTCATGATCATAAGAAAACCGTTTCTGAACGGGGATGCCGCGCGTTTTTGCCAGATGGTAACGATGGCAGAAGGAAAGTCCCTGGACCGCCTGCTCGATGGTGTCGAAACAGGCAACACCCGGTATGGCCTCGTAACGGTCGATGAAGGCGTCCGTGTCGATATAGGGCCACAGGGCAACGGGTTTGCTGTTGCCCGCCTGCCGGCGGACTTGGGCCACCACGTTCTCCATGTTCAGGTTCGCGTGCAGGGGGGAATTGGTGACGGGGAGGATGACCACAGCACCGTCCACTTCGGGGGATCGCAAGAGCGCCTCCAGGGAGAGGCCGAAGACTCCGGGGTAGTCCCCGCCGATCATCCCCACCGGCCAGATGTCGATGGGATTGCCGATGTGGATCCAGTCCGGAATCCCTTTCTGCAAAGTCTCGGCAAGGCCTTCCGGCAGCCGTGCCAGGGTGAGGCCGAAATCCTCGCAGGCATCGGCCACCATGATCCCTCCGGCCCCGGTGATGGTCAGGACGCCAAGACGGGGCCCCTTCATCTCCCCTAGGAGCAAAAGGGCGCGTATGGCGTCTTTGAGCTCCATGCCGCTGTTGACCCGCAGGACGCCCGTACGCCGGAACGCCGCATCGAAAACACGGTCCTCCCCCACGAGGGATCCCGTATGCGACAGGGCTGCCCGGGCCCCGGCCCGGCTTCGGCCCGACTTGAAGACAAGGACCGGTTTGGAGAGGGCCGCCCGGGAGGCTGCCTCCAGAAATGCGCGGCCCCGGCTGACGCCTTCAAGGTACAAGGCGATGACTTTCGTTTCGGGATCGTCCGTCAGGTATTCCAGGGCATCCACCACGTCGAGATCGGCTCCGTTGCCGATGTCGATCGCCTTGCCCCAGTTCCGATAAGCCATGTTCTGAGCGGCCACCTGGATGACGCCGGTCTGGGCGATCAGGGAGACGGGCGGGAAGTCGCGAGGCGGTTCCAGGTCGATGAAGGCCGTCGTAAAGCTTTTGAAGTTGTTCACCACCCCCATCGTGTTGGGCCCGAGGATTCGGACTCCGTTCTCCCGGCCCATGGCCACGATTCGGGCCTGCATGTCCCGGCCGGCCGCATCGGCATCGGCAAACCCCTGGCTGATGATGACGATTCGCCGAATGCCCGCCTGAATGCACTTCTCCACCATCGGGATGACGCGGTCGCGCCCCACGGAGATGACGGCCAGATCAACCGTATCCGGCACATCCCCGACGGCGGGGTAGGCCTTCAAGCCGCAGATCGTGGCGGCATTGGGATTGATCGGGTAGATCCGGCCCCGGAAGCCGTAGCGCAGCATGGTCTCCGCGTTGTTGTAAGACCCGGGTCCGGACTGTCTCGGCACGCCGATGAGGGCGACGGATTCCGGTTCCAGAAACTTCTTCATGGCAGATCCCTCCTTTCAGGCATTTGCAATATAAGGTCCCGGCATCCGGCATGTCAAAGAAAATGTCGCCGCGCGCGGAAAGAAGTTCTTTGATCCAAACGGCAAAGGTCTGATAAGATGGTGCGCGCAACGACGACAAGCCAAGCGGAGGACGAATCATGAAAGTTCTGTTTGCGGCCCCGGAAAACGCCTGGGGCGGATTTTTCGGGCTGATCCGGAAGGAACTCCCCCAACACGAATTTGTGGCCAGCGGGCGATTCGGCTTTGACAGCCTGAGGGGCTTTGATGTTCTCATCCCGACGATGAGCGCCGTCCGGAGAGAGCATCTGGAAGAGGCCGACCGCCTTCAGCTCATTCAACAGTGCGGGGCCGGGCTGGAAGCCGTCGACATTCAGGCCGCGCAAAGCTTGAACATCCGGGTGGCCAATGTGCCGTCGGATATTTCCGGAAACGCCGATTCCGTGGCCGAACTGGGCATCTATTTGATGATCGGCCTGTCGAGAAACTTCCGGCGGATGGCCCTGAGCCTCGCCAACAGGCAAACGGGAACGCCCCCGGGCCGCGCTTTAAGCGGAAAGACCGTGGGCCTCGTCGGCCTCGGGGGTATCGGCAGGTCGCTGGCAAGAAGGCTCAGGAGCTTTGACGTTCGTCTGATCGGCATCAAGCGGCATGAGCCGCGGAAGGCACAGGAGGAGCTTGGCCTGGAATGGGCCGGGACGCCCGCGGACATGGAGACGCTCCTGAAAAGATCGGACTATGTGGTGCTCTGTCTCCCGCTGACGGCTGAAAGCAGGCATCTCATGGGACGGCAGGCATTCCTTGCCATGAAACGGGATGCCTATTTGATCAACCTGTCGAGAGGCGGCCTGGTGGACCGGGATGCGCTGGAGGAGGCGCTTGCCATGAAGCGGATTGCAGGAGCGGGCCTGGACGTCTTCTGGGAGGAGCCGGTCGATCCGGACGATCCCATATTTGCATACAATGTCCTTGCGACCCCCCACATTGCCGGCTCCACGGACATTTCCATCGAGGGCATCATGAAAGCGGTGCGTGAAAATATTCGGAGAGTGGAAAAGGGGGAAGAGCCCCTCTATCAGAAGCGATCCGGTTGATTCCACGCGAGCGGCTTTTCGGGAAAGGCAGTTTCATTGCGATAACAAGTATTTCTTGACCGGGCACTTCATTCCGTGATAGCGGAATGTCCAGACTGATCCGATGATTACCTGCCCCGGCGAGGATCCCTGGCGCTGACCGAAAAGACTCAGGAGGGTGAGACCATGCAGATGACGGTCACAAACACGGAAAAGGCAGCCATCATTTCCGCGGCCGGCCGGATGGATGCCGTCACGGCGCCCCAGTTCGACAAGCGGCTGGAAACCCTCATCGCGGAAGGGGCGACCCGGATCATCATCGACTTCCGCGATCTGGAGTACATCAGCAGCGCCGGGCTGCAGACAATCCTCGCAAACGCAAAGAAACTGGAAAGCCTCAACGGGGAGATCCTGCTGGTTCACCTGTCCGGGGCCGTCAAGGAAGTGTTCGAGATTTCGGGATTCGACACGATCTTCCCGATATTTGACGACCGGGAAGCCGCCCTGGCGTCCCTTTGACATTCATACTCCAAACCCATGCTGACGATAACCTTGCCGGCCAGCCTCTCCAACCTGGAAAAAATCCTCGCCCAGGTATCGGGCTGGCTTGAATCCAGCGGCATCCCCCGGCCGCAGACCGCGAGGATCGAACTGGCCCTCGAAGAAGCCCTGGTGAATGTCTGCCGCTACGCTTATCGACAAAATCCGGGAGATGTTGAGGTTCGCTGCCGGATCACGGACGGCCGGGAATGCCTGATCGAGATTATCGACTCGGGCATTCCCTTTGACGCCTGCGCCTATCCGGCGCCGGAGTTGACGGCCTGCATCACCGACCGGAAGGTCGGCGGGCTGGGCGTTTACCTCATGCGAAACATGGCCGACCGGATGACCTACCGCAGGGAGAGCGAAAAAAACATTTTGAGCCTCGCATTTCAGACAGCGCCGGACCGGAACGACGGTACGGCCGCGTCTCCGCAAAGGGCTTAGCATGAAGCGGGCGGCATCGTCATGAAGGGCGAAGAAAAGAACCCGAAAATCCGAGTGGAGCGGTACTTGAGGGCATCGGTCCTCAATGACGTCGTCGAGCTGGAGAAGCGGGTATGGAAGCGCGAAGGGTACCGGGAGGTCAATGCGCCCATGCTGTACTTCGAACTGGCCTACCTCACCAACGGCCTCGTGCTGACCGCATTCGACGACGGGATCTACTCCCCGGAAGAGCGCGCGGCCATGGCCGAGCAGGACCCCTGGTACGGGGCGGATCACCCCATCGCCTTTCTGGTCTGCTTCGCCGATTTCGACCACAACGGTCCCTTCTGGTACGGCGCCCGGATGGGCGTGGACCAGCGCTACCAGGACAAGAACATCGGCGAAATCCTGGTGAACCATCTCTACGCCTGTGCCCGGGAAAGCCGGATTCCGAGAATCCGCTGGACCTACGACCCCCTCCAGTCCCGAAACGGCTACATCTACCTGCGCCGGATGGGCGGGCTGGTCCGGGAAATCGGGTTCAACTATTACAGCGCCGTCTTCACCAACGACCAGTTCAACCGCGGCATTTCCACGGACCGGTTCGTGGTGGATTGGGAAATCGGCTCGGAGCGTGTCATCGATCGAATGGTCAAGGGCATCATTCCGGATTTCGACGAGTCGCAGATGACGCCGGAAAGCATCGTCAACGAAATCGAACTCGACGAGCAGGGGCTGGAGCGCCACGGGGAAAAGTGGATGATCAAGGCGCGCCTGTCCCCCCTGTTCGTGGAAATCCCCTATGCCCAGGACCGCCTCCTCCAGGCCGACCGCGCCAAGGCCCAGGCCCTTCGGGACAAATGCCGGGCGCTGTTCATGCACTACCTCGCGCGGGGATACGTGGTCAACGACTTTGTCCTCCGCAAGATGCCGGATGGCCGGAGAAGGGCCTATTACCGCCTGGACCAGGAAACCCGGTGGCAGACGCTGAACCTGTAAAGGGCCCGGAAGAGAAATTCACCCGATGGATCAGACACCCAACCCGCGATTCAGGATCCGAACCAAAATCCTCCTGGTTTTCCTGGGCCTCTCCATCATCCCGCTGCTCGTTTTCGGTTATGTTTCCTTCCGGGACATCCGGCAGATCAGCCGCTTTGTTCTGGAAAGCAGCACATCGGTGGGGAACAGCGCGGCAAACGACAGCACCAAGGCGCTGGAGTCCCTGGGTGCGGAGATCCTCCGCCAGAAGGCCATCGACGTGGCCCTGCAGTGCCGGATTTTCATGGATGCGCACCCCGGCCTGTCCACTCGAGAGCTTCAGGACCATCCGGAATTTCAGAAGATCGCCGTTCAGCCGGTCGGCGAAACCGGATACACCATCGTCTACGAGAAGCGCACCGGCATCATGCGGTTTCACATCAATCCCCAGCTCATCAATTTCGACATGCACAACTGGAAGGAAAAACTCCCCGATTTCTGGGCCCTGTTCGAAAAGTCCCTGGACGGCACGCCCGGAGGCGGCTATTACGACTGGCAGGATCCGGACCGGAGCATCCGGAAAAAATTCATGTATATGGCCCCCGTCGAAGGAACCCGGTTCGTGGTATCCGCCACCACCTATATCGACGAGTTTTCAAAACCGGCCAACCTGACGAAGCAGCAGATCGCGGAGTCCACACGGGTCATCAACGAGCAGATGGACGAGAGCATCCGCAACATCCGGAACACGTTCGTCGCCATTCTGCTGGCGATGATCTTCATTGTTGCCGGCATCTCCTATTTCCTGTCCATGATGATCACGGACCCCATCGTCGCCCTGATCCGGGGCGTCAAGGCCCTGGGGCGGGGGGACATGGAGTATCAGGTCAACGTGAAAACCGGCGATGAACTGGAGACACTGGCCGATTCCTTCAACCGGATGACCACAGACCTGAAAATTCACGTGGAGGAGCTTCAGTGCACCACGGCGGAGAAGGAGGGTCTGCTCAAGGAACTCGAAATCGCACGCGGCCTGCAGCAGCGTCTTCTCCCCCAGTCGTCCCCTTCCATCACGGGCGTCGACATCGCCGCGCACAACGAACCGGCTCGGGAAGTGGGGGGCGACTTCTACGATTTCATCCCCGTGACGGACGACAACTGGGGCTTCGCCATCGCCGACGTGTCCGGGAAGGGTATGCCCGCCGCCATGTTCATGGGCCTGTCCAGGACGATCCTTCGGGCCAGCGCCGCCGGGGACCTCGCGCCGGCCGACGCCATCCGGAAAGCCAACGAACTCATCTGCCGGGATTCAACCTCCGGCATGTTCGTGACCCTCTTCTACGCCGTCCTCAACACCCGCTGGAAACACCTTCGTTACGTGAACGCCGGGCACAATCCGCCGCTCCTGTTCAGAAAGGGATTGGAGGAAGTGAAGCAGTTGAAGACGGGGGGAATCGCCCTGGGAATCAACCGTCAGATCGAGCTGCGGGAAGCCAGCATCGACCTCCTTCCCGGCGACACCCTGGTCCTGTACACGGACGGCATCACGGAAGCCATCAACGACCGGAACGAGCTTTTCGGTCTGGAAAGGCTCGTTCAGACAATCCGCTCGAACGGGACGCTGTCGTCGAAAGACCTGATCGAGAAAATCCAGAACGACGTGATGCGTTTCGCGGACGGCAAAGCCCAGTTCGACGACATCACCTTGATGGTGCTGAAGATCGCCTGACGGGCCTCAGATGGTGATTCGATCGATCTTCTTCAGAACCTTCCCCGGCAGGGCGCCGGTGTGCTCCCCCTCGCGGATGACGATCCGGCCGTTGACGATGACATGCTCGATCCCACGCCCGAACTGATGCGGGTCCGTCCAGCTCGACAGATCGATGATGTTGTAGGGATCGAAGACAACGACGTCCGCAAAAAACCCCTCCCGAATCTGTCCCCGGCCCCTCAGGCCGAATTTCCTGGCGGTCATCGAGGTCATCTTTTCAATGGCGATGCCCGGAGACAAAAGGTTCTCATCGCGGACATAGCGGCCCAGCATCCGGGGGAAAGTCCCGTAGGAACGCGGATGGGGCTTGTCCCGCCCCAGGGTTCCGTAAGGCGCCAGCGCCCACCCGTCGGAACCGATCACTACGAGCGGATGAGCGATGATCCGTCTGAAATTGTCCTCGCTGAGGGAAAAATTGATCATCCAGACCTGGTCCTCTTCGTCGATGAGCAGATCACGGATCAGAGCATAGGGCTCCTTCCCCGTTTCCGCGGCGGCCTGCTTGATGCTCTTCCCCACAAGCTGCTGATTTCCGTGGGTGAGGACCGACGAAATGAAGACGTTATCCCAGGAGCCGACCTTTTCCTCCTGGATTTTGACAAACTCCCGGATCTTCTCCTCCAGGGACGGGTCCCTTAATCTTGACAGGTATTCATCGGTCGAGCCCTGCTGAACCCACCGCGGGATGAACGTGTTCAGAAGCGTCGATGTGGCCGTGTAGGGATAACGGTCCGCCAGGATCTCCATCCCCTGTGCCTTGACTTCCGAAATGCGGGACAGGACCGAATGCAGCTTGGACCAGTTTCGCGGGTATGCCAGTTTCAGGTGGGAGATCTGCAGGCTGACCTTCGCCTCATGGGCGATCCGGATCGCTTCCTCGACGGACTCAATGAGGCAGTCCCCCTCGTTGCGCATGTGGGTGGCGTAGATGCCGCGGTAAGCCGCCACTTCCCGGCACAGCTCGATGATCTCTTCCGTCTGGGCAAAGCAGCCCGGGGTGTAGATCAACCCCGTGGACAACCCGATTGCCCCCGCCTCCATGCTCTCCCGGACCATACGTTTCATGGCGGCCATTTCCCGCTCCGTGGGGGGCCGGTCCTCATGGCCGAAGGCGGCGCTCCGAATGGTGCCGTGACCAACCAGCGTGGCGTAATTCAGGGCCAGACCCCGCTCCTCCAGGCGACGGAAAAATCCACCGATGTCCCGCCAGTTGACGTCGACCTTGAACTTTTCCTCGGTGTACCTCTTTCGCTCCTCGTAATTGAGATCGCTGAGCGGAAATACGCTGAACCCGCAGTTTCCTGAAATCTCCGTCGTGATCCCCTGCCGGATCTTGCTCTCGGCCTTGGGATTGACGAGCAGCTCGATATCTGTGTGGCTGTGCGGATCGATGAACCCGGGCGATACGGAAAGTCCGTCCGCCTCGATGACGCTCTCCGCCCGGGACCGGTCCAGCCGTTCCGCGATCCGATGGATTTTTTCACCCCGAATGGCCACATCGAGCGGCCGGCCCGGATTTCCCAGCCCGTCGTAAACGGTGCCTCCCGCGATGAGAATGTCGTATTCCCTGCTCATGGGACTCCTTGCTTACCGCAGCGCCGCCCAGGCAATGGCAAAAAAGACCGCCGGCAGCAGATTGCCGACCCGAATCTGCTTCAAATCGAGAAGATTGATGCCGATGGCCAGGATCAGCACACCGCCGGTGGCCGCAACGGCATCGAGAACGGCGGGACTCCGCAGAAAGAGAAGCTGTCCGGCCATGAGGGTGATCGCCCCCTGCACGATCAGAACGGCAACCGCGGAAAAGGCGACACCGACGCCCAGAGACGAGGCCAGGGCCACGGACGCCACGCCGTCGAGGAGCGATTTGACATACAGCGTGTGGGGATCTCCCACCGTTCCATCCTGAATGGAGCCGACGATCATCATCGCCCCCGTCAGATACAGGAGCGATGCGGAAACGAATCCCTGCACGAAGGTGGAGGAATCGGACCGGAAGCGCGCCTTGAGCCGCTCCGCCATGCGCTCCAGCCAATTTTCGATGTTGATCACTTCGCCGGTCACGGCGCCGATGAGCAGGCAGCCGATCGTCATGATGATATCCTTGCCGGTGAGCGCCATCTGCAGGCCAATCAACATCACGGACAGCCCAAGGGCCTGCATGACGATGGTTTTGAGCCGTTCGGAAATGTGCCTTCCCACGGCAAGGCCGACAAGGCTTCCGGCGAGGATGGCGCCGCTGTTGACGAGGGTTCCGGTCATGAATGACGCCCCCACACTGTTTTCGGAGGCATCATATGCAGATGCGGCATCGATTGCAAATACTTTATTGCCTTTCAGTTACACGGCAATCGAAAACCTCGGCTGGATTGAGATAATGAAGATAATTTTTGAAAAAGTATTTGCTTTATAATGATTGCGACTTGCAATTTGTCAAATATTTATCAAGCCCTTACCTCAAATTCCCGCCGCATCTTTTTGAAGCTCATATTGAACATGACGGCGTTGTGCGGGATGAGGATATACTTCCATGGCTTGCCGCCGTTTTGTGTCGTGAAATCCGAGGCGTTCTTGCAGTATAACAAAGCGGCCGCTGTTTTCTCCTGAACATCAGTCGTCTCGATATCGGCTTCTTTCTTCGTCTCGATCATATAGATCGCATCTTTCGCCTCTGCCACAAAGTCGGGATGATACTGCCGGGAATTGTGCTTCCAGTAAATCCTGAACTGCTTTGCCGCCGGTCTCAGCCATTTCATGATATCCTCGTCCTGCTCAAGAATGACGGCAAAATCCTTCTCCGTTTTGGAGTCGAACTTGTAAAGATTGTGGCAGGCTTTTTTGAAGCCGCTGAATACCTTGCCCGGAATCGCATGCGTCGGGGTTATGGTCTCGGTGTAGTGGTGGATGCTGTCTTTTGTATATTTGGATAGGTTGTGCTCCTCAATTCTCAAAAAAGGCAGGACGTCCGGCTTCTTGAATGCCGGTGCTTCGCAGTAGAAGTGTTCCATCATCTGGGAATGAACGTACCGGCCGATCTCCTTTTTATGGTATTGAACCACATTCATCAGGTTGTCTTCAGCGAGGTAAGATCGAAATTTCACCACCGCCTCGCCTGCCAGCTTGTAAAGCAATTCCGCCTGATCGTCATAGCTGATTTCAGAGTAGTTCATAAGCTCGTTGACGATGATATTCTCCGGGGTATCGACGACGATCCTGCCCTTTCCGATGACAATATCGATGCCGTCTTCCTGTTCCCTGAGTTTCTTGACCAGGATCTCTTCCGATACGGGCTGATAATTGAGATGCTTCGCATCCAGATCAAAATCATGAAAACCTGATATGACATCATCGTGCTGGAGGATCATGATCCTGGGTATCTCGATGATCTTATCCGTGAATTCGTCTACGATCTCCTCATAGATCTGTTCAACTTGCCGTATCATATCTTCCGCAAACAGGTATGGCTGCGGGGCGGCTTCAATCTTCTGTTTGAATTTCTCCAGCGCGATCTGTTTGATTTCCTCGTTTTTCAATTCACCGATGCTCTTCACGGCGGTATTCAATTCAGGCAGGGTTGCGATGATGATCTTCCGGACATCAAGGCTGGCCTGGGCTTTCTCTTTCTCATCGGTTTCGGTGATCCCTTCTATCCGGTTCTGTTCCGCTTCGATCATCTGTTCAAGACCGGATAAAACCGTGATGACCTCTTTCGGCCTGTTCAATTCCTCCGCATCGATGGTGATGATATTTTCCTTGCGAATGATGGAATCAGGCCGGTTGGCCGCCTCGACGATTTCCTGAAATTTGTCATGGGCGACGATCGTGAGCTTGTCCACCTTGTCATTGCCGGTTCTCTTTCCGTAAGGCAGGCGGAGGCCCCTGCCGATGGTCTGTTCCCTCAAGGTCACGGAAGTGGCCGTTCTCAAGGGAATGATGGTATAGAGATTCGTCACGTCCCATCCCTCCTTGAGCATATTCACGTGAATCACGATTTCTATCTTGTTGGCCGGATTTTCCAGAGATACGAGTCTCTCGATATTTTCGTCCTTTTCCCCGCCGGTCTGGTTGGAGTGGATTTCCATAACCTTGTCGGCGTAATATCCGTCGAAGAACCCCTGCGAAACGATCATCTCCTTCAATTTACGGGCATGTTCCGTATTCTGGGAGACGACCAGCACGAAAGGTTTTACATGGTTTGCCTTTGTGTCCCTTGCGTGAATATCCAGGGCAACCTTCGTGTCTTCATGGAGGCGGATGCCGTCTTCCAGTTTGATCCTGTCCAAGTCGTCCTGCGTATAATGTGTCGGATCGAAGTCCTTTCTGGTCGCCACCGCCGGCTCCTTCACAAATCCGTCCCGGATGGCTTTGGCAAGGGAGTATTCATAGACGACATTCCTGAATTTGACAGCCCCGCCGCCGCGCTCCACCTGTGGTGTCGCCGTAAGCTCCAGCCCGATAATCGGGTTCAACTCGTTGATGACCTCCATTCCTCTGTCCGCCCGGTAATGGTGCGACTCGTCCATCAATAAGACCAGGTCATCGAGTGTGGAAAGGTAGTTGAAATAGGAATCGCCGAGACATTCAGCCAGTCGTTTGATCCTTGGCGATTTGCCGCCCCTGGTCTCCGCGTTGATCTTCCCGATATTGAAAATGTTGACGTGTATTTCGTATTTGAATAATTCCGCCTGCCGGACCTCTTCATAGTTATCCCCGGTGATAATGCGCGGCCTGCTGTGGACAAACTCCCCGATGCCCTGAAACACATACTTCGGGCTGTTGATGTTGGCAAAATCATCGATGAGCTTGTTATAGATGGTGAGATTAGGGGCAAGCACAAAGAAATTCCGAATGTTCTTGGCTAGATAGAGATACGCGATAAAAGCCCCCATCAACCGCGTCTTGCCGACGCCCGTGGCCAGGGCAAAACAAAGTGAAGGAAAGCTTCTCTCAAAATCCGCGCATGTCGGATAAAGGCTCTTCACCTTCTCCAATTCAGCCGTCAGGTCAGGATTCTTTTGCAGGGAAAGCGCATCGGCCAGTTCGGAAAGGATTTCCAGACTTCTTGCCTGGGGCAGTCGAAGGCTCAAGCGGTTTCTGATAGAGGCAGCGATTCTGTTCATCTATTCGCTCTCCTTGTCAAAAAGCCCCTGCTGATTTTTCAAAGAAGGCTTCTTTGATTTTTTCCCTTTGCCTCTGGTTTCTGCAGCATCGCCCGCCTCTGTGTCGTTATCTATCTGCCACGGCAGGCTTGCAATGTTCAGACTGTAATCATCCTTTCCAAACTCGCACCGGCCCAGAAGCATGTTCGGAATCTTCCTGACGGTGATATTTGCATATCTGTCTTCGCAGGCTTTCTGGAAGGACTTGCAGCAGATGAGGAGGCTCTCGTCGGGCTGCATCTCTTCATGGATGCTGTCCAGATACTCAAGGGTGATGAAATTGGTGGTGGTAAAGATGTAGTCCTTCTCCGTGGACTTTCCCTGCTTCCAGTAAAAAGTCTCATCGGGATTGTAGACAAACCCTTCGTGCTTCGCCATGGCGGAGGCAAGCATGGCGGCGTTGTATTCCTTGCTGATGACCCAGTTGCCCCTTTTGTCATTTTCGAGCAGTGACGGCGCAAGCCGGAAATAACGGAAGCCGCCGCCGCCTTTCCAGTTAACGGCCTTACTGATGCCGCCCTGATCCGTCCCGTCAATGACCTTTTTCATGCGGGGAATGATATGCGTATGGCAATGCTCGCCCAGCTCCACCATGATCCAGCCTCGCCCCATCTTGTGCGCCACGGCACCCGTGGTGCCGGAACCAGCAAAGGAGTCGAGGACAATGTCGCCGGGATCAGTAGCTATTTCTATTACGCGACGCAGTAGCATTTCAGGTTTCTTACTGTTCTTAAATTGTACACCGCCCTCATCAGCTATACCGGCAAAATTTATGTCGCCCCAGAAATCAGTAAGTAACTCAGTTGGGGTGAGTTCACCATCAATCACGCGTAGTTTGTCTGCATAGAAAGCAAGAGAACCGCCTTTGTATATATAAATTGGCTCATTATTGTCTCGTTCTAATACAATAACCTGCCCGGGTTCTCCTTTAGATTCTAACATTGCATCTTTTATTCTTTGAGATGGCTTATGAGGATCTCTTACAGAAACGACTTGATCTTTAAGATCAATGGCAAGATCTCCGAGAAGACTGTTTCTGACAGCCTTCCATTGACTACCCCATTTTTCACGTGCTTGGCGCCAATTTGTTATGTCATTTTTGTGATAAAGCAATTCTGTGAGTTTACTTATCTTCCAAAGGTTGGCTGATTCCGAAATATTTTCAATGTATAAATCATAATTCTCGTCATATTCTACAGGTACCCGCAGTGGCTTATAATCCATTGTCTCCTTGTTCTTGGCGTATAACAGTATGTAATCTGTTACTGTCAGTGGCCCGGGATTTATTACTTTAAAACCAGCTGGGGATGCACGCTTTACAGATACCATTTGAACAAAATTTGAACGTTCAAAAATCTCATCCATTATGACTTTCAAGTATGCAAATTCATTATTATCAATGTGAACGAAAATAAGTCCATCTCTGCGTAACAGGCCTTTCAGTAACTCCAATCTATCTTTTATTAAAGATAGCCATAGCGAATGCTCAAGGCCATCATCGTAATGTTCAAAGGCGCTTCCCGTGTTAAATGGTGGATCAATATAGATGCATTTGATCTTCCCCGCAAACTCCTGTTCCAGCGCCTTCAGCGCCAACAGATTGTCGCCAAAAATGAGCCGGTTGTCAAAGATGTCTTTGTCCGTCACACGCTGCGCCGCATGATAGGACTTCTCCTGATCCTCCAGCAGAATCCGCGGCTCCAGCCTCGGCCTATTCTCCTTCCCGATCCACGTTAATTCGAGTTTTTGTTTTCGTTCTGCCACTTCACCCTCTATGCTGTGCAACACTATTACAATCTAAAGTCAATCTAACGCCAATCTAAATTTTCGATCTTAGATTGAGCACACATTGGGAAATTACTCTTTTTGTTCAGGTAATTCCATGGAGCAAAGGCTTTGCGCCAGACTAATCCATGGCTTCAGTTCCCATATCGCGCAACGCTATAAAATTGCCAGATAAAACTTGATATTTCTTAGCCACGTCGATAGAGTACAGTCAATCCGGCTATCCGGAGGTGGATGGCGATGCCATCGGGCCCGTGAGGGCCTTTTTATTGAGTAACCTCCCAGTGCCCGCCCCTGTCCGGGCCGATACGCTTCAACAGCCTTCTGTTTTTCAGCACTTTAATGTTTTCCTTGATTTTCCTTTCCGATATCCCAACAATTTCAGAAAGTCTTTTGGCGGTCATATTTTTATCTTTCTTCATTTCCTGCAGTATAAGCAATTGATTATCAGTGACCCGATCAGTGACCTTTTCAGTGACCTTTTCAGTGACCCGATCAGTGACCTCCGTCCCCAATATTTTCCTTTCGGCATCTTCTCTATCTTTCAAATCAGGACGATATAAGATGGTTCGGAAGAAACCATCCGTCTCAAATGCCGGTTCTCTCAAGCCGGCTGCCTCCATTGTCTCCCGCATCCGCTGGATACCCATTCCAACGCGTTCAACTTTATGGAGTCTGAAAAACAGGTCGGAGATGCGTTCATTTCTTCTGATTGATATGGTGCCGAAAGCCTTTTTTGTAAGACCTGGTGGAAGTCCACCCGGATTGGTAATTTCAACCCTGTCGTCATAAACCTCAACGCTTACCTGTGATCCAGCAATGCTGTAATCTCTATGCATAAGTGCATTAACGATGGCTTCCCGAATGGCATCAAACGGAATTTCATAAATATCCACTCTGTTGATGCCCTTTATTTCACTCCTGACATTTAGATGCTTTTCCAGAAACAAGATAGCTTCGTTAAACTGAGTGAGGAGGTCGTCTCGTATATCCCGTCTGTCATAGATATGGAGTTTTTTCGTTCCTTTGAAGCCGAGAAGAGTCAATTGCGCCTGATGCAAATGCTCGTATGGATCTCTGGCAAAGAAAAGTATCCCGGCGATCTTAACTGTTGTCCTGTCTGCTACCTTCAGACTCCTCAAGAAATCGGCAGCGGTGATGTTGCCGATTTTGATGCCGGCTTCCTTGACAAATGCCCTAACTTTCTTCATGGAGATGTCATTAAAGGAAAACCCATTTACAGTTTTTTCTTCAAACCGCACGATGTCATGCTCCCGAAACATAATCCGCAGTTCATGGTTGGTCATCTTCTGTGTGGCGCCATCAAGTCTCCTGAAATAGCCGGAGCTGCAGCCGTATGGTTTTTCCTCCCCTTCAGATACATCGATAGTGACAACATTTTGGATCTGTTTGACTTTGACCTGCAGCGGTGGGGTGCAATTACGCGCGAGGGAGGTGATGCGCGCCTTCAGGTCGTTTGTGAGTTTCTCGCCGATTATGGTTTTATCATCTCTTACGCCGAGGATAATCATTCCTCCTTTGGTGTTTGCAAAAGCAGGCATGTCTTCAGCAATGCGGGAGCTGAAATGCTCCTTGAATTCGACGGTCAGGCCCTCACCTTCCTGAATAATCAAGCTGATCCTTGCGGCATCGGTCATTATGCATCACCCCTCATGGTCGCATTCTCAAATGATTTTCCACCGTATCAGAAATAACTCACTTCTTTCTTCCTGTTGCTCATGATTTACCTTTTTTATCTTGTCTTCCGCAGCGGCATATAGCCGCGCATGATTTCGATGTTTCCCTTGTATTTGTTCTTATCCCTGACGATCAAATCAAGTCTTTCCAGTTCCGCCAGATCCCGCATTAATGTTGTTGAGGACAGCCGCGCGTATTCCTTCGCCAGGATGCCGGAACTGACGAC
>JAXDBM010000044.1:0-11032 GCA_034678725.1 Syntrophales bacterium | reverse complement strand
TGATGTCAATGTCGTGCTCCATGGCAATCTGCCGTAAAACATCTCGGGCTCGTATCGCTACTTGACCAGTAAGCACCCTCTTCCGGTATTTAGGTATCCAGATCAGGTGAACTTTCAAGTCAGTTTTTGTATGTGCTCCTATTTGATAACGTCGCATAGCGACAGATTATAATCTTCTCTTCGCCTAAAGGCGAGGGGTTTCAACCATCCCCGAAAGGGACACTAAAAATACTTCTTGACAATAGAACGATCGTTCTATATAGGGAAGCCGGATTCCTGATTGCGGACATGGCGTGAAGACAATGACGTACACGGAAACGAGGCACATATCCGGAAGTGACCATTTTTGTATTCACCCTCTGAGGTCTGCGAGACTCCTCCGGCGTTTCAGGCGGTACATTGAAAGGTCGGACTGGGATTTGAAGATCATCCGGTTGGAGCCCCTGTTCGACGCGGTCTGCCTCGTCGCCGTTATCCTGTCCGGTCTTGTCCTGTCTCCGATTATTATCGCGGTGTTCTTGAAATAATCGCCGTTTGTCTCTATCCTGCCGTCCATGAGAAGAATCCTTCACATCGACATGGATGCCTTCTTCGCCGCAGTCGAGGAAAGGCGGGACCCCGGCCTGAAGGGTAAGCCGGTCGTCATTGGCGGCATGGGCGACCCGTCCAGGCGAGGCGTGGTCTCCACCGCAAATTATGAGGCGAGAAAGTACGGCATCCATTCCGCCATGCCCCTGAGGACGGCATACAAGCTGTGCCCGAAGGCTCTCTTTCTTCCCGTGGATTACGAGGCCTACGAGGCCGCCTCCCGCTTGTTCAAATCGGTCCTCCTGGATATTACATCCATCATGGAGAATGCCGGCATCGACGAGGCGTACCTGGACATCTCGGACGAGCCGGACAGCAACGAGGCAATCGTTGCGAAGATCAGGGCAGGCATTCTTGAAAAAACCGGCTTGACCTGCTCCATCGGCATCGCCCCGAACAAGCTCCTGGCCAAAATCGCCTCCGACATGCAGAAGCCCAACGGTTTGACCGTTCTCACCGGGGACGACATCAAGGGGAAATTGTGGCCCATGCCGATTCGCAAACTCTACGGAATCGGACCGAAGACGGAGGAACATCTGAAGGCCATGCACATCGAGACCATCGGTCAATTGGCCGCATTGCCCGTCGAGGTCCTCGTGCGGAACTTCGGTTTTTCCTATGGGCATTATCTCCATGAAGCGGCAAGGGGCATTGACGAGAATCCTCTGATTACCCACTGGGAGCCGAAGTCGTTCAGCCGGGAAACGACCTTCCAGGCGGATGTGGGGGACTGGCAGACAATCGCCAGGACGATTGCCGAACTCACGAGGGACGTGGTTTCAGAGCTGACACAAAGGGGTTATTGCGGCAGGACCGTTTCGCTCAAGATCCGCTATGAGAATTTCCGCACGGTGACCCGGGCCTGTTCTGCCCCGGAAGCCCTCTGCAAGGCGGACGAAATCAGAAGGATGGCCTTTTCCTGCCTGAAGCGGGTGGAACTTACGGGCAGGAAAATCCGTCTCGTCGGGGTCAGATTGGGCAATCTTGAAAAGAATCCAAAGGCTTTATAAACGTCGCTATGATCGAATCATGATCAGCATCATCTTGAACCGCGCCAGGGCCTTCAGCGCATGCGGTTGACCCGCGGGCATGGTAATCATGTCCCCTTCTCTCAGGTGATGGGCATTCCCGGAGATGCTGATCTCCGCTTCGCCATCCAGGATGCAAACCAGCGCATCAAAGGGCGCCGTGTGCTCGCTCAGCCCCTGATCCCGATCAAAGGCAAACAGCGTTACCGTCCCGGTCGGTTTTTTGATGATTTCCCTGCTGACGATAGAACCGATCTGATAGTCGACCAGCGTCTTCATGTTGGATATCGGTTGCATTGCGCCTCCTTTTGATCAGGTTGTCGATTGTTCCATTTGAATCTTTCTCCACAGCATTCCATTTCGGTTGGGCTCTATCGGGCCGATATTGGGACACGTAGGGCTCATCGATCTTCACCGATGACTCATTGTCTATCTTGATCGCCACGCCGTCCTGCTCCCTCCCGTTGAACTGCAGTCGCGTCTTCTGCCAATTCTTTACCGCTTCCGCATGGCACTGCAGAGGTTTCCGTGAGCGGGATTGATCTAACGTTTTGATAGTGCCTTTGTTCGATTGAAATGTCAATCCCGCTTCCCATCCGTTTTTTATTATATCCCGTCGGACAGGAGAGTTGACTTTTTCACCAGAACAAAGGCATATTGAAGTAGTCGTAAGCCTCGATCACAAAATCCGGATCGACCGATTGCGGTGTCGTGATGGCAAATGCAGATGATGCTTTTCCAAAAGGTATGTGGCAATTTCCATAATTCATAATTTCAGTGGTTCTAGGTGAGTGGTGCGGGAACCGAATGAGCCGTTTTGTTGAAAGCATCGTTGCCTGCCTCGACTGCGATCTGTTGCAGCGCATTCCTGCCCTTCCCTCCGGAGTGTCGGCGCGATGCCGGCGTTGCGGGCACAAGATGGCCTTCACCAGGCCCGATTCCCTGGACCGCACCCTGGCCCTGACCCTTGCCGCCGCCATCGCCCTCATCGTTGCCAATGTGTTCCCGCTGATGGAGCTTTCCGTTTCGGGACGCCAGGCCAGCACGACGATCCTCGGCGGGGCCGCGGAGATGTGGCGTCGGGGACAGCAGATCGCGGCCCTGCTCTGCGCGTTCTGCACGGTCATTGCGCCCGCCGTTCACATCGGGATCATGTCCGTCATCCTGATGGCGGCGCGGCGGACTCCGGCGCCCCGTTGGGTCGCCCGGCTGCTGCGCTGGTCCGAGTGGCACCGTTCCTGGGCAATGGTCGAAGTGATGATGCTCGGCATCCTGGTGGCGCTGATCAAGATCGCGGAACTCGCGACGGTGATTCCCGGAACCGGCATGTTTGCGGTGGGCGCCTTCGTGGCGCTGGTGGCAGGCATGACGGTAACGTTCGACCCCCGCGAAGTGTGGCAGCGCATCGAATGGAAAAGCGGTGCATTGCCGCTCGAGCCGGCCATGCAACCGGCTGCCTCAAAGGTTTCCGCATCCGCGGGCACGGGCATGCAAACGGGATTTGCGCTGGGGCTTGTCTCGTGCGAATCCTGCGGACTGCTTGCCAGGCCGGCCCGTGTTGGAGGTCCCGGCCAATGCCCGCGCTGCGGCCATGAACTCTCCTTTCGAAAGCACAATGCCATCGAGCGAACCTGGGCGCTCCTCAGCGCTGCACTGATCTGCTACATCCCGGCAAACGTACTGCCGGTCATGGTGACGACCACACCGGTTTATATCGAAGAAGACACCATCCTGAGCGGCATCGTCCTGCTCTACCGGACCGGATCGTGGCATCTCGCCCTGATCGTGCTGATCGCGAGCGTGGTGATCCCGCTCGCCAAGATCGCCGCGGTGGCCTATCTGCTGGTCACAATCCGGCGCCGTTCCGCCCGAGAGCCCTGTGAGCGGCTGCGGCTTTACCGGTTGGTCGCGTTTGTGGGAAGGTGGTCCATGCTCGATGTCTTCGTCGTCACCTTCACCGTCGCCCTCATTCAGATCCAGCCGCTCATGTCGGTCCTGCCCGGGGCAGGCGTGCTCTTCTTCGCGGCGGTTGTCGTGCTGACCATGATTGCCGCGGAAAGCTTCGATCCCCGCCTGATCTGGGATTCCCGCAACGAACCAGGAGGTCACCATGGCTGAAAACATCGATCTCTCGAATGTCCCGGAGAGCGTTACCGTGCCCCCCAAGCGCGTGAGGCTTTCGGCGGTCTGGATCATTCCCGTCGTCGCCGCACTCGTCGCCATCGGGATTGCCGTCCAGCGGATCCTGACGGAGGGCCCGACGATCACCGTCACCTTCACCAAGGCCGAAGGTGTCGAGGCGGGGAAAACCTTCGTCAAATACAAGGATGTGAACATCGGCCAGGTGACGAAAGTAAAACTTTCAGGGGATTTCCGGAAGGTGGTGGTGACCGCGAAGATCGACAAGAGCGCCGCAGGTCTTTTGGTGGACGACGCGCGGTTCTGGATCGAGCAGCCGCGGGCCACCCTGAGCGGAATATCCGGCATCGGGACGCTGCTGTCCGGCAACTACATCGGGCTGGAACCTGGAAAATCCTCAAAGGAACGGCGTGCGTTCAGCGGCCTCGATGCGCCGCCGGCAGTTACCTTCGATCAGCCCGGCAGGCGGTTTGTTCTGCAGACGGCCAGCCTCGGGTCGATCGGAAACGGCTCTCCCCTGTATTTCCGGCATTTGAACGTGGGGCAGGTTACCGGTTACGATCTCGCGGAGGACGGCAAGGCAATCCGGATCGAGGTCTTTGTGCGCGCACCCTATGACCGGTACGTTACGGACCAAACCCGTTTCTGGCAGGCAAGCGGCATCGACGTCTCCCTGGGGGCAGAGGGTTTTTCCGTTCGCACCCAGTCGGTCCTGTCCATGCTGATCGGCGGGATCGTCTTTGAGACGCACGCCTCCGCCGAGGATCCGAAGCCTGCCGCGGAAAAAACCGTCTTTGCGCTCTTCAACAGCCGCGAGGAGGCCATGGCGAATCCCGAAACGATTGTCAGCCCGTATGTCTTGTATTTCAACGAGACGCTGCGCGGGCTGAATGTCGGCGCGCCCGTGATGTACCTCGGATTGCCGCTGGGAGAAGTCACCGCCATCGGCCTCGAATACGATCAAAAGACGGACAGTGCCCGGCCCCGCGTTGACATTGCGGTGTATCCCTCGCGTTTCGCAAAGCATGTAAAGATAGCGCCCCGTGTGGATGTGAGGATCCCGGTCGCGTCGGAGCGGCAGTCCTTCATGCAGAAGCAGGTCCATCGCGGGCTTCGCGCGCAGTTGCGCAGCGGGAACGTGCTGACGGGGCAGCTCTATGTCGCCCTGGACATCTTCCCCGATGCGCCCAAGGTAAAAATCGACTGGTCGAAATCACCTGCGGAGCTGCCGGTCGTTCCAAGCGGCCTCCAGGACCTGCAGAACAAGATCAACGGCATACTGGTCAAGCTGGACAAAATGCCCTTGGAGAGCATCGGTGCGGACCTGAGGCAACTTCTCGCGACCCTTAACAGGATGTCCAAACGGATCGACGGGGAAACCCTGCCGGAGGTAAAAGCGACAATGGAAGATCTCAAGCGGGCGCTGGCGGGCATCGACGCCACGCTGGTCGGCAAAGATGCGCCTGCGCAGCAGCAGCTGCGCGAGGCGCTGCTGGAGATCACCCGGGCCGCACAGGGGGTCAGCACGCTGACCGAGTTTCTCGAGAGGAACCCCGAGACCCTCATTCGAGGGAAAAAACAGGAGAAGCCATGATGAAAAAGCTTGCTCACGCGCTGATCTGCTGTATCGCCGCTGCCGCAATCGCCGGATGCGCCACATCTCCGCAGCCTCGCTTCTATATGCTGAGTTCCACCCCGCTGCCAGAGCGCGTGCCGGCGGTGAGCTGTTCCCTCTCGGTGGGCCCCGTCTTCGTGCCTGCTGCCGTTGACCGGCCGCAGATCGTCATCCGCACCGGCAAAAATGAGGTGTTCATAAACGAATTTGAACGCTGGGCCGCGCCGCTTAAAAATGACATCGGCCGCATCGTCGCCGAGAATCTGGTCTCGATGCTCGGGACGAAGCAGGTGACGCTGTTCCCGCAGGCGGCCGCCGCGGGCGCTTCCTATCGCGTCGCGATCGATGTCCTGCGCTTCGATTCCGAACCGGGCCTGAAGGCTTCCCTGGACGCGCTCTGGACGGTGCGTTCCGCGAAGGAGGTAAAGTCTCGCCGGGGCCGGACAACGCGCACGGAAACAGCAAAAGGGAATGACTATGCCGCCCTTGCCGCGGCTCACAGCCGGGCGCTCGGTCATCTGAGCGCGGAGATTGCCGCAGCGATCCGGGAGATCGAAACCCTGAAGCCCTGATGCAATCCGCTCGCATTGGACATCCATCCAACGGAGATTATGCATCTTCCGAGTGAGGGATCAGCCGGCCCCGAGTAAACAAATTCCATCCATGAGGCGAGGCATGTCCAATCATCCAGAAAGCGCGTCGAAGCGAATGTCGTCCAAAATCATTCCGCTGTTGCTGGTTGCACTGGCCCTGGCCGGTTGCTCCCATGTCGGCAATTACATGGAATTCTGGAAAACAGAGCGTGCACAAAAGAAAGAGTTCGGCATGGAGCCGACGGCCAAACTACTGAGGGAACTTCAGCCGGGTGACTGTTTTTTGCTCGCAGGCCCCGTGAATCAGAAAGCGGATCATTCGGGTCCGGTTCTGGTTGTGGCCGTAACAGACATGTTCAAGAAGCGGGAAATCGTGGCGACGAGGATTCTTCAAACGCCGGTCCTTTATTATCAGGCTTACCTGCCCGAAGGGGATTACGATGTCTATTTTTTTGCAGACATTGACCGGAACGGCTATTTCGAAGCCGATGAAATGATCGGGCAGACATCGGGAGCACCCATCCGTTTGAGAAAGGAAGCTGTCAAAGACGGCATGACGTTCAGCGGTCCCACCTTCATGCTGGATGTGAACAGCCCGGCGAGGACGGACCTCCCCATAAACGTTCCGGTGAGACAGCAGCATTACGTATTCGGCTCCCTTGACGATCCATTCTTCGACCCTCGATATGGGGAGATGGGCATGTACGACGCCAAAAAATTCTTCGCACACACGCAGCGGTTCCTGTTTTCCCTGGAAAAGTTCAATCCCGACAAGACGGCGGTGGTGTTTGTTCATGGGGTGGCGGGCACTCCGCGGGATTTCCGGTATCTCGTCGCCGGTCTCGACAAGACCCGGTATCAGCCGATTTTCTACTATTACCCGTCCGGCATGCCGCTGCGGAAACTGGGGTCGCTTCTCGCCGACATCCTGAAGATCCTGGGAGAAAGCAAGGAATTTCGTCTGAAGCGGGTGATTGTCGCAGCTCACAGCATGGGAGGTCTGGTAAGCCTCTCGGCACTGAACGAATTGTGCATCGACGGCCCGCCGTCCTATCTCAGGGGCTACATTTCATTCGACTCGCCCTACGGGGGTGTGGAATCGGCGAATCAGGCCGTTGAAAACGCCCCCGCCGTGCTGGCCGCATGGCGGGACGTGGCGCCGGGCAGTTCCTTTCTCTCCGTGCTCCATGCGGGATTTGCCGCCGGAAAAATCCCCTTTCACCTCTTTTTCGGCTACAAGACGGGCAATAGCGGCGACGGCACCATTACGCTGCAAAGTCAACTGGAGCACAGAATCCAGTTCGCGGCTCGCAAGACCCATGGCTTCAATGCATCCCATGTGGGCATTCTGAACGATGAACAGGCGCGGCAACAATTCTACCGGGTGCTTGCGGACATGGATGGCGAACCCTCATCGATTCAAAAAAAACCGGGGCTCATGCAGTGACGAGAAAACCGGATTTCTCGCCCGGGAATCGGCAAATGCCATAAAAACGGAACATCCGGCGAGGACCTCACATGGACCCGCTTTCGTCGCCAGGAATCGGCGCTGCGCTGTCGATCCTCTTCAATCTGCTGTATTTCGTCACCATCGCGCTTCTGTTCTCACTTCTCATCGAGAGAATCTGGATCGGAAAATCGCGATGGATCCTCCTGCCTCTGGTTTTGCTTTCCGTTGCGATATTGTTCCTTCATCCGGGCCTGCTTCTTCAAACACTTCAGGAAGTGACCGGATCCTTTTCAATGCGGGGCCTGTTGTCGATAACGGGTCTTGGAATCCTGGCGGGAATGATCATGTCCAGTCTGTGAATTGTCATCCGGTTGCCGGGCGCAATCATGGATCGTCTCTTCAGGAGAAATTCCCCCTGAACGATCGCTCGCGGAGGCTGCAACGGGCATGGCCGCGGGGACGGCCGATTCTCCCGAGCGCCGGGCCCGTGACGATGTTGTGTCCAAAGAATCCGGACTTTCCTGGTTGCCGGTTCCCGGAACCGCCATCAGCCCAGCAGGGACATGGCATCGCTGAATCCGGCATCAATCCGCTGGTTCAGCGTTTTTCTCGAAAAATCTCCCGTCGAACCGACGGCGCCGATTCCACCCTCCCCGACGACGATGACGCGATCCATCTTCCGGTGTCGAATCAAATCCCTGTATCCCGGGTGATTCCGGATTGGACTGCCGGCGGGTAGCGTCTTGTCAATTTCATGCATCAGATCGACAAAAGCGTCGTACTTGTCTTTGAGCTTCATGTCCATCGCGAACTTACCCGAAAAAATCAGATCGAAGAACCGCTCCGTGGCTTCCTGCAGTGTCTTCGGCAGCCGGCTCTGCATGCGATGAAGTTCCACGAGAATGATCTCCCGCTCGACGTCGGGGTTGTCTGTCTCGATCTGTTCGAGGGCATTGACAGCCGCGCCCACGGGCATGTTGAAGAAAATGCCGCCGTCCCAGTAATATTCCTCGCCGATGCGGGTCATCGGAAAAGTCACGGGAAAGCTTCCGCTGGCGATAATGTGGTCAAATGTAAGCGTTGCTTTCGCATTGTCGAATCGCGCCTGCCCGCCGGTTTCCACATTGACGGCGGTGACGATGATGCGGGTTATATCGGGGCGGTTGAGCTTGCGGGGGTCGACGAACTCCTCCAGTGTCTTTTTCAGGGCCGCGGTGTCATAGATGCTGGTATTCCGCATGGGTGCAATCCATGGCAGCATGTAAAATTCGGGCTTGAGAGAATACATCCCGGGATTTCCGAAGACGGAAAGATTCTGCGCCGTCAGATCCATGAAAGGCATCCATGGATGTGCAGGCGACATCGCCTCCGGCATCGTGCAGGAAGGCGCGGGCCAAGTCACGCAGAGCCGTTCCCGCCACAGCGTGTCCAGGGCTTCAATGGGATCCCCCTTGGCGCCGACAAGGAATGCGGCGTTGATCGCCCCGATGGACACACCGGTGACGACCCGGGGCCGGAAGGTCTTTCCCCGTTTGACGTAGAGCGCTTTGAGCATCCCGTATTCGTACGCGCCCAAGGCGCCGCCGCCCTGAAGTGACAGAGCCGTCAGAACCTTCTTCTGCTTTGATTTCGCCATTTCTGCCTCCTTTTGAAGCATTCCCGCCTTCTGCCGCCCGACATGCCCGCTTTCCATCGTGAAGGCATTTGCCTGTGAAATTCATTCGAACTTGCCGGCCTGTATCCCCGCGCATTCGATGTGTCCGGCTGCGGGGATCTTCCATGTTCTCCGGTACGGTCAGATCAAGAGCCTAAAGAAAAGCGTCGCCAAGCCGAGAAAGGAGAGAAAACCGAAAGCGTCGGTGAATGCGGTCAGGAAGATCTGGGAGCCGAGCGCCGGGTCGAGTTTGAGACGCTTGAGTGCCAGCGGGATGAGTGCCCCTGCAAACGTGCCGACAAAGACGCTGATGATCATGGCAAGCCCGAGAATCAGCCCCAAAACGGGGATTCCCTTCCATAGCCAGGCGATGAAACCGATAACCACGCCTACCGAGACGCCATTGGCGATACCCACGGCCAGTTGCCGGAAAAGGACACGTTTGGCATTCTCAAACGTGATTTCTCCCAGCGCCATGCCGCGGACGATCAACGCCAGAGTCTGGCCCCCCGCGTTGCCCCCCAGTCCCGCCACGACCGGCATGAAGAAAGCCAGCACGACCATGAACTTGATGGTGTCTTCGAAAAATCCGATGACAAGCACCGAGGTCAGCGCCATGATCAGATTGAGGAAAAGCCAGGGAAGCCTTTTTTTGACGGATTCCGCGGGCGTATTGAACACGGTGTCGTCTTCGCCCAGCCCGGCGATGCGGTAAATATCCTCCGAGGTCTCCTCGTCGACGGTATCCATGACGTCGTCGATTGTGATCCTTCCCAGAAGCCTTTTTTCCGCGTCGATCACCGGCACGGAGACCAGGTCGTATTTTTTAAAGAGTCTGGCCACTTCCTCCTGGTCCATATCGACGGTCACGCTGACGATGTCATGATCGATGAGATCCACGACCGGCGTGAAGCGTTTGGTCGTGATGAGCCGCTGCAGGGGAACGGCGCCGATCAGTCGGTTGTCGTCTTCCACGACGAAGATGTCATAGATGTTTTCAATTTCGTCCTTGGCGACCGCAACGGCCTGGAACGCGTCGTTGATCGTGGCGCTGCGGCGCACGGAAACCAGCTCGGACTGCATGATGCCGCCCGCGCTGTCTTCCGGGTACTTCAGCAGCTCCTTGACCTCTTCGGAATCGTCCGGCTCGATGGCGTCGAGAACCGCCTTCGCCTGGTCATCCGAGAGTTCCGCGATGATATCCGCCGCATCGTCCGAATCCATCTCTTCGATGATATCGGTGAGCTCTTCATTGGAGAGATCTTCGATGAGCTGCTCGCGGGAGGTGTCGGACAGCTCCAGAATGACTTCGGAGGCCTTGTCCACTTCCAGCAGCGAGAAGAGGCGCAGCCGGTCTTCCTCATCGAGATTGTCGATCAGTTCGGCGATATCCGCTGCGTGAAGGTTTGAGAAGAGATCGATGATGGAAAACTCCAGTTTTTTTTCGATCATCTCTTTTAGCGTTTCCAGATGCGTCGATTTCTTTTTCTCCATCTTTTCCATAATCCGCTCCGGTCACGCATTCTTCATCGGGGGGGCGAATTCCCTTCAAGCTCAAACGGACAATTTCCTTTTTCCGCAGGGCTTCCCGAAGACGCCTGGGCAGCTCGACGCACAAACACTACGCAAGATTTCACGCGGCTGCCGGCCTCGATCCGCAGTCAGCCTGTTTAAACTATCGCGTGAATGCAACTTTTTCAAGCTGAACATCGAGATTTCGCCGGTTCGAAATTCATACCCTCTTATCTCAGCGAACTGGTCAGGTCATTCGCAGTGGTTTTGATCCGGGCACATCTGTTCACACTGATTCGGACTGCATGGAATATCCGTGCCAAACCACGGATGGGGTTGAGAAAAACGTCTCCACAATTACGAAAAAAGGGGTTCGCCTCTAATCGGCTAACCCCTTGATTTTACTGGTGGGCCAGGGCAGAATTGAACTGCCGACACTCGGATTTTCAGTCC
>JAXDBM010000043.1:0-15872 GCA_034678725.1 Syntrophales bacterium | reverse complement strand
GCCGCGTCTTTCAGGCCCGGTTCGACAAAGCAGTTCGTCAGGATCTTCAGGGAGTCGGGATTCAGGTATTCCGCGA
Organism: Syntrophales bacterium; assembly: GCA_034678725.1. Lineage (GTDB taxonomy): Bacteria > Desulfobacterota > Syntrophia > Syntrophales > Fen-1087 > JAXDBM01. The sequence continues at coordinate 15,796 of JAXDBM010000043.1, read as the reverse complement.
AATCATCCCCTAGGCCGCCCGGGTCCTGAATGCGGAACAGGCGGTCGTACAGCCGCACCTCCGCGGGCACACCGTGTTTCGCCGAGACCCAGTGAATGACCCCCTGCACCTTGCGCCCGTCCGCCGGCGGTCCGCTGCGGGTATCCGGATCGCAGGTGCAGTGGAGTTCGGCAATCTCGCCCGTGCGCTCGTCCTTCACCATGCTTTCAAATCTGATGACGTAGGCGTTCCGAAGGCGGACCTCCCGCCCGGGGGCCAGGCGGTTGAATTTTTTGGGAGGGTTCTCCTGGAAGTCGTCACACTCGATATAGAGCACCCGGGAGAAGGGGATCTGCCGCGTTCCCATGTCGGGTTTCTGCGGGTGGTTGGCGCAGTCAAAGGTCTCCGTCCGGTCTTCCGGGTAGTTGTCGATCACGACTTTGAGGGGGCGCAGCACGGCCATCGCCCGTGGCGCCCGTTCGTTCAGGTCCTCGCGGACGCAGTGCTCGAGCAGGCCCGCGTCGATCAGATTGTCGTTCTTGGCCACGCCGATCTGTCCGCAGAATTTCCGGATGGCCTCTGGCGTATAGCCCCGGCGGCGCATGCCCGCCACGGTGGGCATGCGCGGATCGTCCCAGCCGTTCACGTATTTCTTTTCCACCAGCTCGATGAGCCGCCGCTTGCTGAGAACTGTGTAGCTCACGCTGAGCCGGGCGAACTCGATCTGTTGGGGGCGGCTTCCCTGAATGAGCCGCTCCACGATCCAGTCGTACAGGGGGCGGTTGTTCTCGAACTCGAGGGTGCAGATGGAGTGGGTGATGCCCTCCAGCGCGTCGGAGAGGCAGTGGGCGAAATCGTACATGGGATAGATGACCCAGTTCGTCCCGGTCCGGTAATGGGGCTCCCGCTTGATCCGGTAGATGACGGGGTCACGCATGACGATGTTCGGGGAGGCCATGTCGATCCGGGCTCGGAGCACGTGGGCGCCGTCCTCGAATTCACCGGCGCGCATCCTCCGGAACAGATCGAGGTTCTCGTCCACGGAGCGTTTCCGGTAGGGGCTCTCCTGCCCCGGCTCGGTGAACGACCCCCGGGTTTCCCGGATCTCGTCGGCATTCAGGCTGCAGACATAGGCATGGCCGGCCTGGATGAGTTCTTCGGCGAATTCATAGAGCCTTTCGAAATAGTCGGAGGCGTAAAAGAGCCGGTCCTCCCAGTCGAATCCCAGCCAGCGGACGTCCCGAATGATCGACTCCACGTACTCCATGGATTCGCCGGCGGGATCCGTGTCGTCCATTCGAAGGTTGCAGGTTCCCCGGTACTGACCGGCGATGCCGAAGTTGAGGCAGACCGACTTGGCATGGCCGATGTGGATGTACCCGTTGGGCTCGGGGGGGAAGCGGGTGGCGACACGCCCTCCGTGCTTGTTCGTCCGGAGGTCTTCATCGATGATGTCGCGGATGAAATCGGTTGGGGGCAAGGTCGTCGGCTCTGTCATGGGGTGAGGCTCCTTCCGCTGCTTATTTTTCGGGTTCAAGGACCTCCAGGCGAAGGCCCTCGACACTTTCAAAATCCTTCCGGTTGATGGTCAGGACGGAATATCCGCGCGAGATCGCCGTGGCGGCAATGATCATGTCGCTGATCCCGATGGTGATTCCCTTACGTGCCGCGCCGCTCCAGATTTCCGCGAAGATCTTCGCCGCCGCCAGGTCGAAGTCGAAGACGGGGAAAAGATTGCAGAGGCTCTCGACGAAGGCCAGCCTGCCTGCCCGTCGCTCTTCCGTGTCCGCCCGGTGGGCCCCGTGCAGAAGCTCCGCGACACTGACCACACTGACGCCGAAGGGGCCGTTTCTCCGCCTGTCCAGCAGGATGCCTGGATCGTCGCCGTTGCGTTCGGCCCGGATCAGAACGGCCGTGTCGATCATGATTCCCATTGAATCCTCGTCCCGCCCTCGCTCAACTCACCGGATTTCCGCGTCCGTCAGGTAGCACGCCGGGTCGGGCGCCCAGATATCGCCCGTGACGGCCTCGGAGCGGGCGCGGAAGTTGCCGGCGCAGACGTCGAGCCAGCGGCAGGCCGCGCAGCGGCCTGTGACATGGGGCTTCTTGTCCTTCAGCTTCGCCATCAGTTCGTTGCCCGTGTCCGTCCAGATTTCGCTGAAGGGGCGCATGCGGACATTGCCGAAGGAGACGCCCCGCCAGAACTGGTCGGCATGGACTTCGCCGTCCCAGCTCACGCAGGCGATCCCGTTTCCGGAGCTGTTGCCCTCATTCATCTTGAGAAGCTCCAGCACCTCGGCGGCGCGCTTTGGATCCTCACGCCGAAGGCGGAGGTAGAGGTAGGGGCCGTCGGCGTGATTGTCCACGGTGAGGATCTCCTTTTCCATGCCCCGGTCGAACAGGTCCCGTGTCCGATCCATGATCAGATCCAGCAGCGCCCGCGTTTCCGTATGGGGCAGGTCCTCCTCGATCAGCTTCGATCCGCGGCCCGAGTAGACGAGGTGATAGAAGCAGCACCGGGGAATGTCCTCCTTTTCCAGCAGGCCGAAGATCGCCGGGACATCCGCCACGTTGTGCCGGTTGATCGTGAAGCGCACGCCAACCTTGATGCCCATGTCGCGGCAGAGCCGAATGCCCTTCATCGAGGCGTCGAAGGCGCCCTCGACGCCTCGGAAGCGGTCGTGGGTGGCTTTCATTCCATCCAGGCTGACGCCCACATAGGACAGGCCGATCTCCTGAAAGACGGCCGCCTTTTTCCGGGTGATGCGCGTCCCGTTGGTGGAGATGACGGCCCGCATCCCCTGTTCGGTTGCGAAGCGGGCCAGCTCCGGCAGGTCCCGCCGCATCAGCGGCTCTCCCCCCGAGAAGAGGAGCACCGGCGAGCCGAAGGCCGCCAGGTCCCGGATCATCGCCCGGGCCTCTTCCGTCGTCAATTCATTCCGGTAGCGGATGTTGCGGGAGCTGGAATAGCAGTGGATGCACCTGAGGTTGCAGCGCCGCGTCATGTTCCAGACCACGACGGGCTTCTTGTCCTTTGAAAACTGGAGCAGGTGGGAGGGCAGGCGGCCGGATTCCCGGTTGTAGCGCAGCACGTCGCCCGGTTCCACGGCCCCGCAGTATAGTTTTGAAATGCCGATCATGGGAAACCTTTAACACTGCCGGTGCGTTCTGTCAAATCTTCCGGGGGCGCTCTTTGTTGGTCTGGGAAGACCGTGTCCTTCCACCGGTGAATGGCGCATCCTGCGGCCGCCCCCGCAACAGAATTCGCAACAGGATTCGCAACAGGATTCGCCTTGACAGGGAAGGGCATTTTGTCTAAATTCGATCACCTTTTGCAGGAGCATCAATCTATCAAAAAGACGTTAAGAAAGGAGCGGAAACATGTTCAGGAAAGCTTGCTTGTGGCTGATTGCAGCCGCGGTCATCGCCGTGACGGCCTCCGGGGCGTTGGCGCAGGAGAAGGTCTACATCAACGGGATCGACGCCAACTTCCCGCCCTTTGCCTTCGTGGACAAGAACGGCGTTCCCGACGGCTTCGACGTGAAGGCGCTGGACTGGATCGCGAAAGAGATGAAATTCAAGGTGAAGCACCAGCCCCAGGACTGGGACAGCATCGTCCCCAGCCTCAAGGCCAAGAAGATCGACATTGTGGCCTCCGGAATGAGCATCACGGACCAGAGGAAGAAAGAGGTCAACTTTACCGATCCCTACTGGAAGATCGAACAGGTTCTGGTCGCGAAGAAGGACTCCGCGCTGACCCCGCAGAAGGCTCTGGACAACAACAACAAGATCGGCGTCCAGCGCGGCACGACGGAAGCCAAATGGATGGACGAGAACCTCGTCAAGAAGGGAAAGAAGTTCACCCTGGTCCAGTATGACTCGGCCCCCCTGGCGGTCGAGGACGTCCTCAACGGCCGCATCGTCGCCGCTGCAATGGATGACGCACCGGCCAAGGACGCCGTCGCGAAGAAGAAGGCCGTCAAGATCATCGGAACCTTCGGCATGCCGGATGAAACGTTCGGCTACGCGGTCCGCAAGGAGGATGCCGACCTCCTGAAGAAGCTCAACGAGGGGCTGAAGCGGCTGAAGAAGTCCCCCTACTGGAAGGAGCTGGTAGCGGCTTACATCGAGAAGAAAAAGTGAAGAAGGGCCGTCCTTGATGCGGAACCCTGAATGCAATGACTGATTTGCGCAGAATCCTGGCCCTCCCCACCCTGTTGCGGCGGAGGGCCGGAAGGGGGAGGGGTTGCCGCTGATGCCGGAGAGTGTCGTCGCCGTGCTGGACGCGCTGCCCTATCTCTTGCAGGGGGTCCTCATCACCGTCGTGATCGTCGCCGGGGCGATGGCGCTGGGGCTGACCCTGGGGATACCCCTGGCGGTCGGCCAGGTCTACGGGCGTCCATGGGTCCGGGCCGTCATCGCCGTCTATGTGTGGTTCTTCCGGGGCATTCCCCTGCTGGTCTTTCTTTTCCTCTTCTATTTCGGTCTCTGCACCCTGCTGGACATCAACCTTTCCGCATTCACCGTGGCCATCATCGTGCTGGGGCTCGTCAGCGCCGCCTACCAGTCCCAGATTTTCCGGGGTGCGATCCTGTCCCTGCCCGTCGGTCAGCTCAAGGCCGCCCGGGCCATCGGTATGAGCGACATGCAGGCCGTCGTTCGCATCATCCTCCCCCAGGCCCTGCGACTGTCCATTCCGGGCTGGTCGAACGAATACTCCATCATCCTGAAAGACTCCGCGGTGACCTACGCTCTTGGCGTGGCCGAGGTCATGGCCCGCGCGCACTTCGTTGCAACCCGGACCTACGAGCACATGCCGCTGTACGCCGCGGCGGGGGCGATTTTTCTGTTGCTGACCTGGCTGGGAGTCCGGGGGTTGCGGCTTCTCGAGGACAAGGTCCGGATTCCCGGCTATGCGCATCAGGGATGGTAAGACGATGGAAGCGCCGATCCTCAGAATCGAAGATATTCGAAAACGATTCGGCCAGCGGGAGATCCTGCGGGGGGTTTCCCTCACGGTGCACCGGGGAGACCTCAAGGTCCTCATCGGCCCCTCCGGGGCGGGCAAGAGCACGCTTCTGCAGTGCATCAACTTTCTGCTCCGCCCCGATACGGGGAAGGTCTGGCTGGAAGACCGGGAAATCCGGGCGTCGGACCGGCGGGAGCTCCACCGCTACCGACAGAAGGTCGGGATGATCTTTCAGGACTTCAACCTCTTCGACCACCTGACAGCCCTGGAGAACGTGGAGATCGGGCTCATCCGCGTGCGCGGAATGAATCGTTCAGAGGCTCGGGTGCGGGCGATGGGAGAACTGGAGCGCGTCGGGATGGCGGACCACGTCTCGAAATACCCCGCCCAGCTTTCGGGCGGCCAGAAGCAGCGGGCCTCCATCGCCCGTGCCTTGGCGATGGACCCCCTGGTGATGCTCCTGGACGAGCCGACATCCGCCTTGGATCCCGAGCTGGTGGGCGAGGTCCAGGCCGTCATCCGGAATCTGGGGGAAAACGGCATGACGATGATCATGGCGACTCATCAGATCGCTTTCGCCACGGCACTGGCAAAGGAGATCCTCTTCATGGAGGAGGGGGTGATCGTCGAGGCGGGCCCGCCGGCCAAGATCCTGGGCAACGCTGACTGCCCGAGAACGCGGGAATTCTGCTCCAGAATAACGGACCTTTACGGGGAAGTCAGGCAGAGGCCGGAATAAAATGGAGGAATGGCTCTACTTTCAGAGTGACGTGGCCCCCGCGCTGATCCGGGGATTCCGGATGAGCCTGCTGCTGATCGTCCCGGCGGCAGCCTGCGGACTGGCCATCGGCATCCTGGCGGGCACCGCCCGTGTCTTCGGGCATCCGGTCGTCCGCTTTTTCGCCAACGGCTTCGTGACGATCTTTCGAGGCGTGCCGCTCGTGGTCCAGCTTTTTGTCTGGTATTTCGGGCTGCCCTACTGGAACGTCTACCTGAGCCCCTACGCGGCCGCGGTCCTCGGGTTTTCCCTCTGCAGCGGCGCCTATCACTCCGAGTACATCCGCGGCGCCCTCCTCTCCATCAAGCGTGGACAGATGCTGGCGGCCCAGTCCCTGGGGCTCACGACGCTTCAGACCCTGGTTCACGTCATCCTGCCGCAGGCCCTGCGACGGGCCCTGCCGGGCTGCGGGAACGAGCTGATCTACCTGATCAAGTACTCTTCGCTGGCCTACATGATCACCTGCATCGAGCTGACGGGCGAGGGGAAGATCCTCGCCTCCGACTCCTTCAAATACACGGAGATCTTCCTCATCATCGGCGCCTGCTATCTCCTGCTGACGTCGGTGGCAACCGCCGCGCTGCACGTGGCGGAGAACCGCCTGCGGATTCCAGGCTTCGAGCATCGGGGCTCGTAACCGTTCCTGAAAGCGATATCGGCATTCCGGCGTATGCATATTTGGGAAATGGTCTGTTTCTCTTGCGAAGTCATTCATTTCTGTCCGGTCAAATCGAGATGGCCCAGCTCGTCACGGCAATAAAGAAAAGCACCCGATTTTCCATTGCTGATGCTATAATAGGAATATAGGCCAAAAGGACGTCGGTGGAGGATGATCCTTCGCCGGTGAACTCAAGAAATTGTGGCAGATGGAAATATACACGCGATTGGATGAGGGGATCGTAGACCGCATTCGGAACGGTGTTGGGGGCGCGGCCGTCGTCACGGACCCGGAGAAACTGGCAGCTTACGGAAAGGACGGGACCGTCGCGGCCTTTGCCATGCCGGAACTGGCTGTGGAACCCACGAATGCCGCTCAGGTCCAAGCCCTTCTGCGCCTGGCGAACCGTTACCGTTTTCCCGTGATCCCCCGCGGCCTGGGGACGGGCCTGGCCGGAGGCGCGGTCCCCGTCCGGGGCGGCGTCGTTCTCTCCCTGGCGGGAATGAAACGCATCGTCGCCATTGAGCCGGAGAACATGATCGCCGTTGTAGAGCCCGGGGTCCTGAACAAGGATTTCAAGGAGGCGGTGCGCGGCTGCGGGCTGTACTATCCCCCCGATCCGGCGAGCTACGATACCTGTTCTCTCGGCGGCAATGCGGCCACGAATGCCGGCGGGCCGTCCTGTGTGAAATACGGGGTTACACGGGATTACATTCTGGGGTTGGAGGCGGTCCTGCCTTCCGGCGAATTGATTCGGACAGGCGTCCGGACCCGGAAGGGCGTGGTCGGCTATGACCTGACCCGCCTGCTGGTGGGGTCGGAAGGGACACTGGGCGTGATCACTGGCCTGACGTTGAGGCTCATTCCCCATCCCCCGGCGATGACGACGCTGGTGGCACTTTTCAGCGGTCTTCGGCAGGCGATGGAGGCCGTCCGGGCGGTCCTGATGAAGGGGCACATCCCCTCCGCGGCGGAGTTTCTGGACCGGCGCTGCCTCGAACTGGTCGGGGACATGCTGCCTTTCCCGGGCGCCCGCGAGGCCGGGGCTCTGCTCCTGATCGAAACCGACGGCGCACCGGAGGTCATCAGCCGTGAAATCGAGGCGATCGGTCTGATCTGTTCGGACGGCGGGGCAGGGCAGGTCCTGATGGCCCCGGATGCACGGCGTCGCGAGCAGATGTGGGAAGTCCGGCGGGCCGTTTCGCTGCGGATCGAGGAGAAATATCCCGTCGATCTCCATGAAGATGTCGTGGTTCCCCTCGGGCGGATCGCCGATTTCGTGGCCGGGCTGCCGGAGGTCGAGCGGCGCCATGATATGAAGATCTATGCCTTCGGCCATGCCGGGGACGGGAACATCCACCTCAACATCACTGCGGACAGGCCGGAGGCCCGGGCGCGCGTCGAGGGGGGGATCGAGGAGATCCTGATCCGGGTGCTTGACATGGGGGGAACGATTTCCGGCGAGCACGGCATCGGATATCTGAAAAAGACGTTCCTGCCCCTGGAGCTCTCCCCGCGGAGCATGGAAATCCAGCGGGCCATCAAAATGCTCTTCGACCCCGCCAACATCCTCAACCCCGGGAAGGTTTTTACCTGAAATAATCGATCAGGCCGTCCACAAGGCCTTCGATCGTGAACGTCTCCTGAAGGATGTCCACCTTCAGGCCGGCCTTCTTCACGGCCGCGGCCGTCACCGGGCCGATGGCGGCGATTTTCACCTGCGGCGGCAGGCGGAAGTCCCGGCCCATGATGTCGATGAAGTGGAATACCGTGGAGGGGCTGGTGAAGGTGACGATGTCCACCTTCCCATTGCGGATCAGAGGCTCCAGTTCCTCCTTCCGGCGATCGGAGGCAACGGTGCGGTAAACGGTCGCGACCTCCACCATGGCGCCCAGCGCGGCAAGCCCATCGGGAATGACGTCCCTGGCGGCCTCGGCGCGGGGCAGCAGGATTTTCCGGCCCTGAATGTCCCGGTCCGCAAAGGCCCGCACGACTCCTTCGGAGATGTACGAATCCGGAACCAGGTCCACGCGGATGCCCATGGCCTCGATCGTGGCGGCCGTCGCCGGACCGATCGTGCAGATTTGAATGCCCTTCAGGTCGCGGATGTCGCGGCCCGTTTCCCGCAGGCGCGCGAAGAAGAACCGGACGCCGTTGGCGCTCGTGAAAATGATCCATTGATAATCTTCGAGCCGCTCCAGAGCCCGGTCCAGTGCCTCCCAGCTTTCCGGCTGGACGATTTGAATGGTCGGGAACACGATGACCCGCGCCCCCTCCCGTCGAAGGAGATCGGCCATCCCGGCGGCCTGCGCCTCGGGCCTCGTTATAACAACACCCCTGCCGAAGAGGGGCTTTTTCTCGAACCAGTCCAGGGGTTCACGCAGGCCGGCCACCAGGCCGATGACAAAAATGGCTGGAGGAGAAAATCCCCTTATTTCCGAAAGCTTGTCAATGTTGCTTAAAGTACCGCTTAAAGTCTCCTGATCGGCCGTCGTTCCCCAGCGGATCAGCGCCGCCGGCGTGTCGGGGTCCCTGCCGTGCCGGATCAGGCTGGCGGTGATCTTCGGCAGGTTTTTCACGCCCATGAGGAAGACGAGCGTGCCGATGCCGGCCAGCGACTTCCAGTCGATGTCGCTCTTTTCTTTCGTCGGGTCTTCGTGGCCGGTGATGAAAGCCACCGTAGAGGTGAAGCCCCGGTGGGTCAGCGGGATCCCGGCATAGGCAGGGACGGCGATGGCCGACGTGACGCCGGGGACCACCTCGAAGGGGATGCCCGCCCTAGCCAGGACTTCCGCCTCCTCGCCGCCGCGGCCGAAGATGAAGGGGTCGCCGCCCTTGAGCCGGGCCACGACGTTTCCCCGGGATGCCTCCTCGACGAGCTTTCGGTTGATCTCGTCCTGGGACAAGGTGTGATCGCCCCCCTGCTTTCCGGCGTAGATCAGGCGGGCGGAGCGCCCGGCGTGGCCCAGGATCTCTTCGCCGACCAAGTGGTCGTAGATCAGCACGTCCGCCTCCCGCAGGCATTTCATTCCCTTGAGTGTGAACAGTCCGGGATCTCCCGGCCCGGCCCCGATGATGTAAACCCTGCCCGTCTTTTTCGCTTGCTCAGCAGGCATGACCTCCTCCTTCGTAGGCTTCCGCCAGTATCTCCCGTCCGCCCCGCTCCAGGATCCTTTCCGCCAGCATGGCGCCCAGCGCCTGGTGATCGGCGGGAGCCCCCTTGATTTCGTCCGTGACGATGCGCCGGCCGTCCAGGCTTCCCACGAGGCCGCGAAGGACCAGCTCGGCGCCCCGGATCTTGCCGTAGGCGGCAATCGGAAGCTGGCAGCCGCCGCCGAGGCGCTTCAGAAAAGCCCGTTCGGATCCCACTTCAATCCACGTCACCGGATGGTTCAGAAAGGAAAGGGCCTCAGCCATGCCGCCGTCCTCCCGGCGCATTTCGATGCCCAGCGCGCCCTGGCCGACCGCGGGCAGCATCAGCTCCACCGGGATGAACTGGGAGACCCGCTGGACCCAGCCCATGCGGCGGATGCCGGCCGCGGCGACGATGACGCCGTCCAGCCCTTCCGATTCGATCTTCCGGATCCGGGTGTCCAGATTTCCCCGAAGCGGGATGACCTGCACGTCGGGAAGCAGGCTCCGGACCTGAATCCCGCGCCGCAGGGAGCCGGTGCCGATGCGCGCCCCCCGCGGCATGGCTTCCATCTTGATCCGGTTCCTGCCGATGAGCACGTCCCGGGGGTCTTCCCGCTCGGGAATCACCCCGATGGTCAGGCCTTCCGGCAGTTCGGCCGGCAAGTCTTTCATGCTGTGCACGGCCAGGTCGATCTCCCCACGCAGCAGCGCCTCCTCGATCTCCCGGACAAAAACGCCCTTGCCGCCGATCTTGACGAGGGACACGTCCTGCATGATGTCCCCCTTCGTCCGGATAACCCGGACCTCCACGTCCGTTTCCGGAAAACGCTTCTTCAGCAGGTCCGCAACCCAGCGGGTCTGCGTCATGGCGAGGGCGCTGCCCCGTGTGCCGATTGCAATCTTCGTTTTGATAAGAAACCTCCCCTCACTCCTCCAGCTTGAACAGCCTCCTCAGGGCGGCCACGTAGTCGGCCACGCCGTGGTCCTGGCTCTCTTCCTTGAGGATGACGATGGGATCGTGAAGAATCTTGTTGATGATGGACCCGGCCAGGATTTCGATGTTCACGCGTTCCGCCGCCGTCAGGCTCTGCATCCACGAGCCGGATTTCTCGAGCTCGGCCCGTACGATGCCTTCCGCCTTTTCCTTGAGCGACACGATGGTGGGAATCACCCCCAGTGTATTCTGCCAGCGCTGATAGTTCAGGACCTCCTCGCTGACGATGGCCTCCGCCCTTTCCGCTTCCTGCCTGCGGCTTTTCATGTTTTCGTCCACAATGTCCTGGAGGTTGTCGATGTTGTAGAGGAAGACGTTGTCGATGTCCCCCGCAGCGGGATCGATGTCCCTCGGGACGGCGATGTCGATGAGGAACAGGAGGCGGTTCTTCCTTCGACGCAGCGATGCCGCGACCATCGGAGCGGTGATCACGTATCCGGATGCCCCCGTCGAGCTGATGACGATGTCCGCCTCGCGGAGCGCTTCTTCCAGGCGTTCAAAGGGAACCGCCCGGCCCTGGAACGCTTCGGCCATCTGCAGGGCCCGCATGTGGGTCCGGTTTGCGATCAGGATCTGCGCCGCCCCGTGGGTGATCAGGTGACGGGCGGCCAGCTCGGACATCTCGCCGGCGCCGATGAACAGGACCGTCTTCCCCTTCAGTCCCCCGAAGATCTTCTTGGCCAGCTCGACCGCGGCGAAGCTGACGGAAACCGCGTTGGCGGCAATCCCCGTCTCCGTCCGCACCCGCTTGGCGACGCGGAAAGCGTGGTGCAGGACCCTGTTCAGAATGACGCCCGTCGTCCGGCTTTCCGCCGCCCGACGGTAGGCTTCCTTGACCTGTCCCAGAATCTGCGGTTCGCCCATGACCAGGGAGTCGAGGCTGGAGGTGACCCGGAACAGGTGGCGGACCGCCTCCTCGTCACGGTACAGGTAGAGGCAACGGTCCATCTCCTCCGTGGAGAGGTTCCCGTGCCTAAAGATGAAGCGCTTCAGCTTCTCGACGGCGGCCGAATCGTCCGCGGTCTGCGCCAGCACTTCGACCCGGTTGCAGGTGGACAGGTAGACGACGCCGTCGATCTCCGGGATGTCGATCAGCTCCCGATTGGGGTTGAAGCCCTCCTCGCAGGACAGGGAAAGCCTTTCCCGGATGTCCAGGGGGGCTGTTTTGTGGTTCATTCCGACGAGGACGAGATTCATGGGTTTACAGGAAGCTGTGGACGGTCGTGAAGAAGGCTTTTTCCAGCACGAAGCCGATCAGAAGGAGGACGAAGGCCAGCAGGGAAAAAAGCGCGGCCCGGTGCCCCTTCCATCCGATGGCCAGGCGCTGATGTAGGAGAAGGGCATACAGGAGCCAGGCGGACAGCGTCCAGATCTGCTTGGGGTCCCACTGCCAGTGGCTCCCCCAGACCGTCCTGGCCCAGACGGAGCCGACGATGACGCCGAGGGTCAGCAGGGGAAAGCCCCAGAGGAGGCAGATGTGATTGATCCGGTCGAGCTCCTTGAGGGATGGGAGGAGCCTGCTGAAGCTGCCGACGCTTTTGTTTTTGATCATCCTGTCCTGGATGAGGTACATGGCCCCGGCGCAGGAGGCCAGCGCAAAGAGGGCCTCGCCCGCAACGGAAAGGAGGATGTGCGCCGTCACCAGCCCCCCCTTCAGGACGTCCGGAAGCGGGACCGTTCCTCCCAGGCCGACGGATGCCGCGATCATCAGCAGAAACGCGACGGGGGAGATAAAGGCGCCCAGGACCCTGGTTTTCGTTTTCAACTGCAGGACCAGGTAAATGCCGCACAGGAGCCAGGCAAACAGCGAAAGGGTGTCATGGATTCCCGTCACGGAGATGTAGCCGGAGTCCAGGAACTTCGAGATCAGGGAAATGGCGTGCAGGATGAAGGCGACCAGCAGGACCCAAGCGGACAATCTGGCGAACTGGACCCTTCTTACCAGGAGCGAGACGGTGTACCCCAGCGTGCTGATCAGATATGCGGCCAGCGCCGATTTGAAGAAAAAAAGCGTCATCAAACCCTCACGTCCAGGCTGATCCCCGTCCGTTCACGAATAATGGCGTTGACGCGGCCGCTGTCCTTCTCGCGGATGGCCTGGAGAAGTTCCGAGTGGACGAGCTCCTCGAAGATCGCCTTGTTGTCCGCCGCCTGCCCGCCGCGGCCGAGGATTTTCCGCCTGAGGGTTCCCATGATGCCGATGAGGGTCTGATATTCCGGGCCGTACTGCTTCTCCAGTTCCTTCCGCAGTTTCTTGGCCAACGCGGGGCTTTTTCCTCCCGTGGAAACGGCGATGGAGAGATCACCCTGACGGACCAGCGAGGGAAGGATGAAATTGCACCGGTCCGGATCGTCCACGATGTTCACCAGAAGCCCCCGTTCCATCGCGTCTTTTGAAATCCGCTCATTCACGTCGCCGCGGTCCGTGGCCCCGATGACCAGGAATGCGCCGTCGAGCGCGCCGGATTCGTAATCGCGGTCCACATGCTCCAGTTTTCCCGCAGCCTTTCTTGCCGCAAGGACCGGTGTGAGGGCTCTGCTGACGACCGAGACCCGGGCGCCGCATTCGAGCAGGCGCGCCACTTTCCTTTCGGCCACTTCCCCTCCGCCGATCACGACGCAGCGCTTGCGGGTCAAATCCAGGTTGACCGGGTAATACTTCATTGGCTCTTCACGTTTACTTTGCCGATTTTACGGATCATTCCGGTGGCGGGCGCCTGTTCTTTACAATCAGGCTATGCTATCATGAAGCACCGCAAAATTCAAGCCGCTTGAATTATCGCCGAAAAAAGGCTATAAGAATTCCTCAGAATCAAGCGGAAAAAACCGCGGGTGGATCGCGCAAGGAGGCGGATCATGCCGAAAAGCATCGGGAAGAAAGCGGATCCGGCGGACAGGAAGGACAAAACGGACAAGTGGGTGAAAATCGAGTTGACGGCGCCTGCGGAGCTGATCGACGCCCTGTCCAACTTCGTGACGGAGCAGGGCGCACAAGGGGTGTTCCAGGAGTTCCTGGAACCGCAATCCCTGGGTGGCGCTGAGGAACCTGCGGCCGCGGAGACGCTGACGGCCTACCTGCCCCGCGACATCCGGCTGGACCAGCGCATCGAGGCCCTGAAGGCCTATGTTCAAAGTCTTTCCCAGTTGTTCCCGGACCTGCAGAAGCCGTCCTTCGTCACGGAAACCATCGACAACCCGGACTGGGGAGAGGCCTGGAAAAAATATTTCAAGCCGCTGCGCGTCAGCAGAAACATCGTGATCAAGCCGACGTGGGAGCGATACACCCCGGTCGCCCGTGACATCGTGGTGGATATTGATCCGGGCATGGCATTCGGGACCGGGCAGCATGCATCGACCCGGATGTGCCTGCAGGCGATCGAGGACCTGCTCCTTGCGGAGCGGGGCATCCACCCCTGGCGGGTGCTGGATGTGGGGACCGGCACGGGCATCCTCGGCATCTCCTGCGCGAAACTCGGCGCCCAGCGCGTCGTCTGTGTGGACAGCGACAAGCAGGCGGCTGAAATTGCCCGGGAGAACGTGGCGATCAATGACGTGGAGGACCGCGTCACCGTGATCAGCGGGGACGTGCTGACCGTTCATGACACGTTCGATCTGATCGTTGCAAACCTGACGGCGAAGATCCTCGTCAAGCTCAGGCCCCACCTGACATCCCTCCTCGGCCACAACGGATACCTCGTCATTTCGGGCATTGTGGAACAGAACCGGGAGAATATTGAAGCCCATTTCATGACCCCACCTCTGTTTGACCATCGGACCATCACCGAGAAGGAATGGGTCTGCTATGTTCTGAAAAAAGACGGGGCGTGAACCTTGACCATTCCGAGAATCTATCTGCCGGAACCGCTGGCGGTCGGCGCAGTATTCGACCTTCCGGGCGGTGACCGGCGGTATGTCAGAACCGTCCTGCGCCTTCGGAAAAACGATCACCTGGTTCTTTTCGACGGGAGCGGTTTCGAATACCAGGCCCGGATCTGCGAGGCCGTAGGCAACCGGCTGGCCGTCGAGATCCTTAAAAAGGACTTCGTCGATCATGAGACCTTCCGCATCGCCCTCTGCCAGGCCCTGCCGAAGTCCGGCAAGATGGATTTCATCGTTCAGAAAGCCACCGAGCTCGGCGTGGCAAGGATTCTTCCCTTTCATTCCGTCCGGTCCGTTCCGAGGCTCTCCGTGGAGAAGCGGGCCGAAAAGGTTTCCCGGTGGCGGAAAATCGCGATCGAGGCGGCAAGGCAAAGCGGCAGGGTGGAGGTCCCCCGGATCGATCCTTGCGTCGATTTCCGCGAGATGCTTCAGTCTGCGCCGCCGGGATCGCTGAAGATCATTTTCTGGGAGGAGGAGACACGACTGGGGATCCGGAAGGCCCTGCGGACGAGTCCGGCGGATGCGGCGGATCCTGTGTTCGTCGCGGTCGGCCCGGAAGGCGGTTTCTCGAAAGAGGAGATCGGCCTGGCCATCGAGTCCGGCTTTCGGTCGGTCAGCCTGGGCAGGCACATTCTGAGGGTTGAGACAGCGGTCCTGGCGATCCTTTCCATCATCCAGTACGAGAGGGGAATTCTGAGGGATAGGGAGGATGGGGGGGCGTGCTGAGCAAGCACTCATATGGCGGATTCTGGCGGCGTGCCGTGGCGTACAGCGTCGACAAGACCATCCTTCAGGTCATCTGCCTCATCCTGCTGCTGACCGGCATGCTGGCCCTGGGTTACAGTTCGCGCACCTACCCCGGCGGGCGTGGCGCGGGTCTTTTTGGAGACATGCTGGAAGGCCCTTTCCTGGCATTCTATTATGCCGTGACGGTCTTCGTGGATATGGTTTACTTCACCTGGTTTCACGGCGCGACGGGTCAGACGCCGGGAAAGATGCTGCTGAAGCTTCGCGTCGTTCAGCCGTCGGGTGAGCCGATCGGTTTCGGAACAGCTTTCCTTCGGTGGGTCGGTTACATCATTTCTTCGGCGGTTGTCTTGATCGGATTCGTGTGGGTCGTCTTTGACCGGAAGAAACAGGCTTGGCACGACAAGATCGCGGGCACCGTCGTCGTTCGAACGGAACAGCGCGATGCCGCTGCGAAGACCGTGACCACGGACGCTCCGGTCCAAAAAATGCCTTGACAACCCGGGGGATATTTTATAGATGGAATCGCGTTTCTGATCTCTTTTCACAGTATAAATGAAAGATGGGCCGGTAGCTCAGTCGGTAGAGCATCGGACTGAAAATCCGAGTGTCGGCAGTTCAATTCTGCCCTGGCCCACCAGTAAAATCAAGGGGTTA
>JAXDBM010000042.1:0-20015 GCA_034678725.1 Syntrophales bacterium | reverse complement strand
TTTTCTTTCTGCGGTGCCGGGACCGGCGGCGCGATTTCTTTTTGGCCGGCCCTTCCGGGTGTCCCGCCGCATCCGCCTCTTCCGTCGGCTCGCCCGGCCTGCCATTCCCCGGTGATGGCGCGGCGATGTCCGCCTCCCCTTCCGCCTCCTCCGCCCGGTCCTTCTCCGCTAGCGCCTGTGGCGCTTCATCCGGCGCCGCCTCGGTCCGCCGTTCCCGTTCGGTATATTCCATTCTCAGATCGTCCCAGGCCATGTCGGCGCTTCCGGAAACGTGGATCGACATGTCGCAGAGCGACTCCAGTTTGCCGATTTCCATCCGCTTCTGGTTGAGCAAGTAGTCGGCGACCGGATGGGGCAGGGTGATTTTCATCGCCGCATAGCGCCCCTTGAAGGCCTGCGACTCGATCTTGCGAAAGGCGCTCAGCGCCGCGTATTCCAGCGATGGCCGGACTCCCCGTCCCCGGCAGAAAGGGCAGGTGGTGTAGCTGATCTCCTGGATCGTGGACTGCTTCTTCTGCCGCGACAGCTCCAGCATGCCGAATTTGGAGATCCGCGAAAGCTGGATTCGGGCCCGGTCCACGCTCAGGGCCTTCTTGAAGATCTTCTCCACTTCCGCCTCGTGCTTGCGGTCGATCATATCGATGAAATCGATGACGATCAGTCCGCCCAAGTCTCTCAGCCTGAGCTGGCGGGCGATCTCCTCAGCGGCCTCGGCGTTGGTCCGGAAGGCGGTTTCCTCCACGTTCCGTTTGTTGGATGCCCGCCCGGAATTGACGTCGATGGTAATCATGGCCTCCGTGGGGTTGATGATGAGATACCCGCCGGATTTCAGGTCGACGCGGTCCTGGTAGATGACGCGGATCTGGTCTTCGAGACGATACCGGTCGAAAATCGGGGTCTTGTCCTTGTATTGCTTGATGATCCGGACGTTTCTGGGTGTGACGGCCTTGCAGTACGCCCGCATCTGCCGGAAGGTGTCCGCGTCGTCCACGAGGATTTCCTCGATTTCCGTCGTGAAGTAATCCCGCAGCGAGCAGACGCCGAAATCGCTCTCCTGGTAAATCAATGCGGGCGCAGCCGTTTCTTTTGCCCGCTTCTGGATTTCCTTCCACAGCCGCGAGAGGTGCTGGTAGTCGCGCGCGAGTTCCTGCTTGGTCCGGTTCATGCCCGCGGTGCGGATGATGAAACCGATGCCCTCCTCGATCTTGATCTGCTCCATGAGGGCCTTGAGCCGCTTCCGGTCCTCCTCGTCCTCGATCTTGCGGGACACGCCGCTGCTCTGCTTGTTCGGCAGCAGGACCATATAACGGCCGGGCAGGGAGATGTAGGTGGTCAGCAGGGCGCCCTTTCGTTCGCTGACTTCCCGGAGCACCTGGACCAGGACTTCCTGCCCCACCTTCAGCGAAGGCCGGGAATGGGCGTGGTTCCCCTCCTTCTCGCCGCCCTTTCGATCCTTGAAGTACTCGCTGCCGACGTCGCGCAGCGGCAGAAACCCGTCCTTTTTCCCGCCGTAATGAACGAACGCAGCCTGAAGGCCCCGCTCGACTTTCTGCACGACGCCCTTGTAGATGTTTCCGGTGATGGGTTCCCGGACGGCCATCTGGATGTTGAAATCCACCAGTTTGCCGTCATCGACGATCGCCATCCGCTTCTGTTCCGGATGAACCGCGTTGATGAGCATTTCCTTTTTCATAAAGAATCCTTTTGAGGCCCCGCGATCCGCCGCCCATGCGGACAGGTAAGGGCGCCGCGCAGAGCGCGCCGCTGCCGGTTCCGTCCTTTTTGCGTTCCGGTCCGACCGGGGCCCGTGTATTTACAGGAAGGCGGTCACGTCACCTTTCCCGATGCGTATTACTTCCGTCCGGTCATCCACGAGGTTGATCACGCTGGACTGCCCGGACGCCTGGATGCCTCCGTCGATGACCAGGTCGACGCAATGCCGGAATTTCCTTTCCATCTCCGCCGGATCGGTCATGAGTTCCCCGTCATCGTCCTTGACACTGGTGCTGATGACCGGCTGGCCCAGCTCCCCCACCAGGGCCAGGCAGATGCGGTTGTCGGGCACGCGAATGCCCGTGGTCTGCCGCTTGGGCAGAATGATTTTGGGGACCAGCCGGGAGGCTTCGAGGATGAAGGTGTAAGGGCCCGGCAGGAGGCGCTTCATGGTCTTGTAGGCGTAATCGGAGACCCGGGCGTAACGACTGATGTCCTTGAGATCGGCGCAGACGAAACTGAACGGCTGCTTCTCGCTTCTTCGCTTGATCCGGTAAATCTTCTCAATCCCTTTTTTGTTGAACAGATCGCACCCCAGCCCGTAGGCGGTATCCGTCGGGTAGATCACAAGCCCTCCGTCGCGCAGGACTTCCACAGCCTTCCGGATCAGCCGCATCTGAGGGTTCTGGCTGTTGATGTTGACCAGCATACCGTACTACTTTCGAATGGAGATAATAAAAAATCAATCCCAGCTGCCCCCTGTATCAGAATCCCGCCCGCTTGACAACGGCCTTATTGTTCCCTCCGCCGTCCCCGCGAACCGCGGTTGTTGATGTTGAGCCTGTCCCGGCTCAGCTTGTACTGGACGCTGTCCACGAGGGCGTGCCAGCTTGCCTCAATCACGTTTTCCGAAACCCCGATGGTCCCCCAGACTTCCTCCTCGTCCTTCGTGTCGAGCAGAACCTTGACCACGGCCGCCGTGCCTTCGCTTCCCTCCACGATTCGAACCTTGAAGTCCACCAGGTGCATCTCGTTGAGCTGCGGGTAAAACTTCGTGAGCGCCTTGCGCAGGGCGTTGTCGAGGGCGTTGATGGGGCCGTTCCCTTCCGCGGCCGTCACCTCCTGCTCGTCGCCGACGGAGATCTTGATCGAGGCCTGCGCCGTGGGTGGCTCGTTCCCCCTCTTGGTGATGAGGACATGGTAACTTTCCAGGTTGAAAGGCTCCTTGAACGCGCCCGTTTTCTTCTTGATAAGCAGGGACAGGGACCCCTCGGCGGCATCGAACTGGTAGCCCTGGTCCTCCATTTTCTTGATCTCCCGGACGATCCTTTTCGTGGTGGCCCGGTCAAGACCGAGATCGACGCCCAGCTCCCGTGCCTTGTATTCGATGTTGCTCCTGCCGGCCAGGTCCGAGACCAGCACCCGCTGCTTGTTTCCGACCCGTTCGGGCCGGATGTGTTCGTAGGCAGCCGGATTCTTGACGACCGCGCTCACATGTACGCCGCCCTTGTGGGCGAAGGCGCTGCGCCCCACGAAGGGCCGGGAATTGAGCGGTGGGATGTTGGCCAGTTCACTGATGTAATTGGAGAGGTTGGTAATGTGCCGAAGGGCCTCGTCGGACAGGCAGTCCCGCTTCATCTTCAGCTGCAGGTTGGCGATGATCGGGATCAGATCGGCGTTGCCGCAACGCTCGCCGAAACCGTTGACCGTTCCCTGCACCATGCGGACGCCGGCCCGGACCGCCTCGATCGAATTGGCCACGCCGAGGCCGCCGTCGTTGTGTGCGTGAATCCCCACCCGCTCCGGCGGGACGAGCGCGGAAATCTCGGCGACGGCCGCCGTCACCTCAAAGGGAAGCGCACCCCCGTTGGTGTCGCACAGGACGATCATGTCCGCGCCGGCGGACAGGGCGGCCTCGATGGTTTTTTTCGCGTAGACGCCGTTGTTCTTGAAGCCGTCGAAAAAATGCTCCGCGTCGTAGATGACCTCCCGCCCGTGCGCCTTCAGGTAGGCGATGGAATCGCGGATCATGGCCAGGTTCTCCGCGAGCGAGATGTCCAGGATCTCCCGGACATGCAGGTCCCAGGTCTTTCCGAAGATGGTCACCGCCGGCGTTTCCGCCCGAATGATGGCGGCCAGGTTCGGGCATTCTTCCGGCAGGGTGTGCGGCTTTCGCGTGCTGCCGAAGGCGGAGAGGCGGGCATGCCGGAAGCGGGTCTGCTTGGCCAGTTCGAAGAACCTTGCATCTTTCGGATTGGAGCCGGGCCATCCCCCTTCGATATAATGAAAGCCCGCCTCGTCAAGCCGCTGGGCAATCCGCAGTTTCTCCTCCGCGGTGAAGTTGATCTGTTCTCCCTGGGTCCCGTCCCGGAGCGTCGTGTCATAAATCAAGATGCCGGTTTTTTTCATCGTCGTCCTCTCTTGGTCACAAAGTAAAAAACCGCTGTCAGAGAGTCCTGACAACGGTTTTATCATGTTCAAATTTTTGACTGAAACACTATTCCATCGTCAGGCCGTCTTATGTTCTGGCCTAATTATGCCCTCGATCCGGATGGAAATCATGTCACCAGCCATCATCGCACCGATTTCTCGACTGCAAAACACCCTTCTGAGGCATTTCCTCTAAAACTTCTTTGTGTTTTTGTCAATATAAAAAACCCGACCGCGACTGGCGGAATGTCCTTTTCAGGGTGTGCGCACAGGCAGGGCGATGCCGATACGGCATTTTTTCGGCTGTCCACAGGACGCAACCCATTTTCATGCCGCGCTTCCGATCCATCGCTTCACCTGGTCATCCACCTTTGCTGCGGAACCATCGATTCATCCGCGCTTTCGCTTTCACCTTGCCCTGACCGGGCTTTTGGTAGTAAGCATTGAGGACGGACCGCACACGGTTCCGGTTCCACCTGTCGAAAAAACGTCGGACCTGGAGGTTCGAGAATGAAAGGCGCACGGATCCGTTGCGGGTCTTTGTGGATCGCTGCCATGGTCTGCCTGCTCGCGGTTCTCGATCCGGCCCCCGTCCGGTCCGAAGAGCGGTCCACGGCGGCACAGGCCGACACTCAATCCGCGGTGGCGGCGCCCGCGCCGGCGGCGGGCGAGGAAAAACCGACAGCAGACCTGACGGTTTCCGCATTCAACCTGTACTACTACCAGGGCCGGGCCTACAGCCGGAACAGCCTGGTGATCCAGCCGTCCCTGACGATCGGCTACCGGGGATTTTCCGCCGGAATCTGGGGCAACCTGGACACGAACCCCTATCCGCTCGACCCGACGGAGGGAAAGCACGGCGGCAACTGGACGGAAACGGATGTGACGCTTTCCTACGGAAAGACCTTCGGGCGGATCAGCGCCGGGCTTTCCTATGCCTACTACGGCATCGCCGGCGCCGAAGGCGCGGACACGCGCGATCAGCACGATCTCGGCGTTTCGGTGAAACTGAACACCCTGTTGAACCCCGCCCTGAACATCTACTACATGTTCGACAACTCCCAGCGCTGGTATTTCATGCTCGGGGTCAGCCACACCTTCGCGATCAGCGGGACGCTGTCCCTGAAAGTGACGGCGACGGCAGGCTATCTGGCCAGCGCCATGGATAGGGCGGACATGGACGGCGCGCACAACCGGATCGACGATCGGGGGACGGTCCTGGCGGAAAAATACAACAACTTCCTGGACGCCGCGGTCACCGTCGCCCTTCCCGTCAAGATCACGAAGTTCATCACCGTCACACCCAGCGTCGCCCTTGCCTTTCCGCTCGGAAAAGACGCGGAAAACTACATGAAGTACAACAGCTATACGGAAACGGCGATGGATTTTTCGGACAAGCCGTCCCGATTCCTGATTTATGGCCTGGCCGCCGGCTTCGGCTTCTGAACATCTTTTCCCCGGATTGCGGCAAAAGTCGCCAGCGCCTCCCGGACAAATGCCCGGACCAGGTTTTCGTCTTTTCTGCCGTCGATGCCTTCGACACCGGTATGGGCGTCCACGCCGGCCGGCCGGACCTTCAGAACGGCCTGCCTGACATTGTCCGGATTCAGACCGCCCGCCAGGATCACGGGCCTGGCCGCAACGGCCGCCAGCCCGCGGCTGATCTCCCAGTCATGGGTCCTGCCGGTCGCGCCACTGGCGCCGGTCTTCGGATCGTGGGTGTCCGTTATGAAGGCGTCAACATAGGTGGCGCAGGACCGCATCAGGGTTTCCAGCCCGGCGGGATCCCGCTTCCCGACCACGAGGCTCTTCACGATGAACAGATCCGGGTCCAGGGCTCGCAGCCGCCTCAGTTGCGTCAGGGCGATCTCTCCGTGCAACTGGAGCTTGCGAATGCCTGTCCTGCGGCAGAGGGCGGCAAGATCGTCGGCCCGTGCCAGGTAGGTAATCAAAACGGCCTGTGCGGCCGGGGAAATGGCGCGGACGACTGCGGCGGTTTGCGCTTCCGTCATGTCTTCCCGATGGACGTCGAGCCGGAGCGGAAAGCCCAGCCAGTGAACGCCGGCGGCAATCAGCATGCGGGCCTCCCGAATGTCCCGAATGCCCGCGATCTGAATGATCCCGTTGTTCATCCCGGACCCGTATTTGCGCCGTCTCAGGGGACCTTGTAGAGCTGGTTCTTGACGATGTAGCGGCGGACCGGATCGGGGACGAGATAGGTGATGGAAAGGCCTTCCCGGGCCCGTTTGCGGATGTTGCTCGACGAGATGTCGAGAAAGGTCACCTCCCGGAAAAAAATGAAATGGCCGGTGGGGCCGGTCCAGCCCTGTCGGGCGGCGTCATAGCTGAACCGGGCGGCAAAATCGGGGGGCAGAATCCCCTGGAGGCCCCGGTTTTCGTAGCCGGGCCGGGTCATGACGACAAAATTGCATAGGAGGAGGAGCTTTTCCCATTCCTTCCAGGTCTGGATCGCGTGGAAGGCGTCCTGGCCGACGATGAAGTACAGCTCCAGCTGCTTCAGATATTTGTCCAGGAAGTACTCGATGGTCCGGACCGAGTAGGACTTGCCTTCGCGCTGGTTTTCCACGTCGGCGAAGGAAAAGGACGGGTTGCCCTCGATGGCGAGGCGGACCATCTGTTCGCGGTGATAGAAAGACGTGATGTCCGCTTCGATCTTGTGGGGCGGCCGCGAGGCCGGCACGAAAATGATGCGGTTCAGTGCGAAGATCTCCAGAATTTCCTCGGCGCATCGCAGATGGCCGATGTGAATCGGATCAAAGGTGCCGCCCAGCAATCCCCATTTCATGTTCTCACCTGCCCGTTTCCGTAGATTACAAATTTTCGGGTTGTCAGCTCCTCCAGGCCCATGGGGCCGTAGGCGTGCAACTTGGTCGTGCTGATACCGATCTCCGCCCCGAGCCCCAGTTCGAAGCCGTCGCTGAAGCGCGTGGAGGCATTGACCAGGACGGTGGAGGAATTGACCTCGTTCAGAAAGCGCTGCGACCGCTCGTAGCTTCCCGTGATGATGGATTCCGTGTGGAGGGACCCGTAACGCTCGATGTGGGCCATGGCCTCATCGATGTCCCGGACCACACGGACGGATAGGATCAGGTCCAGGTATTCCCGGTGCCAGTCCTCCTCGGTCGCCGCCTCGATGTCCGTCAGGATGGCCCGCGCCGTTTCGCAGCCTTTCAGGACCACGCCCGCCCGGCGGTACTGCTCCGCCATCACGGGGAGGAACCGGCCGGCCACATCCCGGTGCACCAGCAGGGTTTCCATGGCGTTGCAGACCCCCGGCCGCTGGACCTTGGCATTCAGGCAGACCTTCACCGCCATGTCCAGGTCGGCCGTGTCGTCCACGAAGATGTGGCACACCCCCTTGTAATGCCGGATGACGGGGATCTTCGACCGGTCGACGACCGCCCGGATCAGCTCTTCCCCGCCCCGGGGGATGATCAGGTCGATCCATTCCTCGAGCTGGAGCATCTCATGAACCGCCTCCCGGTCGGTCAGCGGAATGATCTGAATGGCCGCCTCCGGAATGCCCGTTTTCCGCAGCACGTTCTGAAGAATGCGGGTAATGGCCAGGTTGGAGTGAAAGGCCTCGGAACCGCCCCGCAGGATGACCGCATTTCCCGACTTCAGGCAGAGCGCCGCAGCGTCCGCGGTGACATTGGGGCGGGACTCGTAGATGATGCCGATCACCCCCAGCGGGATGTTCATTCTGCCCACAAGCAGTCCGTTCGGTCGCCGCCACATCGCGGCAATCCGGCCCACCGGATCGGGCAGGTCCGCCACCTCGAGCAGGCCCCGGGCCATGCCCCGAACGGAGGCCTCGCTCAGCGCAAGGCGGTCCAGCATGGCCGCGGAAAGTCCGGAGCGCCGCGCCTGTTCCAGGTCCTTGGAATTTTCCTCGACCAGGAAGGGGATCTGGCCGATGATCTTTTCGGCCATGAGCCGGAGTGCTTCGTCCTTGCGGGACGACGGCAGGCGGGCCAGGACGGAGGCTGCTTTTCTGGCGTCCTGCGCAATCTCGACGACCTGGGTACGAATGTCCATGGAATGATCCTCTTCAGAAGACAAAAGGCATTGACAAAAGGGCCGGGGTTCGTGTATGAACCGCAATCCTTTCATCAGGCCATCATCGTGAAATCAAAGACGATGGCCTGGCGCATCTGATCTTGCGCCGCTACCTTACAAAACACGCCTGCATGTGTCAAGATCATTTGCCGGGTTAACGCCATCGGGACTGGAAATGGAACCTATCCGCGTCAAGGCGGGCAAAAAAGCCTATGCGCTGATCAAGGATCGCGGTTTTCACTTTGATCAAGTGGCAAGCTATTACGGG
Source organism: Syntrophales bacterium (assembly GCA_034678725.1). GTDB lineage: Bacteria > Desulfobacterota > Syntrophia > Syntrophales > Fen-1087 > JAXDBM01. The sequence continues at coordinate 11,524 of JAXDBM010000042.1, read as the reverse complement.
CCGGCGGCCGGACCCCGGTGGCTTGTGGCCAGCGGCTTCGACCTGGCCCTGCTTCAAAGCGGCGTCCTGGGCCGGACTCGGCCGGTATCCCTGATCGGCGCCTCGGCAGGCGCCTGGCGGTTCGCCGCCTGGATCCAGCCGGAGCCCGAGAAAAGCTACCGGACGCTGATGGAAAAGTACATCATGACGACCTACACTCGTCGGGATACCGCAGCCACCATCCTGAAATCCATAAACGCCATCATCGACGCCTATCTCGAAGACGACGCCCTCCCCTTCGCCCTGGCCAATCGGCATTACCGGCTGGCGATTCACACCGTCCGCGCGAAGCATCTGATCGCCTCCGAGACGCGGCTGCTCCAATCGCTGGGCTTGGGGTTTGCTTTTCTCTTCAACGCGATGCACCGGGACGCCATTCACCGGTTCTTCGAGCGCGTGGTCTTTTACCAGGGCGCGAAACCCCCTCCCTTCTGCCTGACCAACGGGTTCCGGGGCCGGTACATTCCCCTGAAGGCGTTCAATTTCAAGTACGCCGTCCTGGCCTCGGGCGCGATTCCGCTGGTCATCGGCGGCGTCCGGGACATCTTCGGTGCGCCGAAGGGCGTTTACCGGGACGGCGGCATGACCGATTATCACCTCAACCAGAATTACGCGGGGCGGGCCGAGGACCTGACCCTCCTGTTCCTTCACCAGGAGCGGATCATCCCCGGCTGGATGGACAAGCGGCTCAAAAACCGGCGGCCCGGGCCGGACGTGCTGGACAATGTGCTGATGGTCCATCTCACCGAGGAGTTCATCCGGCAGATGCCCGGGGGAAAGGTTCCCGACCGGGGCGATTTTAAAACCTTTGTCGATGACCCGAAGACACGGATCGAAAACTGGCGCCGGGCGGTCGCAAAATCCGCGCCCCTGGGGGAGCGTTTTCTGGAGCTGGCGGCCAGCGGCCGGATTCGGGAATCCGTCGAACCCCTATGATGCCCGTGGTCGCAGCGCTCAAGGCGCTCCTGAAAAAATGCACCCTCTGTCCCCGGAACTGCCGGGTGGATCGGACGGCCGGAGAAAAGGGTGTCTGCGGACTATCGGGCCGAATCCTCATGGACTGCGCCACGGCCCACTTCGGTGAGGAGCCGCCGCTCTCCGGAACCGGCGGCGCGGGGACCATCTTCTTGTCCTCCTGCAATCTGAAGTGCGTCTACTGTCAGAATTACCAGATCAGCCACCGGGCCTCCGGAATGGGCATGGACGCGGCCGGCCTGGCCAAAGTCATGCTTGATCTGCAGGTGCGGGGTTGCCATAATGTAGAAATGGTGACGCCGACGCCGCAGCTCCCGGGGATCATCGAGGCCCTGCTCATGGCCCGATCTTCGGGATTGACGATCCCCTTCGTCTACAATTGCGGCGGGTATGAATCGCCCGACGTGATCGCGATGCTGGACGGACTGGTGGACATCTACCTGCCGGACTTCAAATACGGCCTGGATGAGGAGGGCCGGATGCTGTCCGGGGCCGGCGATTATTCAGGGCATGCCGCAGCAGCCGTTCGGGAGATGGTCAGGCAACGGGGAACGCGCCTGGAAATGGAGGGAGGCGTCGCGAGAAGAGGCGTGCTCATCCGCCACCTCGTTCTCCCGGGAAAAACGGCGAACAGCATGGCCGCTCTCGACCGGATCCGGGAGCATGTTTCCACCGCCGTGACCCTGAGCCTGATGTCCCAGTACACGCCGATTCCGGCGGTGCGAAGCCACCCGGTCCTTGGCCGGCGGATCACCCGCGCCGAATACGACCGGGTGGTTCGCTATGCCCTCGATTCCGGCTTTGAAAGCGTCTATGTCCAGGAGGTGGACGAGCGGCATCTTTCCCCGGACTTCGACCGGAAAGAGCCCTTTGCGTGGGAGGAGAAAGCGTAGATGGACACTTCCGGTCTCGGCAGGTTGCTGGTGGCGGCGGGCCTCGTTGCGGCCGGCATCGGCCTTTTGCTGATCCTGGGCGGCAAAGGCCCCCTCGGCTGGATCGGCCGGCTTCCCGGTGATTTTTACTTCAAGGGCAAAAACTTCAGCTTCTACTTTCCCCTGGCGACCGGCCTGCTCTTCAGCGTCATTCTGACCCTGATCCTCTGGCTCATCAACCGCCGGTGAAGTAGCGTGTTGCTGGCATCAAGCTTCCGGCTTGTGCTTCTGGCCCAGCCAGTGCAACCCCTCGTTGTCCAGGACCCACCCGGCCGTCCGCTCCACCACCCGGTTCATCAGCTCATTGTGGGCCTTCTTCAGGGCGGCCGTCATGCATTTGTACTCGTTGATCAGGTACTGCGTGAAGATCCCGTACACGATGAACAGTGTGACGGTGAACAGGCGCGTCAGAATCTCGCCGGGGTGCAGCGAATCGAAGCGCCAGTAGACCAGCGCCACCCCGACGGATATGATGATCAGCCCGTTTCTGTCCACCTTCTGAAGCAGGATGTCTTTTTTCATCGGCACAATCCCCGCAGACCGCAATTTTCCAGAGGGGCTTCGGCGGAAAGCCTGCCCCTGTGCGCTTCAAAATGCCTACCGCCCCGGCCGCTCCCCGAAGATCAGCCGCCCGATCCGCACGATTGTTGCCCCTTCTTCAACGGCAACCGTGTAGTCCTGCGACATCCCCATGGACAATTCCCGCATCTCGACCCGGGCGATTCCCTCCCCGATGATCCGATCCCGCAGCCCGCGCAGCGCGGCAAAGAAGGGTCTGGCTTCCTCCGGGTCGTCAAACCACGGCGGCATGGTCATGAGTCCCTGAATGGAGAGATGCTCCAGGGCGGAAACCTCTCGGACCAGCGGGACGGCCTCCTCCAGGGGAACCCCCCGCTTGGTCTCTTCGCCGCTGACGTTGACTTCAATGAGCACAGGCGTCACGCAGCCACACATCCGCGACCTTTTGTCCAGTTCGACAGCCAGGCTCATGCGGTCCAGGGAATGGATCATTTCAAAGAGGCGGACGGCATCCTTGGCCTTGTTGCTCTGGAGATGGCCGATCAGATGCCACGGGACGGACCGGCCCGCCTGCTCCCTCTTTCGCCGGGCCTCCTGGACGTAGTTCTCGCCGATGATGTCCACGCCGGCCTCCACCGCCTCCCGGATCCGGTGGTCCGCCACCGTTTTGGTGACGGCCATCAGCCGGACGTCCTCCGGCCGCCGGCCGGACCGCAGGGCCGCCGCCGCGATGTTTTTCCGGATGCTCTCGACCCGGTCTCGGATTCCCGCTTCCATTCCGTCACGACACAAACCGGACGGCGCCGGCTTTCTTCATGGCATCCAGGACCTCGCAGAGGGGAAGCCCCATGACATTGGTGTAGGATCCTTGAATCTCCCGAATGAAAAGCGCCGCCATTCCCTGCACGGCGTAGCCCCCCGCCTTGTCGTAGGGTTCACGGGAATTGACGTACCAGGCAATCTCATCATCGGGGACCTTCCGAAGCGCCACTTTCGAAGCCACGACTTCCTGAATCGAGATGCCGGAATCGATTCCTCTGAAGGTAAAGCCCGTGTAAACGGCATGTTCCCGGCCGCTCAGCTTCTTCAGCATTCTACCGGCCTCCCGGGGCGTGGCCGGCTTGCCCAGCACCTCCCGGCCAACGGCTACGACGGTGTCCGCGCCCAGGACCCAGCACTCAGGATGCCCGGCGGCGACGGCCTCCGCCTTCAAGCCGGAAAGCCGCCGGACATGGGCTTCGGGGGACTCCCGCCGCAGGAAGGACTCGTCCGCTCCGCTGGGGAGAACCCGGAATTCCACTTCCAGCAGCCGCATCAGCTCCGCCCGGCGGGGCGAAGCGGAGGCCAGGATGAGCGGCGCGTTCAAAACAACACCCATGCAATGTCCGCCTTTACCGAATCGAATTGCTTTACCTATAAAGTTTTAGCTGGATTTTTGCAATCTTTGTGTTTAGATTGGGGAAAAATCAAAAGCTAGCCGGTCTGGATGGTGCGCGGGGGAGATGATCATGAGAAGAGAGGCCGTCGCTGTCGTGGTGTCAATCCTGATTTTTTGGATTGGGATTCCGCTGTTGGAAAGGAGTGCCTTCGCGGCGGAAAGATCCGTGCAGTTGAACGTGCCCGGTTGCATGACCTGAGGGGGACGGGCAAGGATAGGTTCTATCCTGAAAAAGATCGATGGGATCGTGAAGTTTGATACGCCCCGGGTCGATACGGTGGTCGTCACCTTCGATGATGCAAAAACGCAGCTTCCCCAAATCCTGACAGCGCTCCGGAAGGGCGGGATCAAACCGCTCGGAAAGCCCGTTTATCTGGAACGGGAAGTCACTCTCCCCGGTGCGAACGCGACCCCGCCCGGACCTGACCGGACAAGCCGGTCGGGAACCGGATCCTAAAAGAGGGTCTTCAGGTCGCTCTTTTCCAGGGCGGCCACCGCCTTTTTGACATCCTGCGAAGACCCCCGCCTGCAGATCATCAGGACGTCGTCGGTCTCGACAACGATCAGGTCGTTCACGTCCACCAGGGCCACCGGTTTGGCCGGGCTGTGCACCAGGCAGTTCCGGCTGTCCACCGCGATCAGCCGCCCGCGGGCGGCATTGCCTTTTTTGTCCTTTCGGGAAACCTCCCACAGCGAATCCCAGCTCCCCACATCGGACCACCCGAAATCCCCCTGAATGACCACCGCGTTCCGGGCCTTTTCCATGACCCCATAGTCAATAGAGATGGATTCCGCATTCCGGTAGACCTCGTCCACGACGGCCGCCTCCCGCGCCGACCCCAGCGCACCCTCGATCCGCAATAGGCCCCGGTAGAGGTCCGGCAGCCGCTGTCGGACGGCATCCAGAAGAACCGACGTCCTCCAGACGAACATGCCGCTGTTCCAGAGAAACCCGCCCGCTTTCAGAAACTTCCCGGCCTGCTCGGCATCGGGCTTCTCCCGGACCGATCGGACCGCGAACACTTCCTCTCCGCGGATCTGCGCTTTCCGGCCGCCCTGCTCAATGTAGCCGTAACCCGTTTCCGGCGCCGTCGGCCGGATGCCGATCGTCACCAGGTGGTCTCCCTGCTCCGCCATTTCCGCTGCGGCGCCGAGGATTTCGAGAAATTTCTTTTCGTCGGCAATCAAATGGTCCGAGGGCAGCACCACCATGACGTCATCGGGTGTTTTCCTCCGAATGTGAAGCGCCGCGAGGCCGATGCAGGGGGCGGTGTTCCGGCCGACGGGCTCGATGATGATGTTGCCCCGCGGAATATCGGGAAGCTGCCGCATCAGTTCGCCGGCGTGGCTCTTCCCCGTCACGATCAGTGTGTTTTCGGGAGACATGATGGGCCGGATCCGGTCGACGGTTTCCTGGATGATGGTCCTGTCGCCGATGATGTCCAGCAGATGCTTCGGTTTTCGCTCCCGGCTTCGCGGCCAGAACCGCGTGCCTTTCCCTCCGGCCATGATCACGGCATACATGGGATCAAACCTCTCTTCATGTCATGGAATCGCTGTCTTGACCCTGTCGCTGCGCAGACCGCCTTCCCGGTTCCCCCGGAGCACCGGAATCAGACGGCCGCGCTGACGTCCGCTGCGGGATCAGCCCGTCTTCCGCATGGCCGCGACCAGCTCCCGGACGGCCCCGGCCGACCGGTGGAGAGCCTGGCGCTCCTCGTCTGTCAGACTGATCTCGATTATTTTTTCCACGCCGCCCGCGCCCAGCTTTACGGGCACGCCGACGAACAGGCCGTGAATGCCGTACTCCCCTTCCAGGTAGGCGGCGCAGGGCAGGATTTTTTTCCGGTCCCTCAAGATGGCCTCGGCCATCTCAACGGCCGCGGAAGCGGGCGCATAGTAGGCGCTCCCCGTCTTCAGCAGGCCGACGATCTCCGCCCCGCCGTTCCGCGTTCGCTCCACCAGGGCGGCGATGCGCTCCGGGGACATCAGTTCCGTGATGGGAATGCCGGCCACCGTCGAATAACGGGGCAGGGGCACCATGGTGTCCCCGTGCCCGCCCAGGACGCAGGCATGGACGTTTTCAACGGAGACCTGCAGCTCCGCGGAGATGAAATGCCGGAACCGGGCCGAATCGAGGACGCCGGCCATGCCGACCACACGGTTGCTGGGGAATCCGCTGGCCTCGTAGGCCACATGGCACATGGCATCCAGGGGATTGCTGACGACAATCAGGACGGCTTTCGGGGAAAACGAGGCGACCTGCCGGGTCACGCTTTCGATGATCCTCCTGTTGGTGGCCAGCAGGTCATCCCGGCTCATTCCGGGTTTGCGGGGGATCCCCGCCGTGATAACGACGATGTCCGAACCGGCGGAAAGCTCGTAGGCGTTCGTCCCGATCAGCCTGGCGTCATGCTTCTCGATCGGCGCCGCCTCTGCCAGGTCCAGCGCCTTGCCCTGGGGCACCCCCTCGACAATGTCGATCAGTACCACGTCTCCCAGAACCTTTTCGGCCAGACGCTGCGCTGCCGTTGCTCCCACGTTCCCGGCCCCGACCACTGTTATCTTCCTGTCCATAAATTCCCTTCCCCGCATTCAACTTGATCTGAAACGACGGCAGCGGCCTCATCGCACCGGCTTGCGTGAAGCCCACCGCACCGGCCATGCAAAGCAAAACAACCGCCGCTATCCCATTACAACAAGCGACCCATGAAAACAACCCCCGATCAAGCGGATCCGTCCCTTTTCCCTGTTGCAATCATGACGGAAGTGATGTAGACGCCCTGAGTGGCATCACCCCGCGAGCCGGAGCCGGCCCGGAAACGGTCCGAATAGCGGGAAGACCGGCGCGGAAAAGGAAGAAAAATGGCCCACCGAATCGAAATCGGCTTCAAAAAAGGCATCCGGGACGCCCTTGGTGAAAAAATCAAAAAACGGATCGTTGAGAACCTTCACATGGCCGTCGGCGAGGTGAGGACCATCGAAGTTTACACCATCGACGGACGGTTGTCTCTGCGGGACCTGAAGCGGATCGCCGCGGGCCCCCTGTCCGATCCCGTCATCCAGTGTTTTGCCGCCGACCGCGGTCTCGCGGACCGCTTCGACTGGCTGATCGAGGTGGGGTTCCGTCCCGGCGTGACGGACAACGTCGGCAAGACCGCCCGCGAAGCCGTCGCCCTGTTGCTCGGCCTCGACCCGGCGGAAGCGCCGCGGATCCACACCTCCCGCCAGTACCTGATTCAGGGCCCCATCGGCCGCAAAGATGCCGGGGAGATCGCCTCCAGCCTTCTGGCCAACGAACTGATCGAACGCTATGAAATTGTCGACGGCAAGAGCTGGGATCGCCGCAGGGGGATGCCCGCCTTCGTTCCACGGGTCGCCGACAGCGGCGCTCCAAGGGTGGCGGAGATCAACCTGAATGTCGGCGACGGGAAGCTCCTGAAGATCAGCCAGGAGGGGGTCCTGGCCCTCAACATCGAGGAAATGCGGATCATTCGGGACTATCTTCGGGACAAAGACGTTCTGAAAGAGCGGAAGGCGGCCGGCCTGGGCCGGAGGATCACCGACGTGGAGCTGGAGTGCCTGGCCCAGACCTGGTCGGAACACTGCAAGCACAAGATCTTCAACAGCCTTATCGCCTACCGGGACGAGCAGGGCCGGGTCCGGAAAATCGATTCCCTTTTCGACAGCTACATCCGCGCCGCCACCGGCCGGGTCCGGCGGCGTCTGGGGAAAAAAGACTGGTGCCTTTCCGTTTTCGTGGACAACGCCGGCGTCATCCGGTTCAACGACCGCTGGAACCTGGTCTTCAAGGTGGAGACCCACAATTCGCCTTCGGCCCTCGACCCCTACGGCGGCGCGCTGACGGGAATCGTCGGCGTCAACCGGGACCCCTTCGGGACCGGGAAGGGCGCCAAGCTGATCTTCAACACCGATGTCTTCTGCTTCGCCCCACCGGACTACAACAAGCCCCTGCCCAGGAGGATCCTGCACCCCCGGCGCATTTATGAGGGTGTCCGCGAGGGCGTGGAGCACGGCGGCAACAAGAGCGGGATCCCCACGGTCAACGGCTGCATCGTCTTTGACGAGCGGTATCTGGGCAAGCCCCTGGTCTACTGCGGGACGGGCGGGATCATGCCGGCGGTGATCAACGGCAAGCCCACCCATACCAAGGAAATCCTTCCCGGCGACCGGATCGTGATGACCGGGGGCCGGATCGGCAAAGACGGAATTCACGGGGCAACCTTCTCCTCCGAGGAGTTGCACGAAGGGTCCCCGGTCACGGCGGTGCAGATCGGCGACCCCATCACCCAGAAAAAAATGACCGATTTCCTGCTGATGGCGCGGGATCTGGATCTCTACCGGGCCATCACCGACAACGGCGCCGGAGGCCTATCTTCTTCCGTCGGGGAAATGGCGCGGCTTTCCGGCGGCTGCGAGATCGACCTGGAGCGGGCGCCCCTCAAATACGCCGGACTTCAGCCCTGGGAGATCCTCCTGTCCGAGGCGCAGGAGCGGATGTCCCTGGCCGTGGACCCCGAAAAGACCGGCGCCTTTCTGGCCCTGGCGAAAAAAATGGAGGTCGAGGCCACTGTCCTCGGCCGGTTCACCGACTCCGGAAAATTTCATGTCCGGTTCGGGGAACGGACCGTCGCCCTTCTGGACATGGAATTCCTCCACGGCGGGGTGCCCCAGCTCCGCCTGAAGGCGCGTTGGCGGCCGCCCCGCCACCCGGAGCCCGACTTCCCGGAGCCGGCGGATCTGGGACAGGAGCTGAAGGCCCTTCTTGCCCGGCTGAACATCTGCAGCAAGGAGTCGGTCGTCCGGCAGTACGACCACGAGGTTCAGGGCGGCAGCGTCGTCAAGCCGCTCGTCGGCGCCGCCTGCGACGGCCCTGGCGACGCCGCGGTCATCCGTCCCCTGCTGGATTCCTTCGAGGGCGTCGTCGTGGCCAACGGAATCTGCCCCCGCTACAGCGACATCGACACCTACCACATGGCCGCCTGTGCCATCGACGAGGCCGTGCGGAACGCCGTCGCCGTGGGCGGTTCGCTCGAGCGGATGGCCGGCCTGGACAACTTCTGCTGGTGCGATCCGGTGCAGTCGGAAAAGACGCCGGACGGGGAATACAAGCTCGCCCAACTCGTCCGCGCCAACATGGCCCTCTACGACATCACGACTGCATACGGGGTGCCCTGCATCTCGGGCAAGGACAGTATGAAAAATGATTACCAGATCGGGGACACGAAAATTTCCATTCCCCCGACGCTGCTCTTCTCCACCATCAGTGTCATTCAGGACGTGAGACAGGCCGTGACGATGGAAGCCAAGCAGGCCGGCGATCTGGTCTATGTCCTTGGCCGGACCGGTCCGGAGCTGGGCGGCTCCGAATGGTACGCCCTGCGGGGGTTCATCGGCAACGATGTCCCGAAGGTGAACGCCGTCCGGGCAAAAAAACGCTATGCCGCCCTGAGCCGGGCGATCGCGGCCGGCCTGGTGGCCTCCTGCCACGACTGCTCCGATGGAGGCCTCGCCGTGGCCCTGGCGGAGGTTGCCTTTGCCGGGGCTCTCGGCCTGTCGGTGGACCTGGCCAGAGTCCCCGCCCGGGGCATTCGCCGAAACGACGAGTTGCTTTTCTCGGAGTCCCAGAGCCGCTTCGTCGTCACGGTCTCACCGCGGAGCGCGGCGGCCTTCGAGCGGATCATGAAAGGCAGCGAATTTGCCCGGGTGGGCCGGGTGACACCGGAAAAAACACTGAAAATCCGGGGGCTCAAGGGGAACACGGTCGTCGCGGAGGACATCGCCCTCCTGAAGGCGGTCTGGCAAAGACCGCTGAACTTTTAAGGAAGCCGAAATGACCAGAAAGGTCAAAGCCATCGTCATCACCGGAAACGGGACGAACTGCGAAATGGAAACGGCCCACGCCTGCCGCCTGGCCGGCGCGGACCAGGTGGACATCGTCCATATCAGCCGCCTGCTCTACTGTGAGACCAAGCTGGACGACTATCATTTCCTCAATCTCCCCGGCGGCTTTCTGGACGGGGACGACCTGGGATCGGCCAAGGCCGGGACCAACCGGATCCTGCACGCGCGCATCAAAACGGATCGGACGGTCCGAAGGGAAAAGCTGCGGGACCAGTTCAGCCGCTTCGTCCGGGACGGGAAACTGATCCTCGGGGTCTGCAACGGATTCCAGCTTCTGGTGAAACTGGGAACGCTGCCCGGCTTCGACGGCGACTGCTTCCGGCAGACGGCCACGCTGTCCTTCAACGACTCGGGACGCTTCGAGGACCGATGGGTCCATCTGAAGGCCAACCCGGCCTCGCCCTGCGTTTTCACGAGAGGCGTCCGGAAACTGTACCTGCCCGTCCGCCACGGCGAAGGCAAATTCATTGCCAAGGACGGCATGATACTGGAACGGCTGCACCGGAATCGCCACGTCGCCCTTCAGTACTGCCATGAGGATTACCGGACCGTCGCGACGGCATATCCAGCCAACCCGAACGGCGCCGTGGACGGCATCGCCGGGATCTGCAACGAGACCGGGCGGATTTTCGGCCTGATGCCCCACCCTGAAGCTTATCTTCACCGCACCAACCACCCGCGCTGGACCCGGGAGCGGCTTCCCGAGGAGGGCATGGGACTCGCCCTGTTCCGGAACGCCGTCCGCTTCATCCGCAGCCGGGAGTTCTGATCCGATGCGCGCCTGGCGGATTCAAAGCACGGTCATTGCCGCCGACATTGCCGAGGAGGCCTGTGAATTCTACCGCGAGGAGACCGGCTGCACACCGCCGGACATTATCGCGGAGGCGGATTACAGCGCGACCGTCACCTGCCCCGACGGGGCGATCCGGACCGTCCTGGAACGGATCCACGAAGAGATGGACGCCCGCAACGCCTGGCTGCGAATGGGCGTCCCCTGCGAACTTCACTGGCCCTTCGTCGTCGGGACCCTTCCAACCGAATAATTTTCCTTGCCAACCTCTCACCTGCCTGATATGAAGCCTACCTTTTTGTGTGGAGGAGATCCTGTCATGGAAATGGGAATTTTGGGACTTCCCGGGAGCGGCAAGAGCACGCTGTTTGAAATCATGACCGGGGGCAACGGCCGGGACCAACGCGGCGAGGCCTGCCGGCGGGGCCAGGCGGACGTGCCGGACAGCCGATTCGATCACCTGGTCAGCGTTTTCAAGCCCCTGAAAGCGACGCCCGCCCGGGTCCCCTTCATCGATGTCCACTTTCGAGGAGAACATCCCGGGGATTCGATCCGCCAGGCGCTCAACGGGACGGACGGGCTGATCCATGTCGTGGACGGCTTCACGGCCGGTGACGCACGGGAGATCGCCGGCCGCTACCGCAGGCTCGCCGATGACATGGTCCTGTCGGACCTGCTCATCGTGGAAAACCGCCTGGACCGGATGGCCCGGCTCCCGTCAAAGGCCCTGAAGCCCCAGGATCAGGCGCACAAACAGATCCTCCCCCGCCTGAAAGAGGGGCTCGAGAAGGGCCTGCCGCTCCGCGCGCAGAACCTCACCGCCGAGGAGATCTTCTCCCTCAAGAGCTTCGCCTTCCTGTCCATCCGGCCCGAACTGGTCGTGGTCAACAGGGCCGAAGACGCCGC
>JAXDBM010000041.1:0-56808 GCA_034678725.1 Syntrophales bacterium | reverse complement strand
GGTGCTGTTTCCCTCGGCCACGGTCGTATCTGCGGCTGCCAGCGTGACTGACCCGCCACCGGCCTCGATAACGCCTTGCTCCGTATTGTCGCCGCAGCCGCCGAGCAGGAACAGGCCAAACAACAGTATGATCAGGGCAACCAGGGATTTTTTTCTGTTCATCGTCCTCTCCTTAACTTCTATGGAATCATCTGGAATCATCCTGCGGCCGGCCGTTAAAACGCTGCGCCGGCAGCCGCTCGTTTCGCTCGTTTACAGTGCCGCCGTGTTGATGACTTTCGGCGTCACGAAGATCAAAAGCTCTCGCTTCGTCCGGTCGATATCCTCCGTCTTGAACAGCCAGCCCAGCACGGGGATCTTGTAAAACCACGGCACGCCGCTGATGCCTTTCGACTCTTCCGTTTTCATGACGCCGCCGATCACGATCGTGTCGCCGTCCCGGATCACCACCTTGGATTTCAGGTTGTTGGTCCAGATCGGCATGTTTCCCGTCGACGGCTCCTTCTCCGCCTTGTTCGCGCGGTTATTGATGGCATTGATCGTCATGGATACGCGCCCATCCTCGGTGATTTTCGGAATGACCTTCAGCTCCAGCTCCGCGGGTTTGTAGGTCACCGTTGCCGGCTGGGTGGCCGTTGCCGGCGTGATCACAGGAATTTCCTCGCCTTGCTTGATGATGGCCTCCTCTCCTTCCATGATGACAACGTGGGGTGTGGAGATTAACTTGACATCCTGAGTTTGTTCGGAGGCTGCAATCTGGGCCGTAATGATCGCATTGGAGGCGCCGACGACAATCCCGAGCGTGGGTGAGGCAATCGCGGTCGGAAGGTTTGTCGCCAGGCCGGTGCTCGTGATTCCCATTCCATCCGCGACCGGAACCAGGGTTCCAAGGGCTGTAGAGCCGGCAGTGCTCGGATTGGTCCCCGCCATCAAGCCGTAGGGGTAGGAGCTCTGGCCGATCCGGGCAAAATTCGCGTAGGCGCCGCCCCACTGCACACCCAGTTTGCGGACAAAACCCGTATTGGCCTCAACGATCTTCGCCTCGATGGAGATCTGCTTCAACTGCCCCAGATCGACTTTCTTCTGCTGTTCTTTCTTCTCTCGATCCTCCGCCTTTTTCTCCAGCTCGCTCAGCTTATTTTTCGTGATGACCCGGATGATGTTGCTGCCTTCCTGAATGCGCGTCATGTCATTGACGGCGAGCACGGTGTCCAGCGCCTGTTCCCAGGGGATCTTGTCCAGGCTTACGGTCAGGTTGCCTTTGACGTCGTCGCCGTATACGATGTTGACTCCCGCTACATCGGCAAGTGTCTTCAGAACGCCCTTGATGGGGGCATCCTGAAACTCGAAGGAGATGGGCCGGGTGAGATAGGCGGGTTTTCCCTGTGGGGATTTTGCCTTGCCCGTGCTCTGCGGAGCAGCCGCCGGCGCTCCGGTTTTCTGCCCGGCGGCGGATGCCGGTTTCGCGGCCGGCTCCCTGGATGCCGCGATCCGGCTGCCGGATGCGGCTTTGACGGGCAGGGACGCCACATTGAAGTCGATGATGATGTTGGGGCCTTCCTGGCCGATGCGATAGGGCACGGCTTTGTTCAGTTCCATCCGGATGGTCGCCTGCTGGCGGCCTGCCTCCGTCTTCTGCGCGGGCACGACCCGGATGAGGTTGTCCAGCTCCCCCTCGCCCAGCGGGCGCTGCAGTTTCTTCGGCACGGTGAAGTCGTCGATCTTGATCAAGACGGTGTTGCCGGGCTGGTCTTCAGCGAGCGCGCCCGACAGCCTGGAAAGCATCAGGACCACCCGCTCCTTACCCTGGAGCCTTTCAAAGCCGATGTTCTGAAGCGATCCCTCCTGGCTTGCCCGAATTCCGGACGTCGCCGTCGTTGCCGGCTCCGCAGTCGCACCGTGAACTATTCCCACGCTGACCAGAAGCACGGCAAGCCCCATCCAGATAAAAATCCCTTTCCGTCGCCGGTTCGTTTTCATGGTTTTCCCTCATCCTGGCGTAGCTTGATGATGATTTTCCTTTGCCTTATTTTCCCTTCATCCGTTCTGATTTTCTCATCGACGACGATGCGGTCGGAAAGGATCCGGGAGACCCGTCCGTCATTCAGGCCGATGTAGGCGCCCGGCAGCAGAGAATAGAATTTCCCCGCGCTGTCCTGCACCATTGCCCGCCGGCCTTTGCCGTCGCCGACGACGCCGACGAGCCGGAACTGTTCGACCGCCTGTCTGCGCAGCGGGTTTACGGACAGTTCGACGGTTTTCTTTTTTGCCAGCTCCGTTTCGATGAACGGCTTGAACGGGTCGCTCTTTCCCGACGGATCGTAGTAAAAGCTCCTCTCGGCTTTCACTGCGGGAGGCGCCGAGATGCTGATAAGGGGTGCGGACGGCGAAGCAGGCGCCGCGGCTGGTGGGGAGGCAGGCGCCGTTGCCGGTGGCGCTGTGGAAGGTGCGGCGGCTTGAGGCGGTGCCTTCGTGGCGGGTGTGGCAGCCTCAGGAGCGGCCGCTTTGGCCCCAGGCGGATCCGCCCCGATCGCTTCCCGTGCCAACCCCGGCGCAAGGAACCCTGCCCATAACAAGGCTGCACCCATGGCCAGGGAGCCGATCTTTCCGCAGATAATGCATTGTTTTTTTCTCATCGCTGCTTGTCGACAAACATGTAGGTTTTGATCACGCAGTCCGTCTTGATGATCCGGCCGCTTCCCTTGACTTCCTTGCCCTCTCCCATCGTGATGTTCTCGATGTTGATGATGCGTGGGAGCGTCACCACTTTGGAAAAAAAGGCCAGGGTGTTGTGGAACTGCCCGTTGAGCGAGACCGTGATGGGGACCTCCTCGTAGAACTTTTCTGGTTCCGGCGCCTTCGCGGGCGCTTTCGCAGGCGGCGCGCTTCCCGCCGCGGCTTTTTGTTCCGCGCGCTGATCAGATGGCTTGAGGTTGTCTTTAACAGTCGGGGCCTTGGCTTCGGCCGGCGATTCGGGGGGTTTGGGCTGGAAGAGAAGAAAATCCATGCCTGTTGCCTTTCCCAGGGAGGCGACCTGCTGGAAGAGCGGCTGGATTTCGCGCTTGTCCGGCAGCTTCGTCAGCGCAGCTTGATAAGCCTCCTTCAGGTCTGCCACCTCCTTCAGGAATCGGGTCTTCTGCTGGGCGATCCGCTCCTTCTCCCCGACCTCCTGCTGCAGTCCCGCCAGCTTCGTCTGGAGCGCCTCCCGCTCCTTGATTGCGTTCTGAAGGAAGAAGAAATAGTAGAAATACCCGACCACTCCGAAGGCGACCAGTACCAGCAGCGCCGTCATCTTGGGGGACAGATTCTTCAGGTCTAGCGAGACGGCCATGGCTCAGGACCTCTTTTTCACGCAGGAAAGGGTGAACTGCTGCAGCTTCAATCCGGAAATGTCCACCTGTTTGGAGGAAACCAGTTCCACCGACTGAATGTGCTTCGACGTTTCCAGGCTCTTCATGAAGAGGGCCACCGCGATGTTGTCCCGCCCGATGCCCTCGATGTTCAGGTTCCCGCCGGTCTCCGAAATTTTGTTGAGCCAAAGGTCCTTGGGGGGCGTGATCTGGTTGATCTCATCCAGAATCCGCACGGGATAGAGGCGGTCTTCATCCAGGCGTTTGATGACACCCAGTTTTTTCTCCAGGGTGTTCTTCTCGACTTTGATCGTGTCGATTTCGCCGATGACTTTTTTCAACTCGGCCAGGCGGGCCTCCCTGGCTTTCACATCTTTTTGCAGGCCGCTGATGCTCTGGCTGAAAAAGATGTGGACGGCGGCGATGAGGAGGAGAAAGATCAATGAACTCAAAAGGACGAGCACGGCCTGGCGGGCCATGGTCGCCTTTTTTTCCTTTTCCTTGTAAGGGAGAAGATTGATCTTGATCATTTATCACCTATTCGGCGCAGGGCCAGGCCGACAGCGACGGCTGCCGCGGGACCGATGGTCCGCATGTCCTCCGGTGTGTACTTTTTCCGGTTGTAATCGATTTTCCGGAAGGGATCGATCACCTCCGTGCCGGTGCCGAGTTTCTCGGCCAGCGCCCCGGCAAGGCCGGGCAGGTTGGCCGAACCGCCGGACAAAAGGGCTTGCCTGATATTTTCACCTCCGGAGATGGACCGGAAGTAGTCGATGGATCGCACAATCTCCGCGCAGATCGGATCGGCATAGGCGATCAGGTCCTCCCGGAAGGTTTTCCGGGTCAGTTCGTCTCCCTCGGGACCCTCGATCTTCATTCTTTCCGCCGCCTCGAAAGGCACGCCGTGTTTTGCCTGTATCGCCTCCGTCAGGGAATTGCCGGCCAGCGCAAAATCCCTCGTGAAAAGCGAAGCGCTGCCTTTGACCACGTTGATGTTCGTGGTGCTTGCCCCGATGTTGATCATGGCGACGACATTGTCTTCGTCCACATCGTAATTTGCCTCGTACATGGTTTCCAGGGCAAATGTGTCCACATCCATAATGTACGGTGACAGGCCGGCGCTCTCGATGGCGTCGGTGAACCCCTCGACCACCTCTTTTTTTGCGGCGACGAGAATGACTTCCATCTGATTGGGATTGAATTCATTGGGCCCCAGGACCTGGAAATCGAAGTTGACGTCGTCCATGTTGTCAAAGGGCAGGTATTTGCTCGCCTCGTCTCGAATCAGATCGCGCAGTTCCGCATCTTCCATGGAGGGCAGGGTGACTTTTTTGACAATGGCTGAGTTTCCCGACAGGGAGGTGACGATGCCCTTGCGGTTCAGGCCTGAATTCTTGAAAAGGATCTTGATTTTGTCCGAAAGCGCTTCCGGTCTGATCAGAATGCCGTCTTCGATGACGCCTTTTTCCAGAGGGACTTGGGAAAAGTGGCTGAGAAGGTATCCATCCCGGTTTTCCTGGATTTCGGCCAGCTTCAGAGAACTGGATCCGATATCCAGACCGACCAGCGATTTTTTTCGCGAAAAGAGGTCATTTAGAGGGAGAGAAGCCAATGCACCGCCGAACTTCGCCGGCGCCTTGAGGCTTGAAAACATTTCCTTCATTGAGGGCATAGCATCACCGTATTCATAAGGTGAACGTCTAGCGCGGGCACGGGTTATTGGGAAAACCGATAGACCAGATCTCCCTTCCGGACCATGCCCAGCTCGTTTCGCGCGACCATTTCGATATAGGGCAATTCGCTTCTCAGAAGCAATATCGTTTTCTTGAGCTCTCTGTTTTCCCGAGTGATTTCCCGGTTGTTTTTTTTCAGGGCGGCCAGTTTCTCCCTCATCATGAAGTTGTCGACAATCCCGCGGTTGCCGAAGGCGATGAGGAATCCCATGACAAGCACGAATATGGCCAAATAGCGACCTACCTTCATCTCAGGATGGCACCCGGATCAGGGGATGTAAAAAAGCAGACGGGAAAACGGCATTACGGATTGCTGCCGTTCCCAAAGTGAATGCCATATTCCCCTCCAACCCCTCCTATGTGAACATAGTATACTTCAGGCCGCCTGTTTTGACAACACAAAAATAAAAATATTTTTAAGCCTGCACGGAGGGGAGAAGCATCTGCGCCTCGCCGAGCAGAAAATCTCCACGCTCGATCCACTCCTTCAGGATATTGGCGATCTCCCTGGCCTTGTAGTAGCTGGAAAGCGGTGCAGTGGCCACCTTCTTTCCGTTCAGGACAATCGTTCCGCTGCGCAGCTCCCTGTATGTAACCTGCCCCAGGCTTTTCGGCGATCCCTTCGGGTAGTCCATGCTGTAATCGTAGATTTGGG
Organism: Syntrophales bacterium; assembly: GCA_034678725.1. Lineage (GTDB taxonomy): Bacteria > Desulfobacterota > Syntrophia > Syntrophales > Fen-1087 > JAXDBM01. The sequence goes on along the minus strand of JAXDBM010000041.1, from coordinate 51,070 downwards.
TGACGATCTCCTCATCCTTTACCGACGTGTAGCGCGCCATCTCCTCATGGATGACCGGTATGGGGATGCCGATTCCCACATAGAGCGAGACCCCGTAACCCAGCATGCTCGCGCCGACGAGCCATTCCGGGCTCATCTCCTTCAGGTTGCCGATGGTCGCGATGGTTCCCGCGCCCTCCCGGGGCGTTCCGCCTCTGCTTCTCGGAACGTTCGGGTTGTGCTGGGTTCCGGGCCAGGCGACAAAGCCCTGGGTTCCTCCCAGAAAGATCCGGGTTCCCAGACCGATGGTTTTGTAGAAAGGATCGTTGAAGAGCGGACTCAACTGTCCCGAAGTGGAATAGTTTGCATTGGCCATGCGGGGGCGGAGCATCCCCATGTAGGTGTAGATGGTCTTGTCGGACATGTTCACGGCGCAGCTGTAGTTCTGATAGGCGTTCCGGGGATTGAAGAGGATCGCATCGCGCAGGTCGTGGATGGTGATGTTTTTTTCATGCCTGCGCGCCGGGTAGCAGTCCGTGCCGTATCCCTCCATGCGCAGCCGGATCACGTTGCCGGCGACAAGGTCCTGAATGACATGGCCTCCGCCATAGTTGAATTCACCGGGATACACACTGTTCAGGGGATCCCCCTCCACCACCTCCGTTGCCCCGATGTAGCAGTCCACGGCGGCGATCCCGCCGTAGGCCTGCACGTCGTTCAGCCAGACGCGGGAGGCCCGGATCCGCGGGGCCGTGTGCTGCACGTTCAGAAATGCGCCCGATGAGCACATCGGCGCAAAGGTTCCCGTTGTCACCACATCGACGTGGCGCGCCGCATCGACATCCCCGCGCCGTTCCACGATGTCGATCATCTCTTCGGCCGTGACGACGACCGCCTTGCCCTGTCTGATTCTTTCATTGATCTCGCGGATCGTCTTATTGACTTTGTGCTTTTTCATGGGACTCGATCCTCTCCACTCCGCTCCGTAAGATCGCGCGCTCCGCGCGTATGGCCGAATCCGCCCGCTCCGCGGCCGGTCTCATCGAGCTGTCCGGACTCGGCCCAGGTCGCGCGGCACACCCGCTGGATCACCATCTGGGCAATCCGGTCTCCCCGCCTGACCCGATAGGGGTTTTCGCCATGGTTGATCATCAGAATTCCGATTTCGCCCCGGTAATCCGCGTCGATCGTTCCGGGCGCATTGACGAGCGTCACACCGCTTTGAATGGCGATCCCGCTGCGGGGGCGGATCTGCGCCTCGTAGCCTTCCGGCAGGGCGATCGCAAGTCCCGTGGGGATCATTCGCCGTTGTCCTGAAGGGATCTCCACTTCGCCGTCAACCGCGGCATAGACATCCATTCCCGCTGCGCGCTCCGTCATGTACTGCGGGAGGGGCAAGTCGCCATGCGCCGGAAGCCTGCGCACGGGGATGCTGATTTCCTCGATCATGAAATCGGTCGTCCTCGGAATCCCGTCACGCCGGCGATGGGTTCAACCGTTCAGGACCGACAGGGCCAGTTCTTGTTCCGATATCCGCCCGATCGCAGCGAGTCCGATGACGCTCGGGTTGAAGATCTCGCCGGCAAGCGCCCGGATCTCCTCCGCGGAAACCCCGTCGATCCCGGCCATCACCTCTTCCGCCGGGATGTCCTTGCTGAAAATAATTTCGTTCTTGGCCAGCCGCGTCATCCGGTTATCGGTGCTTTCCATGCTCAACAGGAAATTCCCTTTGATGAGTTCCTGGACGGACTGCAGCTCCCGGTCCGACAGGGGATCGCGGGTGAGCCGCATCAGCTCGTCCAGGATCACGCCCACAACCTCACGGACGTTGGCTTCGCTTGTTCCGGCATAGATTCCCAGCATGCCGACGTCCGTGTAGGGGGTGAGGTAGGAATGAACGGCATAGGCCAGCCCCCGCCTTTCCCGGATTTCCTGAAAGAGCCTTGAACTCATGCTGCCGCCCAGGACGGCGTTCATGACAAAACTCGCATAACGCCGGGGGCTCAGGGACGATGGGGCGGGGCATCCCAGCACGATGTGCACCTGCTCCAGGTCCTTGTCCAGGACCGTGATTCCTCCCGACGCACTCGGGCTGCTGAGCCCGTTCCGGACGGCTTCCTTCGGGACGGAGCCGAGGGACCGGCTGACCCTTTCGACCAGGTGTTCGTGTTTCAGCCGTCCCGCAGCGGTCAGCACGAGATTCTGTCCCCGGTACCGGGCGTTCAGAAAGGACAGGATCGCGTTCCTGTCGAACTGCTCAACCCGCTCCCGGGTTCCCAGGACATGATAGCCGAGCGGGTGGTCTTTCCAGAATTTCTCCTCGAAGAAATCGTGTATGTAGTCGTCCGGGGAATCATCCAGCATGTGGATTTCCTGGAGCACGACCGATTTTTCCTTGCTGATTTCATCCGGGTCGAAAACGGAGTTCCGGAAGATGTCCGCCAGGAGATCGATGGCCATGTCCAGATGGTAATCGGGGATCTTGATGTAGAAGGAGGTCAGCTCCTTGCCGGTAAAGGCATTCATCACCCCGCCCACGGAATCGATGGCCGCGGCGATGTCGAAGGCCGACCGGCTCCGGGTGCCCTTGAACAGCATGTGCTCGATGAAATGCGCCATGCCGTTGGTCTCCCGGTCTTCATGGCGGGACCCGCATTGCACCCAGATTCCGATGGAAACGGACCGGACGTGGTCGATTTCTTCAGAAACGATTCGAATCCCGTTATCGAGGACCGTTTTTCGGTACCGTGGCACCCAGCGCTTCCTTCCTGCTCAGACGGATTTTTCCCTGCTTGTCGATCTCCAGGACCTTCACCGTCACTTCGTCCCCTTCCTGGAGGATGTCGGTCACCTTGTTGACCCGCTCCTTGGCGAGTTGGGAAATGTGCACCAGCCCTTCCGTACCGGGCAGGATCTCCACGAAGGCGCCGAAATCGACCACTTTCTTTACTGTGCCGACGTAGATTTTGCCGATCTCGGCGTCCTCCGTCAGCCACTTGACCATGGCCACGGCCCGTGCGGCCGCATCGGCGTCACTGGAGGCGATCGTCACAGTGCCGTCGTCCTCCACGTCAATGGTGACGCCGGTTTCGCTCACGATCTGCCGAATGTTCTTGCCGCCCGATCCGATGACGTCCCGCACCTTTTCCGGTCTGACTTTCACCGTCGTGATTCGCGGGGCGTAAATGGAAATGTCCGCCCTCGGCGCGCCCAGGGTCTCTTCGAGCTTTCCAAGGATGAACAGTCTGCCCTCCTTGGCCTGTGCGAGGGCCTTTCTCAGAATGCCTTCCGTCAGGCCGTCGATCTTGATGTCCATCTGCATGGCCGTGACGCCCTGGCGGGTGCCGCAGACCTTGAAATCCATGTCCCCGGCGTGGTCTTCATCGCCCAGAATATCCGAGAGGACCACGACATCGCCGCCCTCCTTCAGCAGACCCATGGCGATGCCGGCCACCGCGGCTTTCACCGGGACGCCGGCATCCATGAGCGCGAGGCTTCCGCCGCACACCGAGGCCATGGAGGAAGACCCGTTGGAAGAAAGGATCTCGGAGACGATGCGGATGGTATAGGGGAAGACTTCCGCGGAGGGCAGGACGGGTGACAGCGCCTTGCGGGCCAGGTTCCCGTGGCCGATCTCCCGGCGGCCCGGGCTGCGCAGCGGCCTGGCTTCGCCCACACAGTAGGGCGGGAAGTTGTAGTGGAGGAGAAAGGAGCGCCGCTCTTCGCCGCTGACAAAATCCATCCGCTGTTCATCCGATGAGGTTCCCAGCGTCACGCTGGCCAGGGCCTGTGTTTCGCCCCGGTTGAAGAGCGCCGACCCGTGCACGCGGGGCAGGATGCCTGCTTCCGAGCTGATCGGGCGGATCTCCGTGGCTGAGCGGCCGTCGATTCTCTTCCGCTCCCCGAGGATCATGTTCCGGACGACGCGCCGCTCGAGGTTTTCCAGAACGGCGGCAACGGTTCCCTTCAGGGAGGGATCCTCCGCGGTCTGCGCGGCCATGACATCCTCGCGGATCCGATCCAGACGGCTGTAACGCTCCTGCTTGCGGGGAAGGCGGTAGGCTTCCTCAAGAGCCGGCAAGGCCGTGTCCGTGATCCTGGCCGCCAGTCCCTCGTCCAAGGCGGCGGGAGCAAATGCCCTTTTACCCCGTCCGATGGCCTCGCGCATGCGGTCCTGCAGGTCGATCACCGGCCGGAGATTTTCCAGCCCGAAAAGAATCGCGTCGACCAGTGCGTCTTCATCCACCTCGTTGGCCTCTCCTTCCAGCATCACGAGGTTGACGTCGTATCCGCCTGCGGGTGAAGGCACTTTTCTCCCCACCAGGAACAGGTTGAAGTCGCTCTGCTTCATCGCGTCCTGGGAGGGATTGCAGACCAGTTTGCCTTCCAGGCGCCCGACGCGAACGCCGGCGATCGGTCCCTTGAAGGGGATATCGGAGATCTCCAGGGCTGCGGATGCTGCCAGCATGGCCGCCACGCCGCCGTCGTTTTCATTGTCCACGGACAGCAGCGTCGCAATAAGCTGCGTTTCAAAAGAGTAGCCCTTGGGAAAGAGGGGACGGATCGAGCGGTCGATGATCCGGGAAGTCAGCACCTCCCGTTCATTGAGGCGTCCCTCCCTCTTGAAAAAGCCCCCCGGGAACTTGCCGGCCGCATAGGTCATTTCCTGGTAATCCACCGTCAGGGGCATGAAATCGATTCCTTCCCTGCCGCTTTTCAGAGAAACCGCCGTCACCAGGGCAACGGTGTCCCCGTAAGTGGCGAGGATCGCCCCGTCTGCCTGGGCGGCGACATAGTTCGCTTTCAGGGAGATGGTTCTCCCAGCAAATTCCGCACTGAATACGTCCTTCATTTCTTTTTCCTTCCAAAATGTTTCGTGACGAAGGGCTAAAGGCGCATGGCTGACGACAAATCCGCAAAACGATGCCTTCCAGCCGGGGATCGAATCGTTTTACCCTTTGCCTTCAGCCATTAGCCGTTAGCCGTTCGTCCGGGTTATTTTCTGAGTCCGAGACGTTGAATCACGTTTCGGTAACGCTCGATATCCTTCTTTTTCAGATAATCGAGAAGCCGCCGCCTCTGCCCGACGAGTTTCAGGAGCCCCCTGCGGGAGTGGTGATCCTTCTTGTGCTCTTTGAAGTGGTCCGTAAGATAGGATATTCGAGCGCTGAGCAGCGCGATCTGGACCTCCGGCGATCCCGTGTCTCCGGCGTGCAACTGGAAATTGCTGATAATCCCTTTTCTTTTTTCGACATCCAACACTGCGATTTTTCCTCCCTTCGATAAATCATCCTTGATTGTGAATGCTCCCTCCGCGCCCCGGCGGTTCGAGAATCAGTTCCGGCCGCTGAATACCCTCAGGATTTCAAACAGCTGCTGCCTTCCGTCCAGCGATTTCAGGGAAGCGAAAGGGTGGAGCGCCCGGACGATGGCCACCAGGCCACTGCCTTCGATAAGAATCTTTACCATATCTCCCCTGGCAAGGAAAGGAATATCGTATGGTTTCATCATCTCCACCGTCGGCTGATTGCCGGCCTGGATTTTTTTTGCCAGCGGGCCCTCGACCCGGATGGAGGGAATCTCCGGCAGCGTGTCGGCCAAGCGGATCATGCGCTCCTTCAACAGGTTTTGTTTCCGCTCCGGGTCTGTCCCGTCCAGTGCCAGCGCCGATTCTTCGCCGAAAGAGCCGCTTCTGGTCCTGCGCAACGCGGACAGGCAGGCGCCGGGCCCCAGCCGGTCGCCGATGTCGGCGCAGAGGGACCGAATATAGGTTCCCTTGGAACAGGAGACGGTGAATGTCACGTAGGGAAGCGCCATCTCTTGAATGGCCAATGCGAAGATTTCGACCTTCCGGCGCCGCGCCGCAACGGCGATCCCTTTTCTGGCCCAATGGTACATGGGTTTCCCGTGAAATTTGACCGCGGAGTATTGGGGGGGTGCCTGCTCGATGGCGCCGACAAATTCCCCGAGGACCCTTTCGACCTCTTCCGGCGTTACCCGCGGATCGCACCGCTCGACGATTCGGCCGTCCAGGTCCAGCGTGTCCGTTTTGATTCCCAGAACCAGCGTCGCCCGGTAGTCCTTGCTGTGGCTCTCCAGGAAGGGAACCATCTTGGTCGCCTCGTTGATGCAGATGGGCAGGACCCCCGTGGCGAGCGGATCCAGGGTCCCGGTATGGCCGACCCGTTTGATGCCCAGCAGCGCCCGGACCTCCGCGACGATGTCGTGAGACGTTTTGCCGGACGGTTTGTCGATGATGACGAGTCCGTTCATGGATCAGCGTACGGCCTCAATCTCCGCGAGGACGAGTCTTCGGACGGACGATATGTCCCCCTTCACGCGGCAGGCCGCAGCATTGAGATGTCCGCCTCCCCCGAAGGCCCTGGCGATGCGCTCCACGTTAAAGCTTCCCTTGGAACGCATGCTGACCTTGAAGCGTCCATCCGGCAGCTCACTGAACAGGATGGAAACCTCCACGCCCTGAACCGTTCGCGGCATGTCCACGAATCCGTCCGTGTGTTCCGGCAGGGCGCCTGTCTTTTCGAGACTTTCCCGGGATACGACCATCGACCCGACCCGGCCGTCGCAGTCGAAGGACAGGGTCTCGAGAACTCTGGACAGAAGCCGGATTTTGACGACGGGGTTGTTTTCGTAAACGTTCTCGGAGATCCACTGGGGGCTTGCTCCGCTTTCCAGAAGCCGTCCTGCCGCCGCAAAACTTTCGGGAGTGGTGTTGCCGTAGCGGAATCCGCCCGTGTCGGTGAGAATGGCGGCGTAAAGATTGGTGGCGATCCCCTGGGTGAGCGGGATGTCCGCGGCCGCCATGACCCGGAAAATCAGCTCCCCGGTGGAGCTGGCCCGGGGATCGATCAGCGAAACCTCGCAGAAGCCGCCGTTCGAAACATGGTGGTCGATGTTGACCATCGTTTTGATCTGCCGGATCCTTCCGGCCTCCATGCCCACCCGTTCCAGCTCGCTGCAGTCCAGAACGAAGGCGGCGTCAAAATTCCCGGTATCGGGCAGCCGGTTCAGGATCGCTCCGGAACCCGGGAGAAACCGATAGTGGCCGGGGGTGCGGTCCTGGTTGTAGACGACGGCCTTTTTCCCCAGGTTGGCCAGCATCTCGCAAAGGGCCAGTTCGGAGCCCAGCGCATCTCCGTCCAGCCGCTCGTGGGAGGTGATGAGGAAACTCCCGTTGGCGCGGATGATGTCATGAATCCTCTCGATCATGGTCCTCCGTTTCCTCCCGGATCTGCGACAACAGCCGGTCGATGCGGCTTCCATAGGCGAAAGACGAATCCACCTTGAAGATGAGATCCGGGACGAAGCGCAGTTGCAGCCGTTTTCCCAGTTCACGCTTCAGAAACCCCGTCGCCTTTTCCAGGCCTTTTCGGATTTCGGGGTCGACGGCGTCTTTCCCCATTTCCACAAAGTAGACCTTTGCGAGGCGGAGGTCGTCGGTGACCTTTGCACCGGTAATCGTGATCGTTCCGATCCGCGGGTCCCGGATCTGCCTCAGCAGAATGTCTGAAAGTTCCGCCTTGATGAGATCGGCGACCCGGTCAGCCCTTTTGAAAGTCGTCATATTTATCCGTTTCCGTCCCGTCGACGCCCGTCGCATCGGAAAGGACGGCGATTTCGAATTTGGAGGAGACCACCTCGGCCGGTTTCAGCCGGTCGATAAAGTTCAGAATGTGATCGATTTTGGCGTTGATGAATCGCCGGTCGTTGCCGACGACGGCGAACCCGATTTTCGCCCGCCGCCAGTGATCGTTGTCTCCGACCTCGGCGATCGAGACATTGAACTCATTCTGCGTCTTTTTGATGAGCCTTTTCAGGACAGCCCTTTTTTCCTTGAGGGAACCGCTCTCGGGAATCCACAACACAATCACGCCTGATCCGACGACCATCCCCCGGCCTCCTGTCCGGTTCCGAAAAGTGGCGGGCTACAGTTTCCGCTCGACCTTTTCCTGGACGTAGGCCTCCAGGATGTCCCCGACATGGATGTCGTTGAAATTTTCGATCCCGATTCCGCATTCCATGCCCGCGGACACCTCCCGCGCGTCGTCCTTGATCCTTTTCAGCGAGGCGATTTTCCCGTCATAGGCTACCACCCCGTCCCGGACGACCTTGAGGTTCGCGTTCCTCGCGATCTTGCCGTCCAACACATAGCTGCCGGCGATCGTCCCGACCTTCGAAATCTTGAACAGGTTACGAACTTCCGCCCGGCCCTGCACCACTTCGCGATATACGGGCTCCAACAGTCCTTCCATGGCCGCTTTGACGTCGGCGATGACGTTGTAGATGATGTCATACAGCTTGACGTCGACCCCCTCCTGCTCGGCGATTTCGGCGACCCGGCTGTCCGGCCTCACGTTGAAGCCGATGATGACGGCGTTGGATGCCGACGCGAGCATCACATCCGTTTCTGTGATGGCCCCGGTCGAGCTATGGATGATCTTCAGCTTGATGTCGGTCGTGCTCAGTTTGTTGAGTGACTCCGCCAGGGCTTCAATGGAACCCTGAACATCTCCCTTGATGATGATGTTCAGGTCTTTGGCTCCTTCCTTGATTTTCTCGTAAAGCTGTTCCAGGGTGATCTTCGAAGAGGCGGAAAGTTCGCGTTCCCGCTCCTTCCGAATCCAGAAATCCGCGATGTTGCGGGCCTTCCGTTCGTCGTCCACGCAGACGAATTCAGCGCTCACCTGGGGGACCTTGGAGAATCCAATGACCTCCACCGGCATGGAAGGTCCGGCTTCCTTGACCCGGTTCCCCTGATCGTTGATCATGGCCCGGACCCTTCCGGATTCCGTTTTGCAGACGAACGCATCGCCTTCCCGCAGGGTTCCTTCCTGGATGAGGACGGTTGCCACCGGACCGCGTCCCCGGTCCAGTTTTGCCTCGATGACGACGCCGCGGGCAGGGCGTTCCGGATCGGCCTGCAGTTCCATGATGTCCGCCTGCAGGAGGATCATCTCCATGAGTTCTTCGATGCCCAGCTTCTTTTTGGCCGACACTTCCGCAAAAATGGTGTCCCCGCCCCAGGCTTCCGGAACGAGATGGTACTCGGTCAGGGCCTGCTTGATTTTTTCAGGGTCAGCCCCGGGCTTGTCGATCTTGTTGATCGCGACCATGATCGGCACGCCGGCGATGCGGGAGTGGTTGATGGCTTCCACGGTCTGTCCCATGACGCCGTCGTCCGCCGCAACCACGAGGACGACGATGTCTGTGACCTGAGCCCCCCGGGCTCTCATGGCCGTAAATGCTTCGTGCCCCGGCGTGTCGAGGAAGACAATGTCCCGATCCTTGATGTGCACGTGATAGGCGCCGATGGCCTGGGTGATTCCCCCGGCCTCTCCGTCGATGACATTGGTTTGCCGAATGGCATCGAGAAGGGATGTCTTGCCGTGATCCACGTGTCCCATGATCGTCACCACCGGCGCTCGGGGCTTCAGGTTTTCGGGGGACGCTTCGGTCTTCAGGACCGGCTCCTCATATTCGGTCGTGGACGATTCAACCTGGTATCCGAATTCCCCGGCCATGAGCGAAGCCGTGTCGAAATCGATGGCTTGATTGATCGTGGCCATCAAACCCAACCCGATCAGTTTCGTGATCAGCTCGCCGGCCTTGACCCCCATTTTCTTCGCCAGCTCGCCGACGGCGATCGCCTCACCCACCCGGATCCGTCTTTTGATGGCTTTCGGCACCGTGATTTCGGTCTTTTTCATTTTGACGGCCGCTGTCTTCTTGTCCTCTTTCCACTTGGCGGTCCTGTCTTCCCGTTCCAGCGTCTCGAAGCGGCCCCGTTTGTCGAAGACCTTTTTAACCAGGGTCTTTTTGCGAACCGCCGTTTTATCGCCGATGACGACCTCGACCGGCGCCTTGACGCCCTTTTTCTTGGGTTTGTCGATTTCCTTGCGGGGGGGCGGTCCCACTTTGGGCGCCAGGAGGTCCTTGACGATTCTCAGTTCAGGCCTTTTCGGGACATCCTTCCTTTCCTCGGCCGGGCCTCTTCGTGTCTCCGGAGGAGCGGGCGGCTTTCCGGTTGCCGGTTTCGGGGGCTCTTTTTTAATCTCCGGCCTGGCGGGGGAAGGCTCGCCCGGGACAGGGGGCGCCGTTCGCGCAACGGGACCCTTCTCCGCAGGCTTGACCGAATCAGCCGGGGGCATGTCAACCGGTTTCGGCGGGATCTCGGGTTTTTTGGCGGTTACTTCCGCCTGCGGGGGTGGCGCACCAACCGGAACGGTTTCCATCACCGACTTTTCGGATTTTGCAACAGTTTTGGGGGCCTCTTCTTTCTCTTCCGGCTTCTCCTCACGAACCGGTTCAGCAGCCGCTTTTTCTTCCGCGGGTTCCGGCTCTTCCTCGACTGCCGCGGGACGCACGGCCCTTCTCCGGATCACGGTCGACTTGATTCGTTTTTCAACCAGTTCATGAGGTTCGCCGGACAGCATGTCTCTTTGCACCCGCCCCACATCCGCGTCCTCCAGCGTACTGGAATGGGATTTGACGGTAATGCCCAGTTTTTCCAGACGAGCGATCAGTTCCTTGTTTTCGATGCCCAGTTCCCTGGCTAACTCATAAACTCTCTTTTTAGACATGCTCAACCCCCCACCGGATCCGCGAGTTGTTCCCGGTTGTCTCTCTGTTGACCCCTCAAGATGATTCACGGCTTGCGGTTCGCTGCAACATTCTCCTGACTGATGATTCTGCCTGCCTCTTCGATCCAGGCCGCCGCCCTCTGCCCGTCGATCCCCGGAATTGATGACAGGGACTCCGAGTCCGCCGTCGCAATGGCGGCGATGCTCTTCAGTCCCTGGCTGAACAGCAGTTCGGCCGTTTCCTCGTCAATGCCCGGGATTTTCAGCAGCGCCCGGTAGCCCTCCTCCTCCTGGGATGCCGCGATGGATTCGCTCTTCACATCGATCTTCCAGCCGCTCAGTTTCACGGCCAGCCGCACATTCTGGCCGTTCTTCCCGATGGCCAGCGAGAGCTGGTCGTCGGGGACGATGACTTCCATGGCGCGGTTCTCCTCGTCCATCAGGACACGGTTCACTTTGGCCGGGGAAAGGGCGGAACTGACGTATTTTGCCTGATCCTCCGAGTAAGGGACGATGTCGATCTTTTCGCCCCTCAGCTCCTGGACGACGCTTTGCACGCGCGCCCCGCGCATGCCGACGCAGGCCCCGACCGGATCGATGTCCTTATCCTTCGTCTTCACGGCGATCTTGGCCCTCTTGCCGGGCTCCCGAGCAACACTGACGATTTCAATCAAACCTTCTGAAATTTCAGGAACTTCCACTTCAAAAAGCGCCTTGAGGAAGCTGGGATGGGTCCGGGACAGGATAATCTGGGGCCCCTTGCTGATTTTTTTCACATCGAAGATGTACCCCCGAATCCGCTCCCCCCGCTTGTATGTTTCCCGGAAGATCTGCTCGGACACGGGGATCACGCCCTCGGCGCGTCCCAGGTTTACAATGATGCTGCCCCCGTCGAAACGCTGCACAAACCCGTTCAAAATCTCGCCGACGCGGTCTTTGTACTCTTCGTAAATGTTGTCGCGCTCCGCGTCCTTGACCCGCTGGATGATGATCTGCTTGGCCGTCTGTACGGCGATCCGGCCGAATGTGCTGGTGTCGATCTTGATGCCGAGGCTGTCGCCCGGCTCGGCTTCCGGGTCGAGCGTCTGCTTCGCTTCGTCCAGGGATATCTGCATGTCGGGGTCGATGACTTTTTCTTCCACCGTCTTGAACTGGAAAACCTCGATTTCCCCAACCTCTTCGTTGTAGTGGGCCTCAATGTCGACACGCATTCCCAGCTTTTTGCGGGCGGCATTCAGCATGGCCGCCTCCAGGGCCTCGACGATGATGCTTTTGTCGATGCCTCTGTCCTTGCCCATCTGTTCGATCAGGCGCTTGAGTTCCGGAAACATTCAACCATCCTCCCGTCCTGTAATCGCAAAATCCTTTAACGATCCTTGAATTCGTACTCGAGGCGCGCTTTGGCGACCATTGCCTTCGGGACCCGGTAGGTCTTTCCAGACACCTCAACGGCCAGGATTTTTTGACCCTGCTCCTCGATAAAACCAGTCAGTTTCCCGCGGAAATGCCGCATGCCGTCCAATTTCTCATGCAGGCGGATATCCACTTTGCATCCCGTGTATTTCACGAAATCCTTATCCCGGGACAGCGGCCGATCCAAGCCGGGCGAGGAGACTTCCAGGGTATAGGGACCCGGCGGGACATCGTGAACATTCAGAATGTCCCCCAATTGCTGGCTGATCCCGGTGCAGTCGTCGAGCGTCACGCCGCCATCCTTGTCCAGATAGATTCGGACCAGCCATCGTGATTTCATGCGATTGCATTCCACATCGATCAACTCCAGGCCCTCGGCCTCTGCCACGGGCTCGGTAAGTTGCCGGATTGTCTCCCGGTATTCCGGTGCTGGTTCCGTCATGGTTTCATGCCGCCTTCACGAAAATCGGAAAAAAAAAGTGGGCAAAAGCCCACTCATCAGAAAAACCGATCGATGATTTTCGTCTCCGCTAACACAAAAAAAGGCTCAATGCAAGAAAAAAATGAAGGTTTCCGGGAGGTGGACCGGTATCAGAATGAAATGGAGCGGACGATGGGACTCGAACCCACGACGTCCAGCTTGGGAAGCTGGCATTCTACCGCTGAATTACGCCCGCTCGAGAAAAGCCTGAGATCAAAGGAGCATATGAAACAGCCGAATATTCCGGCCTGTCGGCCCGGCCCGCCGTGACGGGGCTCCAGCCGCAGGGGCATCTTAAACGATGTCCGCCCGTTGTCAAGGCTTTTTTCGCGACAGGCGGATCGAGATGGAGCGTTCGTGGCCGTTCAGGCCCTCCATGGCCGCAAAGCGTGCGGCCTGGCGGCCGTATTTCTCAAGCGCCTCCCTGGAAAAGGAGACGATGCTGGTCCGTTTGACGAAGTCGTACACGCCGAGCGGCGACGCGAATCTTGCCGTTCCGGCGGTGGGCAGGATGTGGTTGGGACCGGCCATGTAGTCCCCGATGGCCTCCGGCGTGTAGCCGCCCAGGAACACCGCGCCTGCATGCCGAATCCGTTCCAGGAGCCGTTCCGGCCGGTCGACGATCAGTTCGAGATGCTCCGGGGCAAAAGAATCGGCAATGACCGCGGCTTCGCTCAGATCCCGGGTGACGATGACGGCCCCGAAATGCTCCAGGGCGCGAAGGGCAATGGATCTCTTCGGCAGAAGGGCTGCCTGTTTCCGGACCTCGGCGATCACATGCCGGGCCAGGTTTTCATCCGGCGTCAGAAGGACCGCGCTGGCCATCTCGTCGTGCTCCGCCTGGGCAAGCAGGTCGGCAGCCACGAAGGCGGCGTCCGCCGTCCCGTCGGCGATGATCAGAACTTCGCTGGGTCCGGCAATCATGTCGATGGCCACGTCGCCGTGGACGATTTTTTTGGCCGCCGTGACGTAGGCGTTTCCGGGGCCGACAATCTTGTCGACCCGCGGAACGGTCTCCGTGCCGTAAGCGAGGGCCGCAATCGCCTGCGCGCCGCCGATCTTGAAAAAGCGGTTCACCCCGCCCAGTTTTGCGGCGACGGCAACCAGAGGATTCAGGCGCCCCTGCTTTGCGGGGGACACGAGGATGATCTCCGCAACGCCGGCGATTTTCGCCGGGACAGCGGCCATCAGAACGGTCGACGGGTACGCGGCGAGGCCGCCGGGAGCGTAAATGCCGACCCTTTCGAGCGGCAGCACGCGCTGACCGAGCGTAATCCCCTCCTCTTCACCGGAGAACCAGCCCTTCAGATCCTGCTTCCGGTGAAAGGCCTCGATCCGGCGGGCTGCCAGGGACAGGATTTCCACATCCGCTCGGGGCGCTTCGGCGGCGGCCCGGCTCCATTCCTGGCCGGACACTTCCATGCCGCCGGCCGTCAGCACGGACTGATCGAACTTTTCCGTGTAATCCAGCAGGGCGGCATCCCCCCTGGCGGCCACGTCGTCCACGATGGTCTTGACCGACGCCCGGTGCGAATCCTCGGAGCCCATGCCGCGCCGGGTTATCCGCCGGAACGTTTCCTCGAATGTATTCTCGCCGGTGAAAATGATGTTCATCGCCTATGAACGGACCCTCTCGATGTGCGCCCCCAGGGCGGACAGTTTCTTTTCGATGGCCTGATAGCCCCGGTCGATATGATACACGCGCGACAGCTCCGTCCGCCCTTTCGCCGCCAGGCCGGCCAGGATGAGGGATGCCGATGCACGCAGGTCCGTCGCCATGACCGGTGCACCCCGCAGCTCGGGGACGCCTTTCACGATGGCGCTGCGCCCCTGGATGACGACATCGGCCCCCATCCGCATCAGTTCGCTGACATGCATGAACCGGTTTTCAAAAACGGTTTCCGTGATCACGCTGAGTCCATTGCCCAGGACCATCAGCGCCATCATCTGGGCCTGCAGGTCCGTGGCGAATCCCGGATAAGGCTGAGTTTTGACGTCGGTGCTCCGGATGATTTGGCCCCCGCTGGCGCGAAGTCCTCCGTCGATAACCGTAATCTCCATGCCCGCATCCCTGAGCTTGTGGATCAGGGCTTCCAGGTGCAGGGGCGTGCATCCCAGAAGCCGCACGTCCCCGCCCGTTATGCCCGCCGCAATCATGAATGTCCCTGCCTCGATCCGGTCCGGAATGATCGTGGCTTCGACCGGGTGGAGCCGGTCAACGCCATCGATAGTGATCACGTCCGTTCCCGCACCGGTGATCCTGGCCCCCATGCCGCTGAGCACATCGGCGAGGTTCACGACTTCCGGCTCCTGGGCGGCGTTTCTCAGGACCGTCGTCCCTTTGGCCAGGCAGGCCGCCATCATGATATTTTCCGTTCCGGTAACCGTGGAAATGTCAAAGTAGATGTTCGCGCCCTTCAACTGCCTGGCCCGGGCTTCGACATATCCATCCCTCAACTCCACTTCCGCCCCCATTTCCTGCAGGGATTTGATGTGCAGATTCACCGGCCGGGCACCGATGGCGCAGCCTCCGGGAAGCGACACGCGGGCGACGCCCGTTCTGGCGACGAGCGGTCCGAGAACCAGGATGGAGGCCCGCATGGTTTTTACGAGTTCGTAGGATGCCTCGGTCTGGGTGATGCTGGAGGCGTTCACCCGGACGGTCTCCTCCCCGGAAATGTCCACGCCGAAACTGCCGAGCAGTTTTTTGACCGTCCGGATGTCCATGAGGTCGGGGATGTTGTGATAGGTGCACCAGCCGTCCGTCAGCAGGGCGGAGCAAAGGATCGGAAGGGCGGCATTTTTCGCGCCGCTGATCCGCACTTCTCCGCAGAGCCTCTGTCCGCCCCGAATGATGATCTTATCCATGGGAATGTTGCTTCTTTCTGCCGGCTGCCACGCGGTTCCAGCCGGCGTAGTCCCGGCGGAAGCGGATCTCGTCGAAAATTCCGGCCTGATGGAGCAGCGCTTCGATTCTTTCTTTCTGTCCGGACCCGATCTCCAGCATGAGCCACCCCCCGCTCTTCAGGTATCCGTGGCTTTGCATAATAATTGCCCGGTGAAAATCCATGCCGTCCGGACCGGCCCTCAGGGCGAGTGAGGGTTCGTACCGTTTCACGTCCGCGGGCAGGTCCTGGTACTCCGCTTCGGAAATGTAGGGCGGATTGGAAGCGATCATATCAAATTTTCCGGACAGGGGCGCAAATAAATTTCCCGCCAGAAAGGCCATGCGATTTTCAACGCCGGAACGCCGGGCGTTTCGAAGGGCGACGGCGAGGGCTTCCGGAGAGATGTCCGTGGCGAAGACATGGGCATTTTCCAATTCCGCCGCCAGCGTCACGCCGATCGCGCCGCTGCCCGTGCCCAGATCGAGAATTCTCGCATGGCCCAAATGCGCGGTGTCCAGGACCTTCAGGCACTCCTCGACCAGAATTTCCGTTTCCGGTCTCGGGATCAGGACGCGGCGGTCGACTTCGAAGACGGCCGACCAGAATTCTTTCCGGCCGATAATGTAAGCGACCGGCTCGCCCTGCCGGCGCCGTGAAGCGAACCGGAGGAAGCGCTCAATGTCCGTTTCCGGCAGGCGCGTGTCGGCGTTCGTGTACAGGTGCAGGCGGTCGCTCCCCAGGCAATGGGCGAGCAGGACTTCCGCGTCCAGCCGGGGCGTCCGGCAGCCAACTGCTTCCAGATCGCGCGCGGCCTGATGGATCAACTCCCGGATCTTCATACCGGCAATCTTCAGGCAGACCGCTGCAATGCCTCTGCGTGAAAGTGGGTCGTCAGCGCATCGATGACGCCCTGGATGTTCCCGTCCAGAAAACTTTCAAGGTTGTAGAGCGTGAGGTTGATCCGATGGTCCGTGATTCTGGACTGGGGATAGTTGTACGTCCGGATCCGCTCGCTCCGGTCTCCGCTGCCCACCTGGCTTCTCCTGCTTTCCGAGATCTCGCGATTCTGCTTCTCGACCATGATGTCCAGCAGCCTGGCCTTGAGCACCTTCATGGCTTTCGCCTTGTTCTTCAACTGTGATTTTTCATCCTGGCAGGTCACGACGAGACCGGTGGGAAGATGGGTGATGCGGACCGCGGAGTCCGTCGTGTTGACGCTCTGGCCGCCGTGTCCGCTGGAGTGATAAACATCGATGCGCAACTCGCCGGGGTCGATATTGACCTCGACCTCTTCCGCCTCCGGGAGGATCGCAACGGTCACCGCAGAAGTGTGAATCCGGCCCTGGGACTCCGTGACCGGGATCCGCTGCACCCGGTGGACGCCGCTTTCGTATTTCAACTGGCTGTAGGCGCCCTGGCCGGTCACCAGTGCGATGATTTCCTTGAAACCGCCCATGCCGCCCGCCGGCGTGGAACTGATGATTTCGACCTTCCACCGGCGCATCTCCGCATAGCGGGCATACATGCGGATCAGGTCTCCGACGAAGAGCCCCGCCTCGTCACCCCCCGTACCGGCCCGGATTTCCAGAAACACATTCCGGTCGTCGTTCGGGTCCTTCGGGAGCAGGAGGATCTTCAGCCGGTCTGCCAGGGATTCGATCCTTTCCCTGAGCTCCGGCATTTCCTCCTTCACGATGGTTTTGAGTTCCTCGTCATTTTCCCGCAGCAGGGCCTGGCCCTCTTCGATCCGAAGGTTCGTCTTCTGGTATTCCCGAAAGGTCTCCACCAGATCCTGAAGCTCTGCATGTTCCCGGGCATACTTTTGATAAAGGGTCTGTCTGCCGAGTACGCTGGCGTCGCTCAGAAGAGACTCCAGCTCCTCGTACCTGGCGACGATCTCGTTCAATCTCTTAAACATGGCGGTTCAGGGAATTCATGAAATGGCCGAATGTCGGCTGTGCTGCGAATGAAGCGACCAGGGTCTGTCGAATGACGGAACCGCCCTCCCCAACCCGAAACGGGGAATGGGCGCCGCAGGACATGCCTAAAGATGGGGGTTCGGCAGGGAGAGGGGCATGGAACAGGGATCGGGCAACTTTATTTCTCCACAGCGGTGTTTGCAGCCGGTGAGGCGTCCGAAGACCGTCCGATGACTTCAGGATACCGCCTTCTTGTCCTTGCCGGCGTACTTGTTCTTGAAACGTTCCACGCGGCCGGCCGTGTCGATGATCTTCTGCTTCCCCGTCATGAAGGGATGGCACTGGGAGCAGATTTCCACTTTGATGTCCTTTTTCGTGGAGCGGGTTTCAATCACATTCCCGCACACGCAGGTGATGGTTGTTGCCTCATATTCCGGATGAATGCCTTTTTTCACGGTCTGTCTGTCCTCCTGAAATCCCGAAATCTTGCTGTCTCGATGATCTGCCTCATCAGAACTGATCTCTTACTATATCGTTATTTTAACCAAATTTTCAAGATAATTGTCTCACTGGTTCATGGAGTCCAGAAATAGCTGGTTTGTTTCCGTTTTTCGGATTTTGTCGATGATAAACTCCATGGCGTCCACCGGGTTCATTTCCTGGAGAAGCCTGCGCAGGATCCAGATCCGGTTCAGATTGTTCTTCGGGATCAGCAGTTCTTCCTTTCTCGTTCCGGACCGGGTCAGGTCGAAAGCCGGGAATACGCGGCGGTCGGCAATGCGGCGGTCCAGATGCAGTTCCATGTTGCCGGTTCCCTTGAATTCTTCGAAGATGACTTCATCCATCCGGCTTCCGGTGTCGATCAGCGCCGTGGATATGATGGTCAGGCTGCCGCCGTTTTCGATGTTCCGGGCGGCGCCGAAGAATCGCTTCGGCTTGTGCAGGGCATTGGAATCCACGCCGCCGGACAGAACCTTGCCGCTGGGGGGGACGACGGTATTGTACGCCCGGGCCAGCCGGGTGATGCTGTCCAGGAGGATGACCACGTCCTTCCGGTGCTCCACCAGGCGTTTCGCCTTTTCAATGACCATCTCCGCGACCTGGACGTGACGCGTTGCCGGCTCGTCGAAGGTGGAGGAGATGACTTCCCCCTTTACGCTCCGCTGCATGTCCGTAACTTCCTCGGGGCGTTCGTCGATCAGAAGCACCATGAGCGTGACTTCCTGATGATTGCGCGTGATGCTGTGGGCGATGTCCTGGAGCAGAACCGTTTTTCCGGCCCGGGGCGGCGACACGATCAATCCCCGCTGCCCTTTTCCGATTGGGGTGAAGAGGTCCATCACCCGGGTCGACAGGTTTTCCGAATCGCTTTCGAGGTTCAGCTTCTGGTCGGGGTAGAGCGGGGTGAGGTTGTCAAATAGAATCTTGTCCCGGGAGACGTCCGGAGGCTCAAAATTGACCGAGTCGACCTTCAGCAGGGCGAAGTATTTCTCGCCTTCCTTGGGGGGCCTGACTTCACCGGAGACCGTGTCGCCCGTTCTGAGACTGAACCGCCGGATCTGTGAGGGCGAAATATAAATGTCGTCGGGGCTGGGCAGATAGTTGTAATCCACGGCGCGAAGGAAGCCGAAGCCGTCCGGCAGTATTTCCAGGACGCCGGATCCCGATATCACCCCGTTCTTTTCCGCCTGGGCCTGCAGGATGGCAAAAATCAGTTCCTGTCTTCTCATGCCGCCTGCGCCCGGAACGTTCAGGTCTTTGGTCAGGTTGGCCAGTTCGCTGATGGGAAGTCTCTTGATGTCTTCAATGTTCATGGGAGGAGTCCTTGTAGAATTATCGTGATCTCGCGGTCGGTTCTGATGAAACCGCCGGATCCGCGTGCAAATCTGATTTGAATTTAATCTGAGTTTCTCATGGAAGAGAATGGCGACTTTTTATCGCTGCGACCGATATGGAAAAAAGCGGATTTATCGGGTTGCTCGTTCGGGTTTTTGAAGCATTCCAAAAAGGAAGGACTTTAATGACGCCTTTCAAACACGGCATCCCTTCTATAATAGACAATCCCTCCTGTCAAGCACTTTTTCCAGAGCATCCGGCTGGCAGATCGCCGCGCAACATGATGAAGTTGAGGTGCCGGCCGGTTTGACATCTGTCCCGCCGGTGAGAGAAAAAGAGGTCCTGCCTGCAGGATGTGCAAAGACCGGAGGATAGGATGTTTTCCGGACGGAGGCACCGGTCCAGAAGCTGGATTTTGTTCGCCAGCGGCAGATCCAGCATCCAGCGCTGCCGGTCCGGTATCCGGGAGAAGAAAGCGGCGCGTTGCGGGTGGCCGGCCATGGCTTCGAAAACCGGCGAATCGACCTCGTAGCAGCAGGGGCCGATCGCCGGTCCGATCAGGGCAAGGATGTCTTGCGGTTTGGATGCGAACCGGCGGACGAAGGTGTCGACGGTCTTTTCGGCAATTCCCAAGGCGGTGCCTTTCCAGCCGGCATGAACGGCCCCGATGACCTGCCGAATCGGGTCCGCCAGAAGGATCGGTACGCAGTCCGCCGTCTTGATGCACAGGGCGATGGCCGGCCGGTCGGTCACCACCGCGTCGATCTGCGGTGGCGGGTTGTCTTCGAAGATCGCCGGTTCCCGGTCGAGGACCCGGATGCCGTCCCCGTGAACCTGGCGAATCGGCAGAAAATTGCCCGGTGAAAAACCGAACGCGGAGGCGATCCGCTCGAAATTCCGCCGCACGCAGTCCGCATCGTCCCCTTCCCGGTCGCTGACGTTCAGGCTTGAAAACGAACCCTTGCTGACGCCGCCCTGCCGGGTGCAGAAAGCATGGATGAGAAAGTCGAAAGGTTCCAGAGAAAGGGCCTTCAGATATTTCAGCGGGCCTTTCCCGGTCATCCGAAGCATCGCAACGCCTCACAGAGGCCGGCCATGTCCGCCGGCAGGGGCGATGTGAACGCCAGGGCATCTCCCCGAATGGGATGGGCGAAGCGAAGACGGGCCGCGTGAAGGGCCTGCCGCTTCATGCCCTGCAGGGCCGCCCGCACGATCGGGTTTTCAACAGTGCGGATTTTTTTGGTCCCGCCGTAAACGCCGTCTCCCACGACCGGATGGCCCAGGGCGTTCAAGTGCACCCGGATCTGGTGTGTCCGTCCCGTTTCAATGTCCAGTTCGAGAAGCGTGGCCGCCCCGTACCGTTCGCTGACCCGCCAGTGCGTGACGGCATCCTTGCCGCGCCGGCTTGTCGTGGACATCTTCTTCCGGTCCACTGGGTGCCTCCCCACGGGCAGTTCGACAAGACCCCGATCCTCCGTCGGATTGCCGTGCACCAGGGCCTGATAGGTTTTGTGAACCCCGCGGCTTTTGAATTGATCCGTCAAGCTCCGGTGGGCCCTGTCCGATTTGGCAACAACCAGCAGGCCGGACGTGTCCTTGTCGAGGCGATGGACGATTCCCGGCCGCAGCACGCCCCCGATCCCGGAAAGATCGGGACAGTGAAACAGGATCGCATTGACGAGTGTGTCCCGGGGATGACCCGCCGCGGGGTGGACGACCATTCCCGCTGGTTTGTCGATCACCAGGATGGATTCATCTTCATAAATTACGCACAGGGGGATTTCCTGCGGCTGCACCTCGTATGCCGCCGCCGCCGGCGTTTCGATGCTGACGGTCTCGCCGGCTTTCAGCCGGTGATTTGCCCGGGCCGAAAGCATGCCGACACGGACATGGCCGCCGTCGATGAGCCTGCGGATCTGCGACCGGGAAAATGCGGCGTCGCGCCGGGTCAGAAAAAGATCCAGCCGCAGACCGCTGTCATCCTTACCGGCGACATATTTGCGCTGCCGCGGCATGTTCATGACGACCGGAACGTGGAAAAACCCTGCTGGATCAATCCGAACTCCTCCCGCGTGATGGTCCTCAAGTCGAGAAGCAGATCGTCATCGGCGATCCTGGCGATTATCGGAACCGCCAGGCGCCGGAGGCTGGTTTCGAGCCTGTTGGCTGTCATGGCATCGGAGCGGACACTGATCAGGACGGTCGGAATTTCCTGCGTCGGCAGTGACCCGCCGCCCGCCAGTGAAGCGCCCTGCCGCAGGGTGAACGTAAATCCTTTCAGGTCCAGCCGCCTCAGGCGGGCGTGAAGGTTCCTGGCCATCTTGGAGATGTCGCGAAGCGGGGCCGTCAGGGATTTCAGGATCCGGATGTCGGAAAAAGCCTGATCCGGATTCAGGTAGCGGATCAGTGTGGCTTCGAGGGCCGCAAGCGTCAGTTTATCGATCCGAAGGGCTCGGTTCAGCGGATTTTTCTTGATTCGTTCCAGGATGTCCCGTTTCCCCAGGATGAGTCCCGCCTGCGGGCCGCCCAGAAGCTTGTCTCCGCTGAAGGTGACGACATCGACACCGGTCCGCAGCGCTTCGCCGACCGTCGGTTCGCGGTCCAGGCCGTGCCGGTCGAGAGCTACCAGACAGCCGCTGCCCAGGTCGTCCATGACCGGCACACGGTGCCTCTTTCCCAGTGAAACCAGGGCCGGCAGGTCGATCTCCTCAGTGAAGCCGACGATCCGGTAGTTGCTGGTGTGAACCTTGAGAATCAGGCCCGTCTTTTCCGAAAGGGCCTGTTCATAATCTTTCAGATGCGTCCGGTTGGTTGTCCCAACTTCCCTCAGGAAGGCGCCGCTTTTCTCCATGACCTCCGGTATGCGGAACTCGCCGCCGATTTCAATGAGTTCCCCCCGGGAAACGATGGCTTCCTTTCTGTCCGCCAGGGTGTTGATGACCAGCAGGACGGCCGCCGCGTTGTTGTTGACGACCAGGGCGTCTTCCGCGCCGGTCAGGGCGCAGAGAAGGCCCTGTACGTGATCGTAGCGAAGCCCGCGCTGGCCCTTTTCGAGATCGAATTCCAGGTTGGAGTATCCTTTGCCGACCTCGATGATCCTTTCCAGCGCTTCCGGACACATCGGCGCCCGGCCGAGATTGGTGTGCAGGATGATGCCCGTGGCATTGATCACCCGGCGCAGCCGGTACCGGAGAAGCGAATCCATTCTGCGGAGAACCTCATCCGCAACCTGTTCCGGCGAAGGCAGGCTCCGTTCCTTCAATTGGCCGCCCGACGTGAGCAGGCGGTTTCGATGGCTGTCCACGACCGACCGGCACTCGGCTTTCAGAATGTCCTTGGAAATGCTGAACGGGACATCCCGCGTCCCCAGGATCGACAGCACCTCGTCGATCTTGGGGAGCTGTTTCAGCAGGTTTTTTTTGTCGTCGTCCATTCAAAATCCCGGATTCGCCGCGAAACGGCGTTTTTTTCAATCGGAAATTCCGATCTTAATGCCTCAGGGGATGCCGGGTGTCAAGCGGTTATTCCTGAAGACACGGCCTTTCCCTTTCGCCGGATGCGTCTTGCAATAAAAGTTCGCTTGAAGTAAACCGTCATCGAGGGGGAATCTTCATGATCGTGCAACCCAAAGATGCGGCAACGGTCGTTCTCCTGCGAAACCCCGGCGGACAGGACGCGGAGGGCTTCGAAATCCTCATGGTGTTGCGGAACAGCAAAACCAGGTTTGTCCCCGGCTTCTACGTGTTTCCCGGAGGGGCGCTGGATGAGGCGGATTGTGCGCCGGACATGGAGGGCTTCTGCATCGGCCTGCGGGGCGCACAGGCGCAGCGCCTCCTGGACCATCCCCCCCCGCCCGCAAGGGCCCTGGGAGCCTGGGTGGCAGGTATACGGGAAACCTTTGAAGAGGCCGGCCTGTTTCTGGCTTATCAAAGAGACGGCAGTCTGCTGTCTTTTCACGCCGACCGGACCGATCCCTTTCATCGCTGCCGGGGATTGCTGCGTCTGGGAAAAGTGGGTTTCCGCGATCTGCTGCAGAAGGAGGGCCTGACGCTGGCCGCGGACCGGCTGCATTATTTTTCCCACTGGGTCACCCCCTGGTTTTACCCGATCCGATACGATGTCCGTTTCTTCGTCGCCGAAGCGCCGGCCGGCCAGGAGGCCGTCCACGACGGCGGGGAATTGACGGAACATGTCTGGATCAAGCCGCGGGATGCCCTGCGTTTTCATAGGGAGGGCCGCTTCGACATGGTCTTTCCCACGGTGATGACGATGAAAGCCCTGTCGCAGTTCGGGACGATTCGGGAGGCGATTCAATCCACCCGGAACAAGCGGATCGTTCTGGAATCGGGTTGACTCACGGACCGTCGTCCCAGACGTTCAGCGGTGGCGTCGAGATGGAAACCCGATTGCCGTCGAGCATCCGCACGGACACATGGATGCCCGGCAGGGAATACCACGCACCCACGGGATCCCCCCGGGGGTCCAGGATCGCGAATCCGTAGAGCGACCGGTTCAGTTCCAGTGCCCGGGACTGCATGCGCCCGATGGTTCCTCGAAAGGGATCCGGAGCGGGGTTCATTTTTTCCCACAGCTTCGAGTCCAGAACAAAACGCCGGTCGATGCCGATCACGGCATTGGGGCGGACTTCCGAACCGCTGTAATAATAGACCAGATCCGGATCGGTCTGATAATGTTCAAAGGCCTCCGTGACGGCCGGATCCGGTTTGATCGCCCCGTAGTTTTCGCCGAACCGCACTGAGAAGAAAAGGAAGTAGCCGGCCAGGATGGCGACGGCAACAACCAGGATGAGTTTCAGATCCATTTCATTGGCCTTTCCACCGATGCGGGATGCGATACGGTCCCGGCCCTTTCGGGGTGCCGTTCCTGCAAACGGGGCAGTCTGTCCGTGCCCGTCATGCCGGCTGCTGGTCCCGGCAGAAATCGCGGAAATTGTTTACCGAGACGAAGAATTCCCGCATCAGGATCACCCACTGATACCGTCCGGCCGGCGTCAGGAAAAAGTCGGGCGGCTCGTAGCGCAGTCCACCGGCCAGAAGGAAGGCCAGGATGTCCGGCCAGAGATGCCGGTAAAACTTCCCGTCGTACTTTTTCCGCATTGCCCCGGTGTCCAGCTTCATGCCGAAGAGCTTCATGAGGAAGTCGTAGCGGATGCGGTCCCGAAGGCTGAAATCACGTGATGCCATCAGGGGCATCTCGCCCCGTCCGGTCTGGGCGATGTATTGCCGGATGTTGAAGGTGTTCGCATAGCAGGTGCCGTTCAAAAACCCGATGGAGCCGCTGCCCAGACCGGCATACTCGTCGTAATCAACGATATATTCGTCGATGATGGTTCCTTTTTTGGAAAAGCACCAGGCCGATGAGAACCGGTATGCCGGGACGAGTCGCGCCACAATCTGCCGGTAGAACTGTTCCTCCCGGCGACTGTCCACCTGCCCGAGGGTTCTTTGTACCCTTAGCCGGGTGGCGTCCGACACCATCAGGGGATAGTAGGTGATCTGATCCGGTCCGATATCCAGGAGCGTGTCCAGGTCGCGGTCGAGGGTCTCGGGACCCTGTGAGGGAAAATTGAAAATCATGTCGGCATTGAGGGTGTCGAAGACCCCCCGAATCCCCTTCAACCGGTCGCGGATCTCCTCGCCGCTGCCGTACTTGTCGAAACGGTCCATGTTCTTCAGAAGGCTGTTGTCGAAGCTCTGGACACCCACGGAAAGGCGGTGCACGCCCGCCCGTCTGAGCGCCGCGATATTTTCCCCGGTCAGGTGGTTCGGGTTGGTTTCAACGGATGCCTCACGGATATCAAACGAATTCCGGGCCAGTGCGAGGGTTTCCTCCAGTTCGTCGATCAGGACGGTCGGCGTGCCGCCGCCGACATAAACCCCCCGGAAATCATATCCGCTTTCCTTATAGATCCGGATTTCCCGTCGAAGCGCACGGAAGTAATCCCGGCAGAGCGTCTCGTCAAAAACGATCCGGTTGAAGGAGCAGTAGGGGCACAGCTTTTCGCAGAAAGGGACGTGAAGGTAAAGCAGGCGGGGCTTTTCAGCGGCCGGCGGCTGGATCCGGGGAGCGGTGCCTTCTTCGAATTTCATGGCCCGTGCGAATTCGCGCCGCGCCGTCCATGTAATGATCCGGTTGATCAAAGAGTTACCCAAACGAAATTTTTCGCATAGCTAACAGACCGGCGGGAAATTTTCAAGAACCAAGCTGGTTCCATAATACCTTTCCACACGGCCGTCGAATGTGGCTTCGCCGGTCGATTAATCGATGGCTTTCCCTCTTTCAGCCAGTTCTTCCAGCAGGCCTCGGTCAAGCAGACGAATATTCGCTCCTTCTTCCGCAATCAGCTTTTTCGTCTTCATCTTGCCCAGCGCACGGGAAAGGGATTCCGGTCCGGTGCCCAGCAGATTCGCCAGCTGCGCCTTGGAGATATTCAGCCGGACCGAATCCTGATCCCTTTGTTCATGCGAAAGATAAAGCAGATAAGAGGCCAGGCGGCCGGGCAGCTCTTTCAGCGACAGATTCTCCACCTGAATGGTGAACTCGCGCAAACGCGTGGAAAGCAGCGCCAGAATGTTCATGGTGAGATTCGGTTTACCGGTAATGAGATCAATAAATTTTTTCCGATTGAAAAACAAAAGGTGCGTTTTGGAGAGCGCTCTGGCATTGGCTGGAAAAGACTTTCCTGAAAAAACAGGTACCGCGCCAATGGTATCGCCCTCTTTGACAATATGAAGAATCTGTTCTTTGCCGTCGGGAGAAAGTTTGTAGACACTGACACTGCCCGCGGCGACCAGATAAAAGCCGTTCCCTTCGTCGCCATCGTAAAAAATGATGTCGCCCTTATTGTAATTTTTATCTGCTGAAATATTTTCGATTTCTGTAATGTGCTCCTGCGGCAATCCGCCGAAAAGCTGGCTTCTGATCAGGATATCGCGTATTTTATCCATTGCTTACGTCCTTTTAGCAAAAAGCATATCTTTTTCTTAACATAAGTCAAGGATCGGTGTTAGTCTTTTCGCTATGCTCACCGGCCAAAAGACGAAAAACTTTTGCAGGAGGTTTCATATGTTTTGTTATCAGTGTCAGGAAACGGTCAAAAATCAGGGATGCACGATAAAAGGCGTTTGCGGCAAGCCCGAGGAAACGGCGGCTCTTCAGGACCTGCTCATTTACGTATGCAAGGGCATTTCAGTCTATGCCGAAAAGTTGAATGCCGTGGACAAAAAAATTGGCCGCTACGTATGTGAAGCGCTTTTCACCACCATTACCAACGCCGCGTGGGAAGACGGCAAGATCATCGGGAAGATTGAAGAAGGGCTTGAGATCCGTGATGAAGTCAAGGCCAAGGCCGCCTCATCCGGCGCTCTTCCGGATTGCGCGACCTGGACATCCAAAAACAAAGAAGGGATCATGACCAAAGCCATGTCGGCGGAAGTGCGCATCAATGCCGCCTCGAATGAGGACGTGACGTCCCTGCGATCCCTGCTCATTTTCGGCGTCAAGGGAATTGCCGCGTATGCCGAGCATGCCGCCGTTTTGGGCTTTGAAAAAGAGGATGTCTACGCCTTCATCCTGGAAGCGCTGGCGTCCACGACCCGGGATCTTTCCGTAGAGGCAATGATCGCCATGGTCATGAAAGCCGGTGAGACGGCCGTGAACACCATGGCGCTTCTGGATGAGGCCAATACCAAAACCTACGGGCATCCGGAAATTACGGAAGTCAATCTCGGCGTGCGCAACAACCCCGGCATCCTCATTTCCGGTCACGACCTGAAGGACATGGAAGAGTTGCTCAAGCAGACGGAAGGCTTCGGCGTGGATGTGTATACGCATGGCGAGATGCTGCCGGCCAACTGTTACCCGGCGTTTAAGAAATATAGCCATTTTGTGGGCAATTACGGCTCCTCCTGGTGGCATCAGAACGAGGACTTCGAGACCTTCAGCGGTCCGATTATCCTGACCACCAATTGTCTGGTTCCCGTCAAGAAAGACAATGCCTATCTGAGCCGGCTGTTCACGACCGGCGTCGTCAACTATCCGGGAGCCCGACATATCGCAGGCAGGTCCGCCGGCGGCGCAAAGGATTTCTCGGACGTCATCGCTCTGGCGAAAACCTGTCCCCCGCCACGGGAGATTGAATCCGGAAAGATCGTTGGTGGATTTGCCCACCACCAGGTGCTGGCGCTTGCGGACAAGGTCGTGGACGCCGTGAAATCCGGAGCGATTAAGCGCTTTGTCGTGATGGCCGGCTGCGACGGGCGGCAGAAGGCGCGCAGTTACTTTACCGAAGTGGCGGAAGCCCTGCCCAAGGATACCGTCATTCTGACCGCCGGATGCGCCAAGTACCGCTACAACAAGCTGGCGCTGGGCGATATCGGCGGCATTCCCAGAGTGCTCGATGCAGGACAGTGCAATGACTCCTACTCGCTGGCGGTGATCGCGCTCAAACTCAAGGATGTCTTCAGACTGAAAGACATCAACGAACTGCCGATTTCCTTTGATATCGCCTGGTACGAGCAGAAGGCGGTGGCCGTTCTGCTGGCCCTGCTGTATCTAAACGTCAAGGGTATCCGCCTGGGCCCGACGCTGCCGGCCTTCTTGTCGCCTGCCGTGGCAAAGGTGCTGGTGGAAAAATTCGATATCAAGCCAATCGGCACGGTCAGCGAAGATGTTGCCGCCATGATGGTTGGTAAATAAGTTGTTTTTGCAAAGGTGGAAGGATTCATTTACCCCCGTGTTTCAAGGCCGGCATCGGATGTGGAGACAGATGCCTGATCGGGCATTCGGCGATCACTTGAATTCGTCATGCGATGGTGCTATAGAACCGCGCAAAGCCGTTCATGCAGAGGATCGTCGTCATGCCCAAAAAAAAGGTTCTCGCGCTCTGGCGCGGTGAGAAAATGAACGAGGAGGAGGCCCGGATCCTGCGGACTCCCTGCGCTGAGATTCCCGCGCCCTTCGACGCAGCCGGCAAAAAGGACATCCGAACCCTTTTCGAGGCCTTTATGGAAAGGGACGACGCCCTGGGCCTGGCGGCCCCGCAGATCGGCATCAGCAGGCGGGTGATCGCCTTCCGGAACAGGAATTTCGAGGAAAAGGGCCGCCTGACCCGTGAGGAGGACTGCGAAGTCCTGGTCAATCCGCGGATCACGCAGACGCGGGGCGAACCGGTGAAAGGAACGGAGGGATGCCTTTCCTGCCCGGAGATTCAGGTCGAGATTAGCCGGTGGCCGGAAATCAAGGTCCGGGCCTATGACCGGGACGGCCGGAAAATCAGCAAGCGGTACAACAACTTCCTCGCACGCATCGTCCAGCACGAAATGGATCATCTGGACGGCAAGCTGATCGTGGACTACGACGGCACTGTCTATGTGCCGAAGAAAAACAGGGGTTTCTTCGACCGCCTGTTTCCGGGCAAATGATCGTCAGATCGCCTTTCGCCAGGCCAGCCGACGCTCCAGCCAGCGGGACAGGGTGGTGAAGGCAAAGCAGATGATGAAATAGATTACGGAGATGAACAGGAAGATCTCCGCGGGATAGATCATGGTCCGGCCATTGATCTGGGTGGCCACATGGGTCAGCTCGGAGACCCCGACGATGAAGGCCAGCGAGGTGTCCTTGATCATAGAGACGAACTGGTTCACGAAGGACGGGATCATGTTTCGCAGCGCCTGGGGCAGAACGACGTAGACCATCGCCTGAAACGGCTTCAGGCCTGTCGAGAGCGCGGCCTCCGTTTGCCCCCTTGGGATCCCTTCGATTCCCGCCTGAATGATCTGGGACATGTAGGCCGAGGTGAAGAAGGTGAGCGCCATGATGATCGTCCAGCTCTCCGGCGTCGGCCGCCCCATCACCCACGGAAGCAGGAAATACATCCAGAAGATGACCATCAGGAGCGGAATCCCGCGGATCGCGTTTACCACGGCAAGGGTCGGGTAACGGATGAAACGGTTGCGGGAGACGCACAGAAGCCCCAGGACCAGGCCGCCCACGAAGGAGAAGATCAGCCCCAGCAGCGCGAGGTAGAGCGTCAGCATCAGCCCCCCCATCGGACCGCTGGGGTATCGGCCAATCATAAAGTGGGTGATGTTGGTCCAGATCACACCGAAGTCGAAGCCGGTTTCCATGCCTATCGCACCCCCATCGGATTCAGCACCCGCTTGCTGTAGAGGGTGACCATCCAGGTAATCAAGACGGAAAGTCCCAGATAGACCAGCGTCGCCGCCGTGAAAGCCTCAAAGCCCTTGAAGGTGTAGGCCTCCACCTGCCGGGCCTGATAGGTCAGCTCGGCCACGCCGATGGTCATGGCCAGCGACGAATTCTTGGTCAGGTTCAGGAACTGGTTGATCAGCGGCGGAATGGTCAGTCGCACGGCCTGGGGCAGGATGATGTGATACATGGAGTTGAGGTAAGAGAAACCGGAGCTGCGCGCCGCCTCCATCTGCTCCTTTGGTATGGAGCGCACGCCTGAACGGATGTCCTCGGCGATGAACGCCGATGTGTAGATGGTGAGGGCAATGACTGCAGCAGCGAACTCGAAGTTCATGCTGTTCAGCCATTCGTTTACCGCCGCGGGCAGGATCTTGTACGAGCCGAAATACCAGAAGAAAATCTGGACCAGGAGCGGCGTGTTGCGGAAGAACTCCAGATAGGCATGGGAAAACCACACAAGTGGCCTGACGTTGCTCATCCTGAGAACGGCGATCAGCAGTCCGAGGAGGAAGGAGAGGACAACCGATATGGCGGAAAGCTCCAGGGTAACCTTCAGTCCGGAAACCAGCCAGTCGAAATATTGCCCGGAGGTTATGACAGACCAGTCAAACTTGTAGTTCAGCACGTTGAAGCCGATCCCGATGAAAGCGGTCCTGCTCCGGCAAAGTGCCGGAACGGGACCGCTTTCTCTTTTTTCGCCTTTGCCGGAAACAGCGCATCCGCCTTCACGGGCAGAGGCGCTGTTTCATGCGCCCGCTGCATGACGCTACTGGGCCTTGATCTTGAAGGTCCGCTGCAGCGGCGTGTCTGTTTTGGGACCAAACCATTTTGTGAAGATTTTCGCCGCTTCGCCGCTCTTTTCCATCTCCAGGAGCGTCGCGTTGACGAAATCGAGCAGGGCCTTGTCCCCCTTGCGGACGCCCAGTCCGTAGGGTTCATCGGAGATCCGGAGGTCCGGAATCTCAAAGGCATTCTTGTTGGGCGCCTTGCCGAGCAACCCGGCCAGCATCGACTCGTCCGTCGTCACGGCCACGACCTTGCCCTGCTGCAGGGCCAGGAAGGCCGATGCGTAGTCATCGAAAGAGAGGATCGTCGCGGAGGGAATGGCCTTTTTCACATTTTGCTCCGAGGTGGATCCCTTTGCCGTTCCGATCTTCTTGCCTTCAAGGTCGGCGAGCTTTTTCACCGAGCCCTTCTTGGTCAGGAACTTCTGACCCGTAAGGAAGTAGGTATAGCTGAAGTCGATCTGCTTGGCGCGCTCTGCCGTGATGGTCATCGTCGCCGCGACGAGGTCGACATTGCCGGCGATGAGCTGCGGCATGCGGGTCGCCGAGGTCACGGCCTTTATATCCAGCTTTACGCCCAAACGCTTCGCAAGGGCCTTGCAGAAATCCACGTCATACCCGATGATCTCCCGCGTTTTCTCATCGATGAAACCGAAGGGCGGAGCGGAATCCTTTACGCCCACAACGAGCACACCCTTCTTTTTGATTTCAGCCAGGGTATCGCCCGCCCAGGCCGAGCCTCCCAAACTTGCCGCAAACATCAGTGCCAGTAAAAAAATCCCGAATCTCTTCATTTCCGCTTACCTCCTTGTTTAAATGGTTAGTGCATCGGCGACAGAATTTCCTTCAGGAAGAGCTTGGCCCGTTCATGCCGGGGGTTTCTGAAAAATTCTTCAGGCGACGCTTCTTCCAGAATCACACCATAGTCGATAAAAGCCACGCGGTCGGCCACCTCCCGGGCAAATCCCATTTCATGGGTGACCACAATGAGCGTCATGCCGGTATGGGCCAGGCCCTGCATGACCTGGAGCACCTCCCCGATCATTTCCGGGTCGAGCGCCGATGTCGGTTCGTCGAATAGCATGATCTTGGGCTTCATGGCGAGACCCCGGGCAATGGCGACCCGCTGCTGCTGCCCGCCGGAGAGTTGCGAGGGATAGGCGTCCCGCTTCTCGGCGAGGCCGACCCGCTCCAGGAGGGCCATCGCCTGTTCCTCCGCTTCTTTTTTCTGCAGCTTTCTGATCTTGATCGGAGCCAGGGTGATATTCTTGAGGACGCTCAGATGGGGGTAGAGGTTGAACTGCTGGAAGACGAAACCGATCTCGGCGCGGAGCTGGTTGATATCGGTTTTCGGATCGGAAATGTTTTTGCCATCCACAACCAGCTTCCCCTTTTGAATGGGTTCCAGCTTGTTGATGGCTCGGATCAGGGTGGATTTTCCGGAACCGGAGGGTCCGCACACGACCACCACCTCTCCCTGCTTGACCTGAAGGTTGACATCGTTCAGGACGTGCAGGTCTTTGAACCATTTGTGAACTCCGTGAAACTGGATCATGAACAGCTCCCGTTCGTCAGGTCGATCTTTCGAATTTGAGAGGACATGCCTATACAGCACATTTCGCAAATAATCAATGCAATTCCTGCAAATCGGCTGACTGCACTCCCGTCAAGACAAGGACCGCCGTCCATTCGCGTGCGCTTTTCCGCCTTGAAATCTCCCGGCGTTTATAGTACTTATGGAAACACTGGGGTGTATCCCGCGTCCGGTCCCCGCAGAAGGGCGCAGACCGCTCGCCAATCAGACTTGCAAGGAGATGCCCGATGCTGAAAGTTCAATGCCCGGACTGCCTGAAATCCTTCATCTGGACGGATGAAATGCCCCTGAAGGGAAAATGCCCCACCGTGGACTGCGAATGGACCTATGACGTTCGCGGGGAATTGAAAAAAAGCGTCACGAGGCGGGAAGACGAAGCGCAGCATGTCATTCGCTGTCCCCGCTGCAACGAACCCGTTGCCGCGAAGGTGACGGTCTGCGAAAACTGTGGTGAAGTGATTGTTGGATCGAGAACCTTCAAGAAAAAATATCTGCTGCTTGCCGTGGCGGTTGCGCTCATCGTCCTCTCTTTGGTCTTCTACGCCCGATAACGGCAGCTTCCGCATCAACATCCGCAACGTGTTTTTCCGGAGAAGATCATGAAAAGAACGCCCCTTTATGAACGCCATGTCGCGCTGGGCGCGAAAATGATCGATTTTGGCGGCTGGGAGATGCCGGTTCAATATACCGGCGTCATCGAAGAGCATCACGCCACTCGAACCGGAGCCGGCCTCTTCGACATCTGCCATATGGGGGAGATCGAAATCAGGGGTCCGCAGGCTCTGAGTCTCCTGCAGGGGCTGATGAGCCGCAACCTGGAAAGGCAGGCGACCGGACAGATGAAGCTGAGCGTCCTGACCAACGAGCAGGGCGGGATCATCGATGATGTGACGGTCTACAAACTGGCCGAGGACCGCTACTGGGTCGTTACGAACGCGGCCACGAAGGACAAGGATCT
Organism: Syntrophales bacterium; assembly: GCA_034678725.1. GTDB lineage: Bacteria > Desulfobacterota > Syntrophia > Syntrophales > Fen-1087 > JAXDBM01. Next base: position 18,383 of record JAXDBM010000041.1, on the reverse strand, counting down.
CCGGTGGATTCAGTGCAGGAAGCAGGATGGAGCCTTTGCCGGTGCGGACATTGTGGACAGAACGGATGAACTCGGCAAGATCGACCTGCAGGGTCCCCGGGCGCAGCGCATCCTTCAACCGCTTGCCAGTGCCGATCTTGGGCTCTTGAAGTACTATCACGCCATGCAAGCAACCGTGGCCGGCGTCCCCTCCCTGGTCTCACGGAGCGGATATACCGGAGAGGACGGATTTGAGATTTATGCCGACAGCCGGCAAATCGGGGACGTCTGGGACGGGCTGATGGGTGCGGGCGCCGGATCCGGTCTGAAGGCGGTCGGGCTGGGTGCGCGGGACACCCTGCGCCTGGAAGCGGGCCTGATGCTCTACGGCCACGAGATGTGCGAGACCGTTTCACCCTACGAAGTGGTTTACGGGTGGCTGGTCGATCTGGAAAAGGATTTCATCGGCCATGATGCACTGGACCGGCAGAAGAAGCGCGGGGTCGCCCGCAAACTGGTGGGTTTTGAAATGGCGGAACGGGGCATTGCCAGAGCGGGCTACAAGATCTTCAAACAGGGCCGTGAAATCGGCGAGGTCACGTCCGGCACCTTCGCCCCCACATTGAACCGGGCTGTCGGTTTTGCCTTTCTACCCGTCCAGTACGCGGAACCGCAAACGGAATTGGAGATTCGGATTCGGGAGCGCCCGGTCAAGGCCAGGGTGGTCACGATCCCCTTTTACAGAAGGTGTGACAAGCACATATTTTATAATGTCTTCATCTGAAGGGAGCCTGATATGTCCAAGACAAACCCGGTCGACCGGAAATATTCCAGGGAGCACGAGTGGGCGCGGGATGACGGCGACGGTACGGTCACCGTCGGCATCACGGATTACGCCCAGGAGATGCTGACGGACATCGTTTTCGTGGAATTGCCTGCTATCGGAAAGGTTGTCAGACAGATGGACCCATTCGCCGTGGTGGAGTCCGTCAAGTCCGTTTCCGACGTCTATGCCCCCGTCGGCGGTGAAGTGATCCAGGTGAATGTGAGCCTGGAGACGCAACCGGAGCTGGTCAATCAGGATGCCTTCGGCGAGGGGTGGATTGCCCGGATCCGAATGCAGAAGCCGGAAGAGCTGCCGGGGCTGATGGACGCCGTCGCGTACGAGGCAATGATCCGGGAAGAGAAACATTAGATTTTTGGAATGGACCAGGAAGGAGCGTCCGATGGATTACATTCCCCACACCCCGGATGACATCACCAGGATGATGCGCGCCATCGGCATCGCTGCGGTGGAGGATCTCTTTGACGATATTCCTGAAAAATACAGGTTGAAGCGTCTGTTGGAGCTGCCGCCGCCCCTGTCCGAGCAGGAGATTTCAGGGCTGATGAGGGACTATGCCGCGCGGAATGTCGTTCCTTCGATCATCCTGAGAGGCGCCGGCGCCTATCATCACTACATTCCCGCCGTGGTGGGGCATGTGATTTCGCGCTCCGAATTCTACACCGCCTACACCCCGTACCAGGCCGAAATCAGCCAAGGCATCCTCCAGGCCATCTATGAATACCAGACCATGATTGCCGGACTGACGGGCATGCAGGTGGCCAATGCGTCCATGTACGACGGCGCTTCCGCAATGGCGGAAGCCGCCGTGCTCGCCGCCAAGACCCTGAACCGCAACCGGATCGCCGTCATGCGCTCGGTTCATCCCGAATACCGGCAGGTGGTGAGAACCTATGCTTGGTCCAACGGGTATGAAGTGATTGAAATTCCCCATGTGCCGAGCGGGCAACTGGATCAAAGGGCCCTCGCGGAAAGCATCGATCAGCATACTGCGGCTGTCCTGGTTCAGTCGCCCAACTTCTTCGGTGTCGTTGAGGATGCTGCCGCGATCGCATCCGTCGTCCACGGTCAGGGCGCGCTCCTGGTATCCGGCTTTGCGGAAGCCACCTCGCTGGGGATCCTGAAACCGCCCGGCGAGACGGGTGCGGATTTTGTGGTCGGGGAAGGGCAGGCATTCGGCAATCCCCTCAACTACGGCGGACCCTACCTGGGAATCTTTGCCGCCGCCCAGAAGTTCCTGCGAAAGATCCCCGGCCGTCTTGCGGGGGCAACCGTCGATCAGGAAGGGAAGCGCGGTTATGTCCTGACCCTGCAGACGAGAGAGCAGCACATCCGGCGGGAAAGGGCGACGTCCAACATCTGCTCCAATGAGGCGCTCTGTGCCCTTGCTGCCGCCGTCTATCTCGTCAGTCTGGGCAAGAATTTCAGAAAGCTGGCGATCCTCAACATCCAGAAAACCCAGTACCTGATGAAGCGGCTGCTGCAAATTCGGGGATGGGAGCCGATTTTCTCAGGCCCGGTTTACAACGAATTCGCCGTCCGCTGTCCGGACCCTGAAGCGGCCAACGGGAAACTGCAACGGGAAGGAATCGTCGGTGGCTATGAGCTGGCGAAGGATTACCCGGAGTGGGAGAATGGACTCCTCTTCTGCGCTACGGAAATGCTGTCGAAAGAAGACATGGACCGCGTGGCTGAAATTCTGAGCTGACCGCCTGTCCGGCTTTACCGCCGCGCTGGAATCACGGTTTGATGGCGCGGTTAAAAATCCTCGTGAAAAAAAGAAAGCCCCATCCCATGGCCATCCGCGGAACGGGGCTTTAAAGTGCAGCTTGTCTGGACGTCCGAAACGGCGCCGAATCTATTTTTTCGCCCGGGCTGTTTTCTTCACTGCCGTTTTCTTGGCGGCTGCCTTTGCCGGCGCGGCTTTTTTCACGGCAGGCTTTTTTTTCGCTGCCGCCTTTGCCGCCGGTTTGGCCTTCGCTTTTTTCGGGACCGTTTTTTCAGCTTTCTTTGCAATTGCCATTTGTGACGCCTCCTTTATCGAATTTGTGCTTTTTTCAGACGGCCGAATCACTCTTTCCTTCCTTAGATTATACATGTAAAAATTTTTTTATCAAGAAATTATCGAACCGGAGATGAGATCAAAGAATTCCCGAATGACCGTTGTCGTCTCCTCGGGTTTTTCCATGGGGATCAAATGACCCGCATCCCGGATCAGCCGGTGGGTGGCATCCGGAAACTGCGAGGCAATATTTTTCAGATCGATGAAGTGCCGGTTGTCGCTCTGTTCCCCTTCCAGCACCAGTACGGGACAGTTCACCTGCGGCAGCAGCGGCCACGGATCGTATTGGACGCCGCCCATGAAGAGGGCCGCCTCCCGCTTGGGTGAACAGGTCAGTTCGAGTCCGCCGCCCGGCCGGTCCTTCATGCCGTGCTGAATGTAAAGGGACAGCATCTCTTCGTCCCAGGGTTTGAAGAGAGATCGCGATTGCAGATAGTTGCGGGCTTCGGATGCATCCCGCCATTGGTTCCGGCGCTGGATCGATTTTGCCGCCAGGGGATGATCCTTGACCGGGAGGGTGGTATTGTAAAAGTTGCGCGGAAGGAAGATTGGTTCGATGAGAACCATTGCGGCCGGCTTCAGGCCGTAGCGGGCTGCCGCGATGGTGAGAACCGTCGCGCCCATGGAGTGCCCCACCAGCAGGGGGCTTCTCACCTTCAGCGCGCCGCAGAATTCACTGAAATCTTCCGCAAGGGTCATCCAGTTCAGGCCGCCTTCATCGGGATCTGATTCGCGGTGGTCGCAGAAATACGGAGCAATCACCCGGCAGGACGAAGACAGTGACCGGGCGATGGGGTGCCAGAGCCAAGGCAGGAATCCGGTGGCATGAAGCATTACCACAGTCGGTCCCTTTCCTTCATAGAGGAGGTATGTCAAGAAGGTGTCGCCGATGCTCTGAGTGAGAATGCTCGGGCTTTGTGGCGTCGTCTGCACGGCCGCTGCCTCAGGACGTCCAGACCGTAAAATCGTCCAGGCCGGCCCGCTCTCTTTCAAAGCGGTTCACCGGCGCACTTTCTTCGGGGTAGCCGAGCGCGGCGCCGATGAGGATGATGTGGTCCTTTGGAATCGGCAGCAGCGACCGCAGCAGTTCCGGGTAACTGACGGCCACGGCCATGAGGCAGGTCCCGAGCCCCCGGCTGTGTGCCAGCAGGCAGACCGTCTGAAGAATCAAGCCGGCATCGAGGGCGGCATAGGGAAGAACAAGATCTTTCGATGTCGTCCACACCAGCAGGGCCGGGGCATCGAAGAGGCCGAACATCTCCACGGTATAATCCTTGCGTGCCGCTTGGTTGTCCCGGGCGATCGACAGGGCGGCCAGGACGCTCTTTCCGATCCCGTTGTAGCGCTTCTTCAGCGTCTCCGGCCAGACCTCGGTCGGTTGAATTTCCGGTGACGGCATCACGCCGCCGGAGATTCGCTTCCGGCTCTCCCGCTTGAAAACGTCCAGGGCGTTCCCGGTCACGACATGAATTTGCCAGGACTGTGTGTTTCCCCAGGAAGGGGACCATCGCGCGGCATCGAGAATTTCACGGAGGACGCCTTCCGGAACGGGGTCCGGCTTGAATTTGCGAATGCTTCTCCTCTGTCTGACGGCCGTCAGGACATCCATGGGTTCCTCCGTATAAAATGGATACAAGAAAGGCGTGCAGTCATCGCTTGTTTTTCGGCAGCTCGGGGACCGCGCCCCTTCAGCCTCCCGCCGTCTGCGTGAATGCCGTATTGCTGTAGAGGTATTCGACCTTCTCCTTGTGTCGCATCTCCTGCCGGGCCATGCCGAGCAGGATCTCCTTGACTTCGCCGCCCGGATGCATCTTGGCAAGGTCCTGGTAGAAATTAGCGGCGTTGAGCTCCTTGTTGGCGGCAATCAGGTAAACCTCGCGGGTGCGGACGTCCTTCTTGATTTCCGGCTTTGCCTCCTGCTCGGCGATCTTGTAATCGACGGGCGCGTCCATGGGAAGGGCTGCCCCGCGGAAACCGCCGTCCCGGTACTTCACCAGATAGGCCTTGTGCTGCTTTTCTTCCTGCGCCAGGAATTTCAGGGTATCCTTCGCCTCCGGGTCCTCCACGAGGCTGCAAAGCTCCATATAGGATTCGTAGGCCTCCTCTTCATTCTTGATGGCCAGTGCAATCAAGGATTCAAGTGTCATGTTTTTCATCGATCGCGCCTCCTGAAAAATTTGTCAACCACAGGCCCATCCCCGATGGGCCGTCAGACGCCTCAGGTGCCCCCGTAGCCGATGATCACGCGGTCTCCATCCACGATGACCGGCACCTGCCGCTTTCCACCGGACCGCTTGAGCATATCCTGCAGCTTTTCGGGGTCCGATTTGACATCCACGTATATGGCCCTGTCCTTGTAGACCAACCTGGCTTGATCCGTGTAGGGTCAGCCGGCCTTTCCGTAAATGATCACATGCTCCGCCATGGAAAGATCCTCATCAGTAATCCGTCAGGTGCGAAAGCCCACGCTCGCCGACCAGAATGATCCGGGTATGCGTCAGCCGGCTGGCGATCACCTTTGCAGTCGCCTGCATCACCTTGTATCCCAGTTCGCAGTCGTCGTTCATCAGCGCTCTCAGCTTGGCGGCATCCAGGGCGATCAGCTTTGTCCGGTCGATGCAGAGGGCACCCAGCGTGTACAGATAGGGCTCGACGACGGCCGACCAGCCCATGGATTCCCCCTTGGTGATCATGTCAACGGTAATCTGCATGGGCGGCTGTTGCGGACCCATATAGTTTTCCATGACCATGACCACCTTGCCCTCCTTGCACAGGAAGAGGCTGCGGGCAGGATCGCCTTTCTTGTACATCTGGGCTCCGGCTTCGTAGGTTTCTTCCACCGCGATCGTGGCCAGTTTCTTCAGTTGCGCATCCGTGAATCCCTTAAAAAAGCCATATTCCTTGAGAGAGCCTGCTGAAACCATTTTTGATCACCTCCCTGTTTCGATCTTGAAGGCCCGAAGGGGCAACATTCCGCCGGTGTATTTCAAGGATCGTAATCATAACAGGCTTTGCTTCCGTTTTCCACAGAAAAGAGCAATCAAAACGCATAAAAATCGTTGCCCGATCGGAAAAAATGACTTAATAATATTCCAAACCAACGGCAGTGTCTGCGGCGTTGCCGACGAAGGGTGAGAGCGGATGAAAGAAAGATGCCTTGCGGTCATTTTCGGCTTGTTGATTTTCCTGTTGTCCGGATGCTTCAGTTCGCACCAGACCATCCGGGACATTCGGGAGCTGAAGCAGGACCACACTTTTTATCTCGGCCGGATGGCCCCGGATGCCCTGAGGATCGACCCGGGGGAACAGGAGAGCATGGACCGGCAATACAACAGCATGTATTTCTCTCCCTGGCACCGGGAGAAGCCGGCCTGCAGCCTCGAGGACGTTGCCGTCGAATTCAGGAAATACGGCCAGAACCGCGGGTATGGGGAAAATGGCAGAAAGCACTCCCGGCAGTGGATGAAAAAAATGACCGAAAACGCCCGCCTTGATGCCTATCCGGACAGGGGCTATCCGGCCATTACCATCCGCCCCACCGCGCTGCGGGCGCTCCCGACGCAGAGGCCTCATTTCAGCACATTCAACCGGGGCGGACGGGGATATCCCTTTGACAATCTCCAGGTCTCTGCCGTAACGGTCAACACGCCTGTTTACATCGCTCACGTCACTCGGGACAGGGCATGGGTTTTTGCCGAAGCGGGTGTCTATTTCGGGTGGGTCCCGGCGGGGGATGTGGCCCTTGTGGACGACGGTTTTATGAGAAGCTGGGAGAGCGGCCGGTACGCGGTGGTGATCCGGGACAAGACACCCCTCTATGACGCGCGGGGCCGTTTTCTGTTTCGGGCGCCGCTGGGCGCCATATTCCCGAAAGTGAGGGATGGAGAGGGGGGACTGGATATCCTGGCCGCCGTTTCGAATGAAAACCGGAGGGCTATACTGAAGGACGTCTCGGTTTCGAGAAGTTCGGCCGCGCCGAAGCCCCTTGGAATGACGGCGGAGAACATGGCCGCAATCGCCAACGAGCTGGTCAATGAGCCCTACGGCTGGGGGGGGCTTCACGGCAACCGGGACTGCTCGGCGATGGTCCGGGATCTGTTTGCGCCTTTCGGGATCTGGCTGCCCAGAAACTCAGCCCATCAGGCCAAGCAGGGTGGAAGTTTCATCGATCTGAGCGATCTCTCTGCGGATGAGAAAGAAGGGGTGATACTGGCGCAGGGCGTTCCCTATCTCACGCTGCTCTGGCGCCCGGGCCATATCATGCTGTACATCGGCTCTTATGAGGGCGAGCCTCTGGTGTTTCACAACATGTGGGGCATCAGCACGAGGGATTTGCTGGGCCGAAGGGGCAGGCGGATTGTCGGTCATGCGGCCATTACGACCCTCCACCCGGGCCGTGAACTGTTCGGTTACGACGCCGCCTCGGCGGATCTCAAGAAAAATATCATCGGCATGACACTGCTGGTCAGGCCGTCCGGCCTCGCCGCCATGCCCGGTTCGTGATTCACTTTCCGAATGCGCGACGAGCCGTCTCTTCGGCCTGGCGAATCTCCGGGATGCCGTAAAAAACGGCCTTCCGGACGCGGCTCACATCCTTCGCCGCGCCTGACGCCGAGGCCGTGAAAACAAGGTCTCCCGTCCCGTTGCGGCGTTCGATCCGCTTGACCGATCCGATATCCTCTTCTCCAAAGGCTTCGATGTATGTTCTGTCGCCCGCGGTGATGATCAGGCAGCGCCGGTCCGTAATGGCATAGACCGTTCGATTTGCCCTTCGGTATGCCAGGCCGGGGAGGGCCGTCAGGACGAGCCCCATCAGGATGAAAAGAAACCCGAACACCGGCCAGAAGCCGATAAGGTTTTGCGCGTTGAAATCGGGCATTTGGAAACCGAAGGAAGCCGCGGTCCAGTAAAGGGCAATAGCGATCCAGGGAAGCCCCAGGATGAAGACGGGCAGCGTTTGAAGGGCAACGCGCCGGGGATCGGGCCTGCCGGACCAGAGGAGGCGCTCTTCCGGTTGGAGAACCGATTTGGCGATACGCTGGGCTTTACCGTTGTTGTCTTCCGGCATGGCGGATCCTGTCCTCACGGAGAGCCGGAAAAAAGGCCGCTCAGCAGACCGTCGATGGCCGGATACTGACGGGAAAGGATGCGGCCTTCCCGGTCGATGAGAATCATGGAGGGCACACCCACGATCCGGTAAGCTTCGGCAACGCGGCCGGTCTCATCCAGGAGCACCTTGTAGGGGATCTGGTATTTTTCCGCGAAGCGGGAGACCTTGTCGCCGGATTCCTGAATATTGACATTGGCGACAACCAGTCCACGGCCTGCATAGGTCTCGTGGATTTTCTTGTAATGGGGAATTTCCGTCCGGCAGGTCGGACACCAGGTGGCGGAGAAAATGAGCAGAACCGGTTTTCCCCGCTGCTCGCTCAGGAGAAACTTCCCGCCGCTGAGGTCTTTCAGCATGAAGTCCTGGGCCTTGCCTTCTGCCGTCTTCGTCGCGACCGGAGATTGCGGTGCCTCCGAGCAGGACAGCATCGCCAGGATCGTCAGCGCGGCGCAGCCGAGCAGAATCTCTCGCGCTCTAATTTTTCTTTTTGTCATGATTTTTATCCCCACATGATGCCGGCTTGAATCAGAAAATACTCCCCCGCACCGATCATGATCCAGCCGAAAATGCGGCTGACCCGCGTCATCCACATGCCCGACCGGGGCATGTTGGCCAGCATTCCGGCCGACGTGCCGAGAATGATCAGAAGGGTTCCCATCCCGAAGGCAAAAACGAACAACAGGGTCGCGGCGAAAACCAGGTTCTGCTGGGCGGCGGCGTAGCCGAGGAGAACGGCAAGAACCGGCGCCGTGCAGGGACCCATGACGAGGCCCGAGGCCATGCCGACCAGAAAACTGGCGATGTTCCCGCCCTTGTTTTTCCGAGGCTGCAGCCGTGCGATGAACTGAGGAGTTCGCACAGGCAGGGTGAAGACGTCCAGCATGGATAATCCCATGAGAATGCAGACATTGGCCATAATCAGATAGGTCCAGGGATTGGACTGGAGCTGGCCGAAGAGTTTGCCCGACAAGGCGGCGATCGCGCCGAGGGCCGTGTAGGTGACAGCCATGCCGAGGACGTAGATGATGGAAAGTCTGAAACCCCTGAGCTTCGAGCCGCTGCCGTGGGCGCCGATAAAGGCGATGGTGATGGGCGCAACGGGGTAGACGCAGGGGGTGAAACTGACCAGGACGCCGCCGAGGTACACGGCGGCATAGGCCAGCAGCGATGAGCCCTGGAGGTAGCCGGAGAGTCCCTGGATAAATTGATCGATCACCGGAATCTGTCCCTTCAGGTCTGTCCCGGACCGGCGCCGGCGTCCTTTTTTACAGCCGGGTGGGGCTTGTGATACTTTTCGAACCACTTCTGGCCCAGGTAATAGGCGAGACCGAAAAAAACGATGCTGACCGCTGTGATGATCAGAAAGGTCCCGTTCTGCTGATTGCGGACGCAACTGCCCTGAATGGACAGGATGATCGTGCCCAGCAGCCTTCCGACGGTGGCGATGATCAGAAAGGTCTTGGTTTTGATATGGCTGAGGCCCAGGATGTAGCAGAGGGCGTCCTTGGGGAATCCGGGAATCAGAAAAAGCAGAAAAGCGACAAAGGGTCCCTGATGGGCCATGATGCGGTCATACCGGGCGATCACTTTCGGGCTGACGAATTTCTCCACGAAGGGAAGGCCGAACATCCTTGCCAGTCCGAAGGCCAACCAGGAGCCGAGGGTCAGTCCGATAGTGGAGTAGAGCGCGCCCAGAACGATGCCGTAAATATAGCCGCCGATGAAGCCGGTGACTTCGCCGGGAATCGGGGCGAGAATGACCTGGAGAATCTGGATGCCGATGAAAACAACGACAGAAAGGGGGCCGAATGAATCCAGAAACGGGACGATCTTTGCCCGGTCGGAGAGGAAGTTGGACAGGTCGTAGTGCCGGAACAGGAAAATGCCCGTGGCGATGATCAAAAGAAGGACGACGAGTTTCAGAATGTCTTTTCGGTTCATTAAGCCCAGGCGGTGTGCTTCGTTGATGCACGGCTCATATCATAAGAGGGGTTTTATGAACAGGATTAAAGAAGAGGACAAAAAAACGGGGCATGCCGTGGAACGCAGTGCCCCGTTTTCAGAACGTTGAAATGGCTGGTTATTTCTTTTCCGCTGCTGCGGGCGCTGCGGGTTTGTCAGCGGGCGCTTTAACGTCTTTTGCCGCTTCCGGTGCCGCTTCCTTCTTGACCTTCTTGACCTTCTTCACTTTCTTCACTTTCTTTGCCTTCTTCACGTCGGCCGCCTTCGTGTCAGCCTTCACGTCAGCCTTCTTCACTGCCTCTGCCGCCGGCGCCTTCACATCCGCCGCCTTCACTTCCGGAGCTTTCGGGGCCGGGGCCGGAGCCGCCTGCTGCGCAAACGCGGAAGTCGTGAAAAGGAATACCAAACCGATGACCAATACTGCTAAACGCTTCATTTTGAACTACCTCCTGTAAGTTTTAGTTGATTAAGTGAAAAGCAAACGACGTACCAGAAATGCACAGAATCGGCAAATACCGGACAACTAACCGATATGAAAAGACAATATCAGAGAAAAATTTTTTATGTTGGAACCCCGCACCCGGGTGGGATCCGGGTAAATGGGGTATTAATCCCCATCCCTTGGGGAGTTTTTCATCTTGCCGCTTCTATTTTACTTTCTTTTCGCCTTCGCCCGCGATGTACGGCTTGTACTTTTCCCTTTTTTCCACCGTGCTGCCGGCTTCGATCGCGTCCGCCGCCGATTTGCTTTTCAGGACCCGGGACGTCAGTCTTGGCTGGTTCGTCTCTTCCTGCAGGCGGGCCGCCGCAGACGGAGGCTCCTGGGCCGTCCGGATGGCGCTTTCGCGCTGCTGCGTGAAATCCGCGCCGTCAATATTTCCTGCGGACAGGATGAAAAGCGGCATGCCGAGCAGAATCAAAGAGATCAACACTTTTCCCGTATTCATAAGCCCCCCATCGTTCAAGTCACGTTTTTTGTCGTCAGCGTCAGCGAATCCACGGGGATATCATAGTAGAAGGAATCCGGGCCGGCATCCCAGACGATCCGGATATCGTAGCTGCCGTCGGCCATGTCGTACAGATGCAGCGCAGCGGACGGGCCGACGGGCGCGGAAAGCTGGTTGGTTCCCCAGGAGGTTGCCGATGCGGGGACGACGTACACGGCAACGATCGTCGCGCCGGCAGACTGGTTGACGATTCTCAGCGATCCCGTAAAGCTTGAATCATAGGCGTAGAGATCATAAATGCGGTACTCTCGAATGGGAACGTCGTAACTGTAGGCCGAGTATTCGCTATACTGGCCGATGACCTTCGCTCTGGCGTCGTAGATGCCCGCGGAGATGTCCACAATGTCGGCGGATGCGAGGCTGGGAAGCGGTCCGTACAGGAGGTTGGGCCCCCAGGACGAGCTGTCCACGGGCGACAGGTAGAAGAAATCGATCATCACGGTGCTTCCGTTGATCAGCCTGATCGTACCGGCTCCGTCACCGTAGTAGCCGCCGTCATGATGGTGATCGTAATCGTCATCATCGTCATGGCAACCCGTGGTGAGGACTGCAAGGCCGAGGCAGATTGCCGCCATCAGCAGAAAAAACTTAAGCTTCGCCGGTTTCATCCTTTCCCCTCCTTTCGCGCTGCTGGCTTTCGCCTCATTGGGGTGGTTCAGGCTCGTGAAATCGGAAAGACGGGCTCAGGCCTGATCATCTTTCTTCAGTTTGTTAAAGTTTCTCCGTCCTCGTTGCAGAGACTGCCTTCGATAGTATCGAAATAAAATCATACTGTCCGAAAGAAATCAATCCTCAAATAGATTGACCGCGCGATTCATCTGTAAGACAAATCAATTTCCGCTATCTTCTTCCCTCGTATCCGCCGAAACCGCCATCCATGTCCGGTCTGTCCCGTTCGCCTCTTTCATGGCCTTCAATGGGTATCGAACATCCTCCCAGGGCCACGAGCATCACGACCCACGCCATTCCCATGATGATTGCCCGCTTCATTACACGCTCCCGTTTTTGCCGCTTACGCCCCGTCTGGCCATCCGAAGGAGAAATCCGCGAGACTCGAAACCCCGCTTCCTTTTGGAAAGCGGGGTTTCATTCGTCATTCCGATAAATCGTCATGCTGTTTTGAAGGGTTCATGAAAGCCGGTCCAGGGCCATGCCGCTGTGTCTCCTGCATCTGCTTTCCCGATAAATTCTATGTACCCGGGGGGTGTCCGCCGCCTGGGGGAGGACCGCCATGGGGTGGGCCGCCTCTTGGCTTGCCGCCTGGGGGAGGACCGCCGCCCGGCCTGCCGCCGGGACCCCAGCCGGGAGGGTGTCCGCCCGGAGGCCTGCCGCCCTGATAGCCCGGGGGGCGTCCGGGAGGTTGACCCCACCCGGGAGGATAGCCCTTCTTGCCGTAGTGGATGTGATTCGGGTTCCAGGGACGCCCGCCCCAAACGCGGTTGCTGTAACGATATCTCCAATCGGGAGGAAGTTTTTTATGCCAGGCCGGATACCCGCGATAATAGACCCATCCGCGATCATAGTATCGGGAGCGATACCAGTGTCCGCCGTGATGCCGCCACCACCATCCGCTTCGGAAAAATATGTCCTCCGGAACATCGGGAACGACGTAAACGCCCGTTCCAGGCAGAATGACGACTCCGGGCGGTCCGGCAAAGGGGATCGGAGGAGGGGGCGGAACATTGATCTGTATGCTGACCTGCGCCGATGACAGGACGGGCAAAACAACGAGCCCGGCCAGTAGAATGGTTCCGAATATGAATTTCCTCATCCTTCGTCCTCCTTTCGCTTTACGCAACGGCATCGGAAAAAGATCCCGTGCCTGTCTCAAGGTCGACTGGTGGCGCCTCCACGGGAAACACCCCGCCCCGATTCCCAATAACCTGTTTTCATTCCGGAATCTGCATCATGTCCTCATGCCGTCAGAGATAGCTGCGTAACCGGGGACAGGACGGCTTAAATATGAACCTGTTCTGTTGAAAAGTCAACCTGTCGGACGGCTCTCAATGGGATGCGCTGTACCGGTCGAACACGCCCATCATGTACCGGCATCGCAGCACGGCCTGATTTTTCCAGGCCACGGCGCGGTTGTATCTCTCTTTCTTTATGAAGCTGGTTGATGCTGTTGTGCCAGAACCGCTGCTCATCCAGCGTCATGACAGCGTTTGACGATTTGTGCGGGGAGGTGCGCCTGAACAATTCGTCCTTGTCCCTGTCTGCATTTCGGGCACTTGCTGGCGGGGATGATTCCGAACCGTTCGTCATCGGCCAATGTTTTTTCAATGCGACCCCGGTCATGGGGTCATATTCGCCGTTTGCCCGTGATTATCACCGTAATGGGTGAAAGCGGGGCGGATCCGACAGCAATCCCCGGCGCAAACCACGTGTTCTTGGAGCTTACAACTTTGACGCCGGGTTCATTCCGTTTTTGAAACGCCACGGTTCTGATGAGAAGCCTGACTTGTCAGATCAGCCTGATTGAGCATGATCAGAAACGGCATCGCATCAAACTGCCGCGTCGGATGCCGGAGAAAGGAAGAGAGCGTCCGACTCTGATTTTTGCGCTCAAAACAGGGCATGAAAATATAAACACAAGCGGTTTGACGCTGCGATCCCTATCTGCCCTGTCGGGTGCGATCTAAAAGTAATGAGGGGTCCGTTTCGCCCATTTGCTCTGAGGATACCGGCTGTGAAGCAGTTTGAATGCCTGTCTGGAGTAATTGGTCGTATCCTTGTCCGTGCAGCCGTACCGCGTGGAACGAACTGCCAGGTGAAGGGCATGGGGAATGCGCGGATCGCCGCTTTTCTTCTTCGCCCATTTCAATGCGACATCCGTCAGATAGTTGGGACCCGACGCGCTTTTTCTAAGATCCTGAATTTCGCGTTCCGTCATCTCGATTTCGGAACGGCTCAGAAAGAGGGGATAAAGGTTCGTTCTCCTTTCCGGGGCCTTCGTTCCGGGCTGCCCGTTCGACTCGGCAGGTGAGGGGTCGGCCGGCATCATCTCCCGTTTCGGCGCACACCACCAGTTTCTTCGATAGCTGTCAATTTTACCGTCCGGGATGCCGCGTCCGATGTTGCCTGTCACATACGGTTTCATGGCCGGATACTGAAGCATCAGATAGGCGGAAAGGAAACTTCTCTCTTCAGCCGATCCGGTCTTCGCCAAGTCGGATAGCAGGTTCTTCGCTTCAGGGAAAAAGGGGGAGAGGACGGGAACCGCCTCAAGGAGCGCCGAATCTCGGCCGGTTACGGCAGCCCTGGCAAATGCCGCCACGGCGAGATTCTTTCGAATTTCCCGGTCCATTGCTTGATCGGCGGCGAGCCTTCTCAACAGGGCAAGCGGGACGTATTCATTGATGACGATCTCCGCGTCCTTGTCGAGATACCTGAGCTTTCCATATCTTGATGCGTCCTGGTGCTGCAGGCTCTGAATGCAGTCTTCGATGGAATACCCGATGCAAACCGGTCTTCTCTGGGCGTACCGGACGAACGCCCCCACATCGGAGCTGGTCCTGAATCTGAGGCCGCAGAACAGGTTCCCGTCCGCCGTGGAGAGTTTTATTTCTTTCTCTGCATACAGGCGATCCAGGCTCTTCCTGGCCTCGGCGTGTCTTCCGGATTCCGCCAGCAGCCGGATCCGATGATACTGTACGGAAGGATATGCCGGTGAACCGGCCCTGATTTTGGATGCCACGGACAGGAGCGACGGCGTGTCCGGATGATCGGGGGGGATTTTCGAGATGGCCGCAACCAGCCAGGCAGGCTTTGATGTCTCCCTCCACTTCCTCAAGGCGTATTCCAGGGACTGCCGGCTCTCATCCTGCACGGTGAGGATCCAGTCGGTGAGATCGTCGATCTTTCTGGCCGCCATCCGGGTCTGATCGTCCGTCTTTCTGAGCATGTAACTGTACTCTTTCCAGTATCTGAACATCTCCCCGCCCGGGTTTCTCCCGGTGAGGGCTCGGGCGAGACCGCGCGTGTATTCCGCGGGTTTCGACATGGCCCTGGCATAGTCGAGGAGATCCCGGGCGGGTGCATGATACGGCGACCGGGTTTCGTCTTCCAGGATGGATCGCAGCATTGACTCTGCCCTGGCCATGGCCCGGATGTTGACCGTTCGGCCTTCGGCGTTCACAGTGGCTTCCCGAACGAATGCCCTGGCCGCGAGGTAACCGGACAAACCGCTCCAGGGAGAGGATTTCTTTGCCGAGATCTTTTCAAAAAGCTCGCCCGCCACGGTAAAATCCCCGGCATAGAAATGCGCCGCGGCAATCTGATAGTCCCGGTCGTGCCGGATCAGTTTGTCCATCGCCTGGTCTACCGGGCCGGGGATATGCCGGCCCCTCTCGCAGTTGGAGAAGACCGCATCCTGGCCCCGTGTCCATTCCGCAACCTCGGCACTGTCTCTGCCGAACTTTCCGATGCGCTCTCTGAGCGTGTTGAAGGCGTTCTCAAAGGCGGCCGAATGGCAATTCAGATAAGCTTCATGCCCTTCCTTCACCTCATATCGGTACACGCCGTCCCGATAATAGCCCTTGGGCAGCACGGGCTTGCCGTCTTTGATGACGTTGTTGCGGAGCTCCGCCCATTTGTTGAACCAGTTATCCCCGCTGGTCTCCGCCGCCCCATCGCCCCTGGAGAGCATGGCCTGCTGTTCCTCCGGTCCCATGCCCAGCCCTTCCAGATACCGGTATGCCGGGACAAGATAGTAGCTTTTGTAGGATGAATGAATGACCCCGACGTTTCCCCGGATCATCTCATCGGAGGCAATGTTTGTGAACAGCGCTTCGTCAAAATCCGGCCCGCATGCAAAGACCCGGGTCGCGCCAAAAGCGATCGACAGTAAAACCGCTGAAATGAAAAAAAATCTTGCGATCATTGCCATTTTTCGACCTCCCGATAGACATCGCTCAATTTTTCCGCGCTCCACCCGGTCGGGGAAAAAACGTAGACTCTTTTTCCCTTGGACAGCCGCCCCACCGGCTCATCGGTGGAGATTCCGATGCTTGCCCGGCACATCGGTTCGGCGAATCTTCCGTCTACTTCGAGACGCCTCAGGATCATGGGACCCTCGGGCCCCATCCTGAAAACCATGGGCACGGCTTCGTCCACGGGCAGGCCTGCAAGCCACCGGTCATGCATGCACCAGGAGGCGAGCGCGGTGATCGACAGAGGAACGCTCTCCGGTAGTTTTTCCCGGATTGCAAACAGCAGTTCCCTGTAAAACCGGCGTTCCGAGACGCGCGCGTCGAAATCGATCTGGAGACGGTCCGCACGGACCGCTTCGGCCACATGCCCGATGATTTCCGCCGCTTCTTCTCTGAACGGACCGGGTTCAGACTTTCTGTCCGTCTCGATCCTGATCACCGCGATTCGTCGTGTCTGGGCAGGAAGCTTGAGAAGCTGTCGCCTGGGTAAAAATTTCAGCCGGCCATTTTGTATTCTGATCGTCGCCGCCAGGAATGCGATCTCCGCCCTGCCGGGATCGAGGCAGCTTAAATCTTCCGGACGCTCCCATGCCCAGAGAATGATTTTTTTTGCCTTCGGCAGTTCCTTGCCTTCCGCGGAAGCGATGGAACATCCGAGTGAAAGCGTGAGGCACAGCAAAAGAAAGACTGCCTTCAAAAGGTTTTTCGATGGCAGCGCCACGGCATTTCCCCAATGTCCCGCAGACGGATGATGGATGAGAATTTCTATTCCTGCCGTCGCAGTATAAGGCGGGAACGTCCCGGGGTCAAGGGGAAGACCCCTGTGGGAGAATAACAGCAGGAGAATGCCAAAGCGGAGATCGGGGTAGTGAAGAGAGTCGGAGGAGATGCCAGGGGCGCGCATCCGGATAGTCGGCGGCATCGATGTTCTGTGTTTTCTTTTTGCAAAACCGTCGTTCTGTAGTATCAGAATGGAACATCAGCCGCGATTTGCCAAATGGAGCATGAACGGATGTCGTTGATTTTGAAGAGACAGGCAGATGGGATCCGACAATGCGTGCCACCGTCGCATGGAGCAGCCTGTCGGGTTCTCGACACAGCAACCGCGTTGTGCTCACGTTGGCAATCGCCGGGGCCAATAACAAGAACAACCCATGAAGAGAGGTTATCATGAAAAGCGAATGGCAGGACGTGCTCGACAGATTTCATTATGGAATATACCTGGTCACCGTCTCATCCCCGGAAGGACGGAATGGCATGATCGCCTCCTGGGTGACCCAGTGTTCCCATGAGCCGCCGTTGGTTGCAATGGCTATCCGGAAAAACAGGCTGGCCCACGAACAGATCCTGAAATCAAGAAAGTTTTGCCTCAATGTCCTCCCAAGGGATTTTATCAGTAAGATCAAACAGTTTAAAATTTCAGACTGGAAGAAAAAATTCGATGCATTCAATTACGAATTATCGCCGAACGGCCATCCGGTGCTTGACGATTGTATCGGATATCTGGACTTCGCACTGGTGAGCACGGTCGACACGGGGGATCATTCATTGTTTATCGGAAGAATCGAAGCAGGCGCCATTCAAGAGGCCGGAGAAGGCATGGCGCTGTCAACCGCCGACTATGACGGCGTATATCGAGGATCAAAATAAGCGGATTGTGCCCGTCATGGACGCTATTCCAAACCGGACTTCTCCATAATCATTGTATTCCGGATCGCTCCAGAAAACGGCCATGAAGATCAACGTGGAGCCGTTCCATGCCCCCGGCAACGACCCACCACAGGACCAGCCATGGCACGCCCCCGGGTCCAGTCTTGCTGCCGCATCCAGGGCGCATCTGCCGATGTCACCCCTTTAAGCCTGTCATTCATACGCTCTGTCGATCCCGAAGTCTTGCCGCGGTGATCCTGCAATGATCCTGTCGGAATTTCGCATGACTCTCGAAAGCATTTTATCATGAAATTCATGAAGTTGTACACCTGCATCGTAATGGCAACCTGGGGGCTTCTATCTCTTCATACATCCCTTTGAACCAACTCCAACGAATCTCTGTATCGTTTCGGCCCATTTGCGCCCTGCCGGGCGCACAAAACAGAAAAGGCGCAACCTTTTGAGATTACGCCTTCTTCCATCATTATGGTGCCGAAGCCGGGATTTGAACCCGGACAGGCGTACACCCACTAGACCCTGAAGGTAAAAACCGGTTATATTCAAGTAAAATCAGACAAAGGACAGCACATCTTTTTCTTGTGAAATATCGAAAGCCTGCCTCAATTCTGCAACAAAAAGTAAATTCAAGAACACACGAAAAATATAGACATACATTCTGTGATTTAGTGACTATTTAGTGACCACGGACGCCATTTGCTTGACCGCGGCCAGCAGATCTCCCTCATCGACTGTGTTGTACCTGTCGAACATGGATCTTGTCGAATGCCCCGTGATCCGCATGATGACCGACTCCGGCACACCGGCCTTTCGCATGTTG
>JAXDBM010000040.1:0-18558 GCA_034678725.1 Syntrophales bacterium | reverse complement strand
CGGGCCACGGCCACCACACCGCCTGATCCATATCACCCGGCGATCCGCTGAATCCGTCATTCCGCGGCAGCGCCAAAGCAAACCCAAAAGAGGGGACCTGCCCAAAAAGGCAGGCCCCCTCTTTTTTCTTGAACGGCATCAGGGAATCTCTTTTCCCCCGTTGAAGAGACGGACCACGCCGGCGACCTTGTCGGCCTCTCCCACGACGAAAAGGATATCCCCGGCCTCGAAGACGGTGTCGGCGGGGGGATTGGAGATGGCCCGGTTTTTCCGCCGCAGCGACAGAAGGGAGACCCCCGTCCGTTTTCTCATTTCGGTCTGGGCCAGCGTCTTCCCGACGAATGGGGAGCCGGCGGCGATGCGGAAAGGCCGGATCTCCACGTCCGGCAGGCACATTTCGAGGTCGAGGCAGGACGTGGCTTCGCGGGGAAGGCTTCGCAGCATCTCGTACTGCTCGGCCCGGATCTCCGCCACGAATTTTTCGATCTCCTCTTTCGGCATGAGGTATTTCGCCAGGACCCGGCTGAAGATCTCCACCGACGTTTCAAACTCCTCCGGGATCACCTCGTTCGCGCCCAGTTCGGACAGCGGGGCCATTTCCTGGAGAAAGCGCGTTCGGACCACCAGGTAGACCTTCGGATTCAACCGCCGGACCGCTTCCGTGATCCTGCGGGTTGCGGCGGGATCGTTGATGACGACAACCACCGCCCTGGCCGAGCGGATGCTCGCGTGCTGCAGAATCGCCTCCTGCGTCGCGTCTCCGTAATAGATCGGTTCACCCTTGGCCCGCTCTTCCTTCACCACGGTCGGGTTCATCTCGATGACGACATAGGGAATCCCGCTGAATCGGGCGGCACGGGCCAGGTTCCGCCCGTTCAGGCCGAATCCCACCACGATCAGATGGTCCTTTTCATGCGTCTTCAAACTGCGCGGAGCCGGATAGGAGCCTTGCTTGATTTTCCTGGGCAGCGGCAGTTTGAGGGCCCGCGAGGCAATGCGGGGCGCCACGGCGAGGGAGAACGGCGTTGCCATCATGGTCAAAACGGAAACCGCCAGGAAGCCCTGGTTCATGTCGCCGGACAGCAGGCCGTACCGCATGGCATCCTCCGCGAGGATGAATGAAAATTCGCCGACCTGGCCGAGGGAGACGCCGACGAGGATCGCGCTCCGCAGCGGCATTCCCAGGATGAGCGACACGAAGCCCGCAATGAAAGATTTGCACGCCAGCACGCTCAGGGCAAGAACCGCAAGGGAGAGCGGGCTGCTGAAGAAGAAACCCATGTCGAGCAGCATCCCGATGGAGACGAAGAAGAAACTGGTGAAAACGTCCCGGAAGGGCAGGATGTTGCCCAGCGCCTGCTGGCTGTACTCGGATTCGGACAGGATGAGCCCCGCCAGAAAGGCGCCCAGCGCCAGAGACAACCCCGCCAGGTGGGTCAGCCAGGCAACAGCCATGCAGACGGCGATGACGCCGAACAGGAAGAGTTCACGGCTTCGAGTGCGGGCAATGCCGTAGAAGACGTGCGGGACAATCCATTTCGCGCCGGCAAAGACCAGTGCGATGATGGCCGCGACTTTCGCAATGAAGATCGGCAGGGCGCCCGTTCCACCGCCCGCCTTCCCCGCCAGCAGGGGAATGAGCAGCATCATGGGAACCACGGCGATGTCCTGAAAGATCAGGATCCCCAGAGCGGCGCCGCCATGCGGGGTTTCCACCTCGGCGCGGTCCTGGAGAAATTTCATGACGATGGCGGTGCTGCTCAGGGAAACCAGAAAGCCGATCAGGACCGACACGCCGACCGCCTGCTCACAGGCCCTGGCAACGGCAAACGCGGCCAGCGCCGTGAGGGAAACCTGGAGGGCGCCGCCAAGGAGAACTGGCCTTCGGATCTGAAGCAGGTTCCGGAACGAGAATTCCAGCCCGATCGTGAAAAGCAGCAGCACGACGCCCACTTCAGCAAGCATTTTGACGGATGCGAGGTCCCGGACCAGCCCCAGCCCGTGCGGGCCGGCGACCACACCGGTGAGGAGAAAGCCCACGATGATGGGAATTCGCAGGCGGAAGCAGAGATAGAGGACGGCGACGGACAACCCGACGATGACCAGAATGTCGCCCAGCAGGATCATGAAAGTTGCCGCTCCATGGAAAACCCCGTGAAAGCCAATTCAAATGAGTCCGCTTTTGCGGTGAGGCAAAATCCGGCGCCCGGCTGTGCCGCAGACGGCATGCCGGCCGGAATCCCGGCGCTGCTACTTGATAATCTTGAAGAGGTCTTTTGCCCTTGGATCGGTTGCGGTTTTCAGCAGTTCGAAAAGCGCCATCTCCGTGCTGGTTAGCACGGCGCCGGCGGCGATCAGCTTTTGAATCCCGATCTCCCGGTTCCGCGCGGTTCGCGAGGAAACGGCATCCGCCACCAGGTGTACTTCGTAGCCTCCCGCCAGCAGGTCCATGGACGTCTGGTAGGCGCAGACATGAGCCTCGATTCCCGTCATCAGGATCTGTCTGCGGTTCAGGGCCGTCAGTTCCCGCATGAACCGCTCGTCCCCGCAGCAGCTGAAGCTGTTCTTGACGATGGGATGGACGCCAGGCAGGTAGCGCGACAGCGCGGGGATTGTCGGCCCCAGTTTGATCTGCTCCGTCACGAGAATCGGGATGCCGAGGATCTGCACGCCGCGGATGATCTTTTCGGCGTTTTCAAAAAGGGCCTCCTTTTCGCACATGGCCTCGGCCAGATTGCCTTGAATGTCGACGACAATGAGGATCGTCCTGTCTCTTTCCAGCATCCGTTACCCTCCCTTTCCGGTGTTGTTGTCAAGGCCGGCTGCCGCACGGCGGCAATGCATTCCCTCCACCCGTCCGGGCAGTCCGGCGCGGAATACGGCGCCGGTCAGCGGTGTGCCGGGGAGCATGTTCTGCAGAAGGTGCGCCGTCCTGAGCAGCTCTTCGAGGCGGACGCCCGTCTCGATGCCCATCTGGCCGAACATGAAAACGAGATCCTCCGTCGCGATGTTGCCGGAGGCTCCCGGCGCGAAGGGGCACCCCCCCAAACCGCCGACGGCGGCGTCGAAGACCCGAATCCCCGTTTCATAAGCCTTCAGGGCATTGGCGAGTCCCAGGCCCCGCGTGTTGTGCAGGTGCACCCCGAACGTCAGGTTGGGAAAGTCCGCCATGCAGGCGCGGGTGATCTCCCCGACCTGTACCGGATTGCCGAATCCGACGGTGTCGCAAAGGGTCACCTCCCCGACGCCAAGATCCGCCACCGCCGCCACGTTCCGAAGGACGGCATCGGTCGAAAAGAATCCTTCGAAAGGGCAGCCGAAAACGGTAGCCAGGGCGACGCACACGGAAGCATTCGGCCGGAATGAAAAGACATCCATGATCGACGCGAGGGCTTCCAGGGAGGCCTCGGTCGTCTGCCTGACATTGCTCAGATTGTGTGTCCGGCTGATCGAAAAGAAGAAGATGAGCTTCCGAATGCCGCTTTCAAAAGCGGTCTCCGCGCCCCGAAGGTTCGGAACGAGGGCCGTCAGGGTGACGCCGGCAAGGTCCCGGACGCGGGCCGCGACCTCCCGCATGTCCCGGAACTGGGGAATGGCGGCGGGGCTGACAAAAGCGCCGATCTGGATCTCCCGCAGGCCGCTCGCCGCGAGGCGTTCGATCAGCCGAACCTTGTCGTCCGCGGGGACCTGGATGTCGAGATTCTGAAGGCCGTCCCGCGGCCCGACTTCCACGATTTGCACGCCTGCTTCGGGTTTCATGCCTTGCCGTCCGAACGAGTTTGAATTTCCGGAATTTTTTCCAGGATAGGGAATCAGCCCGTCAAAGTCAAGGATGGGCTCGCTCCGCTCACGCTGCCCGCCTCGATTCGCCGACCGGGAGCCGTTGCCGCCGGTCACGCGAAATGGTCGATGCATCCGGAAAAGAAGGAAAATTTCCGCAATTCGGGCTTGACAGGATCGGGAAAGTCATATAATGAAATGTGCCCGTTTGAAATAAGGAATGACACAGGAGGATCTCTTTTGGCCACACATCAGTCCGCGATCAAGAGAAGTAAGCAGAACGAGAAGCGCCGTCTGCGCAACATTTCGATCAAATCGAGCGTCCGCACGGAGATCAAGTCCGTCACCCGGGCGCTGGAAACCAAGGACGCGGAAGAGTCGAAAGCCGCCTTGCTGAAGGCGATCCCCGTGTTGACCAAGGCGGCGGCGAAGGGCGTTTTTCACAAGAAAACGGCTTCCCGCAAGATATCCAGATTGACCAAAAAGGTGAATTCCCTGAAGGCCTGATGCCGGGGGAACGCCTTTTACAATCCCGATTTTCCCACCCGATACATCCTAAAAGCCGGACATCAGCAAACGATACGCCCGCTCCGCCGTGTCATTGGCCAGTTTGGTGAGGGCGGCGCTTCTGCTGGTCTGGGTCTCCGTCGTCGAGCTGCTCACCTTATAGTCCTGCACGGACGACAGGTTCGGATAGGACCAGATGACCTTGTTGCCGAGACGCTCTTCAAAGCCCAGGGTCAAGGTGACGGTATAGCGCTCCTCCGCGGCCAGGTTTGTCGTCCGGTAGGACAGCGTGCCCGTGGTCAGGTTGTCGATGCTTCCCTTGAAAACGGCATCCGCCCGGTCCGCACTCTCGACGATCCGGAACCGCTTGCCCTGGATGAACTGATTGATGAATGCCGCCCGGAAGGTGTTTTCGATGTTGGCCTCGCTGGTTTTATTGGCGAACACATCGACAAAGACCGTTTGAATGCCCTTGTCGATGTACTCCCCGCCCGCCTTGAAACTGTAGCCGCAGGCCGCGGCCATCAGAACGCAGCCCAGAATAACGGCCATTCTTGTAATTTTTTCAGCCATGGCGGATCATCCTTTCACGACGAGGTTGACCAGTTTCTGAGGGACATAGATCTCCTTCAGGACCTCCTTGCCGCCGATCATCCTCGCAATTTTTTCATCGGCCCTGGCCAAGGCCTTGATCTTGTCGACGTCTTCGTCGATGGGAACGGTCATCCGGCTTCGAACCTTTCCGTTGACCTGAATGACAATGGTAATCTGTTCCTCTGAAGCCACGGCCTGGTCGTAGACCGGCCAGGCGGCATCCGCAAGATTCCCGTCATTGCCCAGCATGACCCACAGCTCCTGCGTCAGATGCGGCACAATGGGCGAAAGCAGCAGGATGACGGATTCAACGGTTTCCCGAATGACGGACAGGGCTTTTTCATCCCCCGGATCGGGACGGCGGATCTGGTACAGGGCGTTGACCAGTTCCATGACGGCGCTGATGGCGGTGTTGAAATGAAACCGGTCCTCGATGTCGCCGGTGACCTTCCGGATGGTCTGATGGGTTTTCCGCCTGAGACTCTTCATCTCGTCTTCCAGCTCATCCTGCCGGCCCCGGTAGGCCTCCTTTCCTCGAATGTCTTCCAGGTAATCGGCGATGATCCGCCAGGTCCGGTTGAGAAAACGGAAGGAGCCCTCGACGCCCTGGTCGCTCCATTCCAGGTCCTTCTCCGGAGGGGCGGCAAAGAGGCAGAACATCCGGGCGGTGTCGGCGCCGTAGCGGTCGATCAGATAATCCGGATCGACGACATTCTTGAGGGACTTGGACATTTTTTCCGTCTTGCCGATCACGACCTCCGCCCGGCAGCGCCGGCAGCGGCCCTCGTCCGCCTCGTCCGGGAACAGATATCCGTGTTCCGGGCAGCGCATGGTTTCCTTGCAGACCATGCCCTGAGTGAGGAGATTCGTGAAGGGCTCGTCCACGCCGAGTACGCCGAAATCCCGCAGCACTCTCGTGTAGAACCGCGAATAGAGGAGATGGAGGATCGCATGCTCGATGCCGCCGATGTACTGGTCCACGGGCATCCAGTAATCGACCTTCTCCCGGTCGAGACCGGGCTTTCGGTCGAAGCGGGCGCAGCAGAAGCGATCGAAGTACCAGGAGGATTCGACGAAGGTGTCCATGGTGTCCGTCTCCCGCCTGGCCGGACCCCTGCAGTTCGGGCAGGCGGTGTTCACGAAGGCCGCGTGGCGGGCCAGGGGAGAGCCGCCTTCGCCCGTCAGCGCGACGTCCCGGGGCAGGACGACGGGAAGGTCCGCTTCGGGAACGGGGACGGTGCCGCACTTCTTGCAGTTCACGACGGGAATGGGCGCCCCCCAATACCGCTGGCGGGAGATGCCCCAGTCCCGCAGCCGGTACTGGATGGTCTTCTTTCCCCGGCCGATCGATTCGAGGTATGCCGCGATGGCGTCCAGCGCCTTCATGTTCTCCATGCCGTTGAAGCGCCCGGAATTCACCAGAATGCCCTCTTCGACATAGGCCTCCTTCATGGTCTGGGTGTTCAGGGTCCGGTCCGGCGGCTGAATCACCACGATGAGGGGCAGGCTGTACTTCTGGGCGAACTCGAAGTCGCGCTGGTCGTGGGTGGGCACGGCCATGACGCAGCCGGTGCCGTAGTCGGCCAGCACGAAATTCGCGGCGAAGATGGGCATTCTCTTGTTGGTCACCGGGTTCAGGCAATGGGCATCGAGAAAAATCCCTTCCTTTTCATAGTATTCCGACGTCCGCATCATCTTGTCCTGCTTCTTGACCTTGTCGACGAACGCCCGCACCTGCTCTTCCCGGGGTTTCCCCTTCATCAGCTCCATGACGAGCGGGTGCTCCGCGGCGATGAGCATGAAGGTCGCGCCGTAAATGGTGTCCTGCCGGGTGGTGAACACCCGGATCGGCTCTCCGCCGTCCGCCATGGGAAAAACGATCTCGCAGCCGTAGCTTTTTCCGATCCAGTTCCGCTGCATGGTCAGGACCCGCTCCGGCCACCCGGGCAGCCGGTCGCAGCCGTCCAGCAGTTCGTCCACATAGGCGGTGATCCTGAAGAACCACTGGTCCAGGTACTTTTCGCCGACTTCCCTGCCGCAACGCCAGCACAGCCCCGCCTCCACCTGCTCATTGGCCAGAACGGTCTGGCACTGGGCGCACCAGTTCACCGTCGAACTCTTCTTGTAAACGAGCCCCTTTTCGTACATCCACAGGAAGAAGAGCTGCTCCCAGCGGTAGTACTCCGGTTCGCAGGTCGAGATTTCACGGTCCCAGTCGTAGCTGAAGCCCATCCGCTTCAATTGCGTCTTCATGAAGGCGATGTTCTCGTTCGTCCACGTCGCCGGGTGGGTTCCGTGGGCGATGGCCGCGTTCTCCGCCGGCATGCCGAAGGCGTCCCAGCCCATCGGGTGAAGAACGTTGAAGCCCTTCATCCTTTTGTACCGGGCCACGACGTCGCCGATGGTGTAGTTTCGAACGTGGCCGATGTGGATTCTACCCGAGGGGTAGGGAAACATCTCCAGAAGGTAATACTTCTTCTTCCGCGGGTCTTCCGTCACGCAAAACGTCTTTTTCGCTTCCCAGTATTGCTGCCATTTCTCTTCGATGGCCTGGGGGGCATATTTTTCTTGCATCGGTTATCCGTCCTCCCTTTCATCGCCTTGGCTTTCGATCTGCTTCCCGCGAAGTTTCACGTAGAGCGCATCCAGAATGCCGTTGATAAATGAACCCGAGTTTTCGGAACCATACGCCTTGCCGAGATCGATCGCCTCGTTCAGCGTCACCTTGGGGGGGATGTCGTCGCAGTACAGGAGCTCATAAACCGCCATGCGAAGGATGCTGCGATCCACCTTCGACATGCGGGAGAGGGACCAGTGTTCGGAGCAGCCGCTGATCAGCTTGTCGATTTCCCGCCTGTGCCGCCACGTCCCCTCCACCAGCAGGGTCGAGAACGATCTGGCGTCCGGGGGCGCTCCGAAGATCCTGGCGACCTGCTTTTTTGCGTCCTTCTGCTTGCAGAAGTAATCCCAGAAAGGCTCCAGGGCTTCTTCCGCGGCCGTAAACGACTCCCAGTAAAGGTCCACCGCCTCCCGGGGATCAATCTTCAAGACATCGATCTCGTAAAGAACCTGCAAGGAAATTTCCCTTGCCTTCCTTCGATGGTACATGTACGCCTTGTGCCGCTTTCAGATTTTTTTCAGCAGGTCGACCATCTCGATCGCGGACATGGCCGCGTCCCAGCCCTTGTTGCCGGCCTTCGTCCCCGCCCGTTCAATGGCCTGCTCGATGGTGTCCGTCGTCAGCACGCCGAAGGCGATGGGCAACTCCGTCTCCAGACCGACATTGGCAATGCCCTTGGAAACTTCCGCGCTGATGTATTCGAAATGCGGCGTCGCGCCGCGGATCACGGCCCCGAGGCAGATCACGGCGTCGAAGCGGCCGCTTTTGGCGAGTTTTTTCGCGGCCAGCGGCAGCTCGAAGGCGCCCGGAACCTTGTAAACCTGAATGTCCTTTTCGTCGGCGCCGGCCCGGGTCAGGGCGTCCACGGCGCCGTCGATGAGCCGGCCGCAGATGAAATCGTTGAAGCGGCTGGCTGCGATGCCGAACTTCATCCCCTTGGCAACCAGTTTTCCTTCCGTCAGTTTTGGCATGATTCGTCTCCCGATCCTTGATTGCATGAGAAATCCCGCATGTGAAAGGCGCCGCGGCCCGGCCGTTCCGCCCCGATTGATCACGGAGCCGTCACAGGTCCAGCATGTGGCCCATGCGTTTCATCTTGGTCTCCAGATAGCGGATGTTGCTGTCGTTGGGCTGGATGACGATGGGAACCCGTTGGGTGATGGCGATCCCGTAGCCCTCCAGGCCCACAATCTTCTTCGGGTTGTTGGTCATCAGGCGCATCTTCCGGACCCCCAGGTCCGCCAGAATCTGCGCGCCGATTCCGTAATCCCGCAGGTCCGCCTTGAACCCCAGCTCGATGTTGGCTTCCACTGTGTCCGCACCGCGCTCCTGAAGCTCGTAGGCACGGATCTTGTTCACCAGCCCGATCCCGCGCCCCTCCTGGTGCATGTAGACGATGACGCCCTTGCCCTCCGCGTCGACCATCTCCATGGCCCGGTGAAGCTGGTCGCCGCAGTCGCACCGCTCCGACCCGAAGATGTCGCCGGTGGCGCATTCCGAGTGGACCCGGACCAGCACCTCGTCCTCCGGCCCGATTTCGCCCTTGAGCAGGGCAATGTGCTTCATGTCGTCCACGTCGTTTTCGTAGACGATGATCTTGAACGCGCCGCCGAAGCGGGTCGGCAGGTTCGCCATGGCCGCCCTCTTGATCAGCGATTCGTGCTGCATTCGGAAATCGATCAGGTCAGCGATCGTGACGATTTTCAGGCCGTGCTCCCTGGCGAAGATTTCCAGGTCCGGCATGCGGGCCATGGTGCCGTCGTCCTTCATGACTTCGCAGATGACGCCGGCGGGCTTCAGGCCGGCCAACCGCGCCAGGTCCACAGACCCCTCCGTCTGTCCGGTTCTCACCAGGACGCCCCCCTTCCGGGCCCGAATCGGAAAAACATGGCCCGGGCTGACCAGGTCGTCCGCCCTGGCATCGTCGTCGACGGCCGCGAGGATCGTGGTCGCCCGGTCGGCGGCCGATATGCCCGTCGTGACGCCCCGCTTGGCCTCGATGGAAACCGTGAAAGCCGTCCCGAACCGGGAACGGTTTTCACGCACCATGGGATACAGGCGAAGCTTGTCGGCATGCTCTTCGGTCAGGCTCAGACAGATCAGACCCCGCCCGTAGCGGGCCATGAAATTGATGGCCTCGGGCGTGATGTACTCCGCCGCCATGCACAGGTCGCCCTCGTTTTCCCGGTCTTCATCATCGACGAGGATGACCATTTTCCCGCTCTTGATGTCGACGATCGCCTCTTTGATGGAACTGACAGCCATATTGCACCTTCTTTACTTTAAGAATCCGTGTTCGGCCAGGAAATCCCGGTCCATCCCCCCGCGGGGCTGAAGGAACCGCTCCACGTACTTCCCGATGATGTCGGTTTCGATGTTCGCAAAATCCCCGATTTTCACGAAACCCAGCGTGGTCATCCGGGCCGTATGCGGAATCAGATTAACATAAAACCTTTTTTTTTCACAACGGTTTACGGTCAGGCTGATCCCGTCGACCGCAACCGACCCCTTCTCCACGACGTACCGCAGCAGCTTCGCATCCGTCTCGATCCCGAAGATCAGGGAATTCGCCTTCCGGGTGATCTCCTGAACCCTTCCCAGTCCGTCCACGTGTCCGAGGACGAGATGGCCGCCGAGAAAGTCGTTCAGACGCATGGCTTTTTCCAGGTTCACCCGGTCGCCGGTCTTCAGCATGCGAAGGTTCGTCCGTTCCAGGGTTTCCGCCGAAACGTCCGCCGTGAAGCCCCGGTCCCCCCTGGCGGTCACGGTCAGGCAGGCCCCGTTGACGGCGATGCTGTCGCCGACGCGGACCTCCTGAAGGTCCATCGCCGTTTCGATCCCGAGCAGCGCATCGGCCCCTTTGCGGGTGACGCGCCCGACGGACCCCATCGCCTCGATGATTCCGGTGAACATCCTGCTATCCCTGCTTGGCCGGCGGACGGCCGGAAGGCCGGACGTGGCCGTTTTCCTCTTCCTTGCCGCTCACGCTCAGGAAATCCTTGAGCTCCTCCAGAAACTCGCCGACATCCCGGAACTGCCGGTAGACCGAGGCAAACCGGACATAGGCGACGCCGTCCAGGTTCTGCAGCCCCTTCATAACCTTCTCGCCCACCATGGACGAGGGGATTTCCTTGCCCTGAAACTCCTGACAGGCCTGTTCGATGTTCTCGACCAGGGTTTCGATGGCATCCGTGCTGATGGGGCGCTTTTCGCATGCCTTCTTGATCCCCGCCAGAATTTTCTTGCGGTCGAAAACCTCCCGGCGCCCGTCCTTCTTCACCACCACCGGCAGCACCTCCTCCACGAACTCGTAGGTGGTAAAGCGCTTCTCGCAGGCCAGGCACTCCCTGCGCCTTCGGATCGCGTTGCCGTCCTTGCTGATCCGGGAGTCGATCACCCGGTTTTCGCCGTTTGCGCAGAAGGGACACTTCATGACTGGGAGACCCCGATGCCCGCATCCTTCAGCATTTCCTCGGCCAGGCGATCCATGTAGCCCTCGCGGAAATGAATCCGGACGATCCCGGCATTGATGATCATCTTCGCGCAGATGATGCAGGGGTGGTTGGTGCAGTAGAGGCTCGACCCCTTCACGCTGACCCCGTGAAGCGCCGCCTGGATGATGGCATTCTGCTCGGCATGAAGCCCCCGGCAGAGTTCGTGGCGCTCTCCGGAGGGGATGTTCATCTGCGCCCGCATGCATCCCCCCTCCAGGCAATGCCGAAGCCCGGAGGGGGCGCCGTTGTAACCTGTTGCCAGGATCCTGCGTTCGCGGACCAGAACGGCGCCGACATTTCGCCTCAGGCAGGTGGAGCGCCTCGCCACGAGGGCGGCAATGTCCATGAAGTACTCGTCCCAGTCGGGCCGCGCCGCATTCATTCCGTCTTGTTCACCTTTCGCGCCCGCAGGCGCTGTCAACACCGCCGATGTCACGCCCGGGCGATCCGCTCGCTGTAGAGCGGGAACTTTTCGCAGAGGGACGCGACTTCCGCCCGGACGTCCCGGATCCTGCTCTCGTCCTCGATGTGGCCCAGAACCTCCGCGATGAGGCCGGCAATCCGCTTCATGTCCGCTTCCTTCATCCCCCGGGTCGTCAGGGCCGGGGTCCCGATGCGGATCCCGCTGGTGATCATGGGCCCGCGGGTGTCGAAGGGGATGCCGTTCTTGTTGACCGTGATCCCGGCGCGGTCCAGCGCCTCCTGGGCGTCCTTGCCGCTGATCCCCTGCGCCGTCAGGTCCACCAGCATCAGGTGATTGTCGGTGCCGCCGGAGACCAGGCGGAACCCTTCGCCGGTCAGGCCCTCGGCCATTGCCCGGGCGTTCTTCACGATCTGGGCCTGATAGTCCCGGAAACTGTCCGAAAGGGCCTCCTGAAAAGCGACGGCCTTGGCGGCGATGACATGCATCAGCGGCCCGCCCTGCATGCCCGGAAACACCCGGCTGTTGAGCGCCTTGGCGAACGCCTCCTTGCACATCACCAGGCCGCCCCGGGGCCCGCGCAGGGTCTTGTGGGTCGTCGTTGTGACGAACTCGCAGATGGGGACGGGCGACGGATGGAGGCCCACGGCGACGAGCCCCGCAATGTGGGCGATGTCGGCCATGACAACGGCACCCGTGCGGTCGGCAATCTGCCGGAACGCGTTGAAGTCGATCGTCCTCGGATAGGCGCTCGCCCCCACCACGATGATTTTCGGTTTGTGCTTCCGGGCCTGATCCTCCACTTCGTTGAAGTCGATGGTTTCCGTCTCCCGGTCCACGCCGTAGGCAACGACCTTGTAAAGCCGCCCGGAGAAGTTCGCCGGGCTTCCGTGCGAAAGATGACCGCCGTGGGACAGATTCATGCCGAGGATGGTGTCGCCCGGTTCGAGCACCGAGAAGTAGACTGCCATGTTCGCCTGCGTTCCGGAATGGGGCTGGACGTTGACGTGATCCGCGCCGAAGAGCTTTTTGCACCGTTCGATGGCCAGGGATTCGGCGATGTCGACGTACTCGCATCCCCCGTAGTAGCGTTTCGCGGGATAGCCCTCCGCGTACTTGTTGGTCATGATGCTGCCCTGCGCCTCGAGAACGGCCTCGCTCACAAAATTTTCCGAGGCGATCAACTCGAGTTTGCCCGCCTGCCGGCGGGTTTCATCCAGGATGGCCCGTGCGATTTCCGGATCGACCTTGCTCAGTAACGACATGACGATTCTCCTTTACGACGTATTCATCAGCGGCCGGGGTCTTCGCGAGACCCCTGTCCGGCCGGCCGGTCGGATCAGCGCTGCGGACGGCAAATCCGCGCTTCGATGTCCCGGATCCGTTCGATCCGGCGAAGGTGGCGCCCTCCCTCGAAGGCCGTCTCCAGCCAGGTATCGACGATTTTTTCAGCCCGGGCCGGCTCCGTCTTCCTCGCGGCCAGGCAGAGGACATTGAGATCGTTGTGCAGCCTGCCCAGGCGCGCCGTATCCTCGTCCAGGCAGACGGCCGCCCGGACATCGGGAAACTTGTTGGCCACGATGGCCATCCCGATCCCGGAGCCGCAGATCAGGATGCACCGGGCAAATTCGCCCGAGGAGACCCTCGCCGCGGCTTCAGCCCCGTGCAACGGGTAATCGACCGGATCGGGGCCCGCCGTGCCGACATCCGTCACCGCCAGCCCGCGCCTCGTCAAATGGGCCTTGATCGCCTCCTTGAGGTGAAAGCCGGCATGGTCCGCGCCGATGATGATCCCGTCGCCCGACACCGCTCACCCGCTCCATCTCTTGAGGATCAGCGCCGCGTTGACGCCGCCGAAACCGAAGGTGTTGGACATGGCCGCGCGGATGTCCCGTTTTCTGGGGCGATGGGGAACGAAGTCAAGGTCGCAGGCCGGATCGGGATGGTCGAGGTTCGTCGTCGGTGGAAGGATCCCCTCCTCCATCGCCTTCAGGCAGAAGATCGCCTCCACGGCCCCGGCTGCCCCCAGCATGTGGCCGGTCATGGACTTCGTCGAGCTGACCGCGAGCCTTCCGCTGTGTTCGCCGAAGACGGTCTTGATGGCCTCCACCTCATATTGATCGTTCAGGGGGGTGGATGTCCCGTGGGCGTTGATGTAATCGATCTCCGCCGGTTCCATTCCGGCCTCCTGAAGGGCGGCCTGCATGCACCGGGCGGCGCCCTCGTGGCCCGGCGGCGGCGCCGCCATGTGAAAGGCGTCGCTGGTCACGCCGTAGCCGGCAACCTCCCCGTAGATTCTGGCCCCCCGGTTCAGGGCAAAGGACAGTTCCTCCAGAATGAGGGTGCCGCTGCCCTCGCCGACCACAAACCCGTCCCGCTCCCGGTCGAAGGGACGGCTGGCCCGCTGCGGTTCTTCGTTTCGAAGGGACAGTGCCCGCATGGCATTGAAGCAGCTCACGCAGAGGGGGCATACGGCGGCGTCGACCCCGCCGGTGATCATCACGTCGGCATAGCCGTGGGCGATCGTGCGAAAGGCGTCCCCGACGGCGTTCGTGCCGGCCGCGCAGGCGGTCACGGAACAGTTGATCGGCCCCTTGGCCTGAAAGCGGATCGACACGAGGCCCGGGGCGAGATTGGCCAGCGTCGAGGGAATCGCGAAGGGGGACACCCGCTCCGGTCCGTCGCGAAGCAGGACGACCTTCGTTTTCTCCAGCGTGCCCAGCCCGCCGATGGCGGAGCCGATGATGACGCCCGCGCGTCCGGCAAGGGCCGCATCGATGGTCAGCGTCGCGTCGGCCATCGCCATGTCGGCGGAAACGATGGCATAGACGAGAAACTCGTCGAGACGGCGGACTTCCTTCTTGTTCAGATGGGGCAGTGGATCGAAATTCTTCAGCTCTCCGGCAATCCGGGTCTTGAAGCCGGACGCGTCGAATCGCGTGATGCCGTCGATGCCGGACCTGCCGCCGCAGACGCCCTCCCAGGTTTCTCCGACCGAGTTTCCCAGCGGCGTCAGCGCGCCGATCCCGGTGACGACCACCCTTCTTTTCAAACTGCCTCCCTGCAACCGGACTTTTCTACTGAATGCCCTTGCTCTTCAGGAAGTCGACCGCATCCTGAATGGTGCGGATCTTCTCCAGCTCGCTGTCCGCAATTTCCACGCCGAAGTTTTCCTCCATCGCCATGATCAGTTCGACGAGGTCCAGAGAATCCGCGCCCAGATCATCGATGAACGAAGCTTCCAGCCTGCACTCCTCCTTCGTTACATCCAACTGCTCCATAATAATCGTTATGACCTTTTCTTCGAGCGTCATGAAAGCATTACCTCCTTTGGCTCAATATCACTCTTTTGCTTCTGATCGCCGCGGACCCGAAAGCCGTGCTTGCCATTCAGGCGTGTTCAGGTAGGCAGCCGTTTTTCTCAGCGAGGCCGAATCCTCGACGTTCAGCAGGCGCATCGTCCGGTCGATGCGCTTGATCAGCCCCAGCAATGTCCGCTTTGGCCCGATTTCGACCACCGTGTCCACGCCCATTTCGCTCATCTTCTCGACGGCCCCCTGCCACAGCACAGGCGACGTGACCTGCCGCGTCAGCAGGTCGCGGGCATTTTCCAGGCTGTAGAATGCGCCGGGATCGCAGTTGGGGATCACCGGCGTTCGAAACGCCGAAAACCCGATCCGGTCCAGGTCCGCCCTCAACCGCGCAGCGGCTCCGTCGAGAAGGCTGCAGTGACAGGGGACGCTGATGGGCAGTTTCATCGCTTTCAGGGCGCCGCTGCGCTCCGATTCTGCCATGATTCTCTCAACGGCCGACCGGTGGCCGGAAACGACAACCTGGTTCGGCGCATTGCGAATCGCCAGACCGGCGACCTCGTTATCCGACAGCGCCCGGCAGCAGAGGTCCTCCACCGCCTCGCCGGACAGGCCGATGATGGCGGCCATGGCGCCGTCTCCCGGGGCTACCGCCCGCTGGTGGTACTGTGCCCGGGCGTGAACAAGGGGCAGCAGATCGGCCAGGGAAGCGGCGCCCGCGGCATAGAGCGCGGCGTACTCCCCGAGGCTGTGACCGGCCATCACGGCCGGCTCCGCCGCGATGTTCCGCCTGACGACCCGGTAGATGGCGATATCCAGGGTCAGGACGGCAACCTGCGTATTGACCGTCAGATCGAGCGCCGCCTGCGGGCCGTCGAAACAGAGCGCCGCGACATCGATCCCCAGAATTTGCTTCGCCTCGTCGAAGGTCTGACGGACGGTTTCGAATTCCTCGTACAGATCGCGACCCATCCCCACATGCTGGACGCCCTGCCCCGGAAAGACATAAGCCAGTTTAGCCATGAAGGGCCCTCAAGCCTGGCGACCGGTTTCAGGATATTTTTTCGACGGGGATGATCTCGCGCCCCTTGTATGTCCCGCACTTGGCGCAGGCGCGATGGGGCAGCTTCGGCTCTCCGCACTGGGGGCAGGCGGAAGCCAGAACGGGCGTCAGAAAGTCATGGGAGCGCCGCTTGTTCCGCCTTGTCCGGGAATGTCTTTTTACGGGGTTTGGCATCGTTCAACCTTCCTTCTCGTAATCCACGCAACTTCTTTATTATTTTAAAATTTCAGCTTTTTCAAGACCGCCAGCCTGCTGTCCGCGGGATCTTCACGGCACCCGCAGACCGTCTGGTTCAGATTGGCGCCGCAGCGGGGGCAGAGTCCCCGGCAGTCCTCCCTGCAAAGCGCCTTCATGGGGATCTGCAGCACGATCTGCTCGTAAATCAGGGGCTCCGGCTCGATCAGATCGTCCCGGTAGTAAACAAAATCGAGGTCTTCCGCGCTCAGCTCCGTTTCTTCCGCCTGCCCTTCCCGGTCCGGAACCAGGGTGTAGCTGAACCGGGCGTGAACAGGAATGCGCGCAAGTTCCAGGCAGCGGGAACAGTCCGTCTCGACGGTCGTGTCGATCAGCCCCTCAAAGAAAACGGTTTCCCGGACCCGCCTCAGGGTCGCGGAGACATCGATCCGGCCCGCCGGCCGGACCGCGGTGAAGGCATCTTTCTCCCGGCCGGGAAAAATCTCTTCGATCCAGTCTCCCTCTTTGGAAAACTGAAGCTTCAGGCCCTCTTCAGGGATGTTCGCGACATTGATCTTCAAAGGGCGCCTCCCCGGTCGGCTGCGGACGGGGTTTGACCTTTCCGGAACCTTCATGTAAAGTACTGGAGTAAATTATAATTCGGTCCTGATGTCAAGGATAATTTACAGGCAATCCGGAACATCCAATGATGCTCCGCCCCGCATGGACATGCCGGCCAGAAGGACCGGCGGAAGGGATTTGAACCTTGACAAACGCCCTGTGGGCAACCTATAAGGGGCATCAACGAACACGCAGGCGCAAGGCAGGTGAAATGACGGAAAATTCAACGGTAAGGACGCGGTTTGCCCCGTCGCCAACGGGTTATCTTCACATCGGCGGTGCGAGGACGGCCCTGTTCAACTGGCTCTATGCCAGGCATCACGGGGGAAAGTTCATCCTAAGGGTCGAGGACACCGATCAGCTCCGCTCCACCGAAGAATCGACCCGGGCGATCCTCGATGCCATGGCCTGGCTGGGCCTGACCTGGGACGAGGGGCCGTACTTTCAGGCCGAACGGGTTGAAATCCATCGTCAGATGGTGAACAAACTCATCGGCGAGGGCAAGGCCTATTACTGCACCTGCACGCCGGAGGAGCTGGAAAGCAAGCGAAAAAGAGCCCTTGCGGAAGGCAGAAAGCCGAAATATGACGGCACCTGCCGCGACCGGGGCCTTCGAAAGGGGAATGGCACCGTCGTCCGCTTCCGCGGTCCCGAGATGGGGGCCACGATCGTCAGCGACCTGATCAAGGGCGCCATCTCCTTTCAGAACGAGGAACTGGACGATCTGGTGATCGAACGGGCGGACGGATACCCGACCTACAATTTCGCCGTCGTTGTCGACGATGCCCAGATGGGAATCACCCACGTCATTCGCGGCGACGACCATGTCAACAACACCCCCCGCCAGATCCTCCTGTACGAGGCCCTCGAGTACGCGACGCCCCGGTTCGGCCATGTCCCCATGATTCTAGGTGCGGACAAGGCGCGCCTGAGCAAGCGCCACGGGGCAACATCCGTCATGGCCTACGAGGAAATGGGCTATCTTCCCGAGGCCCTGGTGAACTACCTGGTCCGCCTCGGCTGGTCGCACGGAGACCAGGAAATCTTCTCCATGGACGAACTGGTCCGTCTCTTCACCCTCGACTCCGTGGGAAAATCGCCCGCCGTCTTCAACCCGGAAAAGCTGATCTGGCTGAACCAGCATTACATCAAGGAATGCCCCGACGGCCGGCTGGCGGAAAGGACGAAACCGTTCTGGAAAAAGATGGGTGTCGACGCCGACGACGAGGCATTCATCGGCAACGTGGCCGCAAATCTCAAGACCCGGTCCAAGACCCTGGTGGAACTGGCGGAAAGCAGCCGCTTTTATTTCGAGGGTCGGGTTTCCTACGACCCGGAAGCGGCCGGGAAATTCCTCCTTGCCGACGTCAAAGACCATCTTACGGCAATCGCCGAAAAGGTTCCCGCGCTGGATGACTTCACAAAGGCCGGCATGGAGCGTTTTCTGCGCGCCTATGCCGAAGAGCGGGGGATCAAACTCAAGGTGATCGCTCAGCCGCTGCGGATTGCCCTGACCGGCAAAACGGTGAGCCCGGGAATCGACGAGGTCATGGTCACGCTGGGCAAGGATCGCGTCGTCCGTCGCATTCATCAGGCGGTCGAATACATATCGTCCCGCCCTTAATTGGATTTTGAACTTGACTTTTTCGGGATAGTCGACTAAAAGACCATCTCTTTTTTGAAGACAGCACGCTTGGGGGATCGTCTAGCGGTAGGACGCAAGATTCTGGATCTTGTTACCGAGGTTCGAATCCTTGTCCCCCAGCCATGGTCCCATCGTCTAGTGGTTAGGACGCTGGCCTCTCACGCCGGAAACCGGAGTTCAAACCTCCGTGGGACCACCAAGTAAAATCAGGGGGGGGTGCCAATGCAGGCAATCCCCTTTTGCTTGAGCGTTCCCCTGTGCATCCCTTTTTCCCAGGAGCGGCAAACCGACCGCCAAATCGTCGTCAATCATCTTGAGGTGCATTTCG
>JAXDBM010000039.1:0-33939 GCA_034678725.1 Syntrophales bacterium | reverse complement strand
GATCCGGCTGGTTTCGTCCATCGTCTCTTTGTGTTCATCCGCCGGGACTCCGGCGACGGGGCTTAAGTCCGTCGTTTTTTCGGTGATCGACGCGGCCGAATCCCCGATCTGCGCCGCTTCAACCGGGAACCCGCTCATGGCCGGATCCTCCGCGATATCGACCAACTCGTGAATAATTTCTCCGGGCTGCAGCGGACGCCAGAAAACCGGCTTTTCCGCATCGTTCGTTTTTAAATCCTCCTGCACCGCAGCACCTCCGCACAGATGATCAGACCACCCGGTCTGTCGACTCCCGGCTTGATTCACTTCCAAACAATGGCTGGCCGATAGGGTGAATCATCGCTATCACAACAGCTTAAACCGTTCAAGCAGATACTGAACCGTCATTCCCGCTCATTCGCTTTTACCGCCAGCGCATAGACCCGTTTTCTGGATACGCCCATGTCCCGCGCCACACGCTCGATCCGGTCACGCCGTGACAGTTTTCCCCCCTTCTCCAGCGATTCCATCCGCTCCCGGATTGTTGCATCCGAAACCTCCATTTTCGGCTTCCGTCCGCCGCCGACGATAAGGGTCACTTCCCCCTTGACGGTTCTGCCGGTAAGCCGCCGGATCACATCCGTCATCGTACCCCGGGTAATTTCCTCAAAAGCTTTGGTCAGCTCGCGACAAACGGCAACCGGCCGGTCCCCCAGGCAGTCCGCCATGTCCTGCAGGGCGTCTTCCAGCCGGACGGGAGATTCATAGAAAACCATGGTCGCCTCGACATCCGCCAGCGCAGCCAGCATCTGTCGCCGCTTGGTCGGCCTTGCCGGTAGAAATCCGCAAAAAAAGAAGC
Source organism: Syntrophales bacterium (assembly GCA_034678725.1). Classification (GTDB taxonomy): domain Bacteria; phylum Desulfobacterota; class Syntrophia; order Syntrophales; family Fen-1087; genus JAXDBM01. Next base: position 33,101 of record JAXDBM010000039.1, on the reverse strand, counting down.
GATCCATGGGAAGACCGGAACCGCTTAGCGCGGCGACAGCCGCCGAAGCGCCCGGTATGGGTATCACCCGAATGTCACGCGCTATGGCGGCTCGGATCAGACGGTATCCCGGATCGGAGATGCCCGGAGTTCCCGCATCGGACACATACGCGACGCTTTCGCCCGCCTCGATCCGGCTGATCAGCGATTCGCTTTTGCGCTGTTCGTTGTGCTCGTGAAGGCTGGTCAGAGGTGTGGAAATTTCATAGGCGTTCATCAGTTTCCGGGTTTGCCGGGTGTCCTCGGCGGCAACGAGATTCACTTCCTTCAGAAGGCGGATTGCCCGCAGGGTCATGTCTTCCAGATTGCCGATGGGCGTCGCCACGACATAGAGTTTGCCTGAAGCCATCACGATTTCCCTTCCCCACCTGTCCGATGTCGACCGAGGCGCGGGGGATCTTCCCTCTCCCGAAATCGCCCGCTTTCGGAGGACGAACATCGGTCCTTCATAAAGATGTTGACAGTATAGCATTAATGAAGTTAGATTTACAATATTTGACCATCAGCGCGTCCCTCAAAGGGAATGCGGGACCGCAGCCGCCGGGGCTGATCCTGTTCAACAGCCTGCCGAAAATTCGGCCGGCCGATGTCATCCCGGCAATGAAACGGATCCCCGTGAAAGGCCGGCAGCGGATTCGGCCGGGGCGGGGGAATAATTCCCAAGGGAAGATCGACATGAAGAAAATTCTGATCACCGGCGGCGCCGGTTTTCTCGGCTCGCACCTCTCCGAGCGGCTGCTCGGGGAGGGCCACGACGTCATCTGCCTCGACAATTTCTTTACGGGAAGCAAAAACAATATCCTCCACCTCCTGCCCCATCCGCACTTCGAGCTGATCCGCCATGACATCATCAACCCAATCTACATCGAGGTCGAGGAAATCTACAACCTGGCCTGCCCGGCATCGCCCGTGCATTACCAGTACAACCCGATCAAGACGATCAAGACCAATGTCATGGGCGCCATCAATACCCTGGGATTGGCCAAACGGGTCAAGGCGACCATCCTCCAGGCATCGACATCCGAGGTGTACGGCGATCCCGAGGTGCACCCCCAGCCGGAAAGCTATTGGGGCCGGGTCAACCCCATCGGCATCCGAAGCTGCTACGATGAGGGAAAGCGAACCGCCGAATGCCTGATGATGGACTACCACCGCCAGAATCAGGTTCGAATCAAGATTGCGCGGATCTTCAACACCTACGGGCCGCGCATGGCGCTCAACGACGGGCGCGTGGTCAGCAATCTGATCGTCCAGGCACTGCGGGGCGAGGACATGACCGTATTCGGGGACGGTTCACAGACCCGCTCCTTCTGCTACGTGGACGACATGATCGACGGTCTGGTCCGGCTGATGGAATCGCCCGCCGAACTGATCGGGCCGGTGAATCTGGGCAACCCCGTGGAATTTACCATCCTGGAACTGGCCGAGATTCTCATCCGCATGACCGGGAGCCGCTCGAAGATCGTATTCAAGCCGCTTCCGCAGGACGACCCGTCGCAGCGCAAGCCGGACATCGCGCTGGCCGGGGAAAAGCTGGGCTGGCAGCCCCGCGTTCCGATGGAGGATGGCCTCGCGAAAACCATCGCGTATTTCCGGAGCCTGGCTTGAGGTTGATTCCGTTGGATATCTTTTTAAAAAAGCAAAGCGGGGAGGACATCAGGCAGCAGTGATGAAAAAAAATATTTTATGCATTGGCGCCGGCTACGTGGGCGGGCCGACGATGGCCATGATCGCCCACAAATGCCCGGACTACAGAGTCACCGTGGTGGACATCAATCCCCGGCGCATCGATGAATGGAATTCCGGCACACTGCCCATCTACGAGCCGGGGCTGGACGAACTGGTCTTTGCTACGCGCGGCAGGAACCTGTTCTTCAGCACCGACATCGCCGGCGGCATTCGGGACAACGACATCATCTTCGTGAGCGTCAACACCCCCACCAAGACTTTCGGTGCCGGCGCCGGCATGGCTGCCGACCTCCAGTTCTGGGAGGCCACGGCGCGCCAGATTCTCCAGCATTCCGGATCCGACAAGATCGTCATCGAGAAAAGCACGCTTCCCGTGAAGACCGCTTTGGCCATGGAGCGGATCCTGAACAGCGGCGGCAACGGCATCGGATTCGACATTTTGTCGAACCCGGAATTCATGGCGGAAGGCTCGGCCGTCAGCGACCTGGAAAATCCCGACCGCATCCTCATCGGTTCCAGGGAAACGGAGCGGGGACGGGCGGCCCGTCAGGTCCTCGTGGACATCTATGCCCGCTGGGTCCGGCCGGAAAAAATCCTCACCTCGAACATCTGGAGCAGCGAGCTCTCCAAACTCGTCGCCAATGCCTTTCTCGCCCAGCGCATCTCCTCCATCAACGCCATTTCCGCCCTCTGCGAGAAGGCCGAGGCGAATGTCGGAGAGGTCGCGCGGGCCGTCGGGATGGACAGCCGCATCGGCTCGAAGTTTCTCAACGCCAGCGTCGGCTTCGGCGGTTCCTGCTTTAAAAAGGACATTCTGAACCTCGTCTATCTCTGCCGCTCCTACGGCCTGGAAGAAGTGGCCGATTACTGGGAAGGCGTCATCAAAATCAACGAATACCAGCAGAACCGCTTCACGATGACGATGCTCCGGGCCATGTTCAACACGCTGGCCGCCAAGAAGATCTGCATGCTGGGCTTCGCCTTCAAGGCCAATACGGGGGACACGCGGGAGAGCCCGGCAATCTTCATCGCCAGAAGGCTCCTGGAGGAACGGGCCGAAGTGGTCATCTCCGATCCCAGGGCCCTGAAGAATGCCGCCGCCGACCTGAAGGACGCGGAGGGGACCATCCGCTACATCGAAGACCCCTACAATGCCGCAGCGGGCTGCCACGCCATCGCCGTCATGACGGAATGGGACCTCTACCGGAGACTGGATTTCGAGAGAATCCATCGGTCCATGTCCCAGCCCGCCTTTATTTTCGACGGCCGCAACATCCTCGATCATCAGCGGCTTTTCGAAATCGGCTTCAACGTCTACCCGATCGGAAAAGCCCCGCTGACGCACTTCTCCTGAATCGCACTGTGGGAATCCCCACCGGGGACGTGAACAAAGCCGACACCCTGCGGACCCGCGCCATCCGATGGTTCAGCCGTTATTCACCAGGCCAGATCAAAGGCATTCTGGATGAGCTCCACCCGGTGTCCCGCGGGGAGCAGTGAAACCGCGACCACGTCGAAACGGGCTTCACAGGCGTGGAGTTGATTCTGTTCGAGGTAATGAAGGGCAATCTGCGACATCTTCTTCTGCTTCTTCGGACCCACTGAAGACTGGGGCGGTCCGAAGCGGTCCGATTTGCGGCTTTTAACCTCGATGAAGACGATCGCTGCACCGTCCCGGGCCACCAGATCCATTTCACCGAAAAGGCACCGGTAATTGCGTGCGATGATCCGATAACCGGCGCGTTCCAGATAGCCGGCGGCCAGGTCTTCCCCCTGCCGCCCCGTCCGGATCCGCCGCATATCTTTTCCGCGCACTTCCGGTCTTTTGCGATTGGACGGGATCACGGCCTCCTCCGGCTACAGCAGCTTTCCCTGAATGTCATGCAGAACCTTCAGCCGGAACGAGCGTCTGTGAATCTTGCAGTATCCGCATTCGCGAATGGCCTGCACGTGCTCCCGAGTGCCGTAGCCCTTGTTTTTCAGGAAATTGTACTGGGGATACTGACGGTGGTAGATTTCCATGACCCGGTCCCGCGTCACCTTGGCGAGGATGGACGCGGCGGCAATGGTGAGGCTCTTTGCATCTCCCCGGACGACGGCTTCCTGGGGCGTGGTGAGCGGAATTCTGTGGCAGCCGTCGACGAGCAGATAGTCCGGCGGCGGGGCGAGTTCCAGGACGGCGTCCCGCATGGCCGTCAGCGAAGCCTGGAGAATGTTGATTCGGTCGATCACATCGGCTTCGATCAGGCCGAAACCGACGGCAAGGGCGTCTGTCCGGATCCGCTCATACAGACTTTCCCGCTTTCGCGGGGACAGCCGCTTCGAATCGTTTATTTCATGATTTTCATAATCAGGCGGAAAAACAACCGCGGCGGCGACAACCGGTCCCGCCAGGGGCCCCCTGCCCGCTTCATCGACGCCCGCGACCCAGTGATAACCTTCCGCATGGGCCTTCCGCTCGAAACGGTTCATCCGCGGGCGTTATATTTTCCCCTTTTCCCTGATCCTCGCCTTCTTGCCCCTCAAGCCCCGAAGGTAATACAGGCGGGAACGCCGGACCCGGCCCCGCGTCACCACTTCGATGCTGTCAATGACGGGCGAGTGCAGCGGAAAGGTTCTTTCCACCCCGACCCCGTAAGATACCTTCCGGACCGTAAAGCTGGAACGGCAGTCTCCCCGCCGCTTCCGGATGACCACACCCTCGAAGGCCTGAATGCGCTGCTTCTGACCCTCGATAATCCTCACGTTCACCCGCACCGTATCACCAGACTGAAAGTCGGGTATATCGGCCCGCATCTGTTCTTTTTCGATCATTTCGACGATATTCATACCCTGTGACTCCTTGTTCGAAAGGTTTTTTCAACCGAAATACAGCCCCGCAAATCAGGACAACGACATCAGCGCTCCGGACGGCTTCAAACCGCTTCCCGGTCTTTATGATCGGCCGCGCCCTTCCGCTTCAAGCTCCGTCAGAAGCGCACGGTCTTCCTCGGTCAGGGAGGCCTTTTCCAGCAAATCCGGCCTTCGCGACCGCGTCCGCCGCAACGATTCTTTCCGCCGCCACCGTTCGATCTCCCGGTGATGGCCCGACAGCAGAACTTCCGGCACCCGCCAGTCCCGGTATTCGGCGGGCCGCGTGTAATGCGGATGCTCCAGCAGTCCCGTGGCATGGGAATCTTGCGTTGCCGACTCCGCATTTCCCAGAACGCCCGGCACGAGCCGGGCGACCGCATCGACGACCACCATGGCCGGCAGCTCACCGCCCGTGAGGACATAATCGCCGATGGACATTTCCCGGTCCGCCAGGTGAGTCCGCACCCGCTCGTCCACCCCCTCATAGTGGCCGCAGATCAGCACGATCCGCGGAAGGGAGGCCAGCACTTCCGCCGCTCGCTGGGTGAACGGTTCCCCCTGCGGCGTCAAAAGAACGGTCAGGCAGCCTGTATCTTCCGCGCGGATGGCCTTCAGGGCCCGGTCGATGGGCTCCACCTTCATGACCATGCCGCCGCCGCCGCCATAGGGCGCATCGTCCGTCATCCGGTGCCGGTCTTCCGCGTACATGCGAATATCGTGAACACGGATGTCGATCCGACGCTGCTCCCGGGCCTTTTTCAGAAGGCTGCAATCCAGGGGGGACAGGAACATCTCGGGAAAGACGGTGAGGATATCAAACCGGATCATGCCTTCTTACAAGCCTTCCAGCAGCCGGACCACCATGATCCCTCTTTCGATATCGATCTCCCGGATCACATCCCCGATCGCGGGCATCAGAATCTCCCGGCGTCCGCCCCGGCAGACGTAGACATCGTTGCTTCCCGTTGGAAATATGGATTCGACCCTGCCCAGCGCCTCTCCGTCTTCCGTGACCACCTTGAGCCCGATCAGATCGTGCCAGTAGTATTCCCCTTCAGGGAGTTTCTTCAATCGCTGCGACGGAACCAGAATCCGGCCGCCGACCAGCTTCGCGGCCGCGTCCATGTCCTGAATGCGTTCCAGTTCCAGGAAGAAAAAATTCTTCTTTGTTTGCAGTTTCCTCAGGCGGTGGGGCACCGCCGCCTGACCGGCTTTCCGGATGAACACTTCATCCAGTCCCTGCAGAATATCTTCCGAATCCAAGTAGGACCGGACCTTCACGGCTCCCCGGAGCCCCTGGGGTTTCACGATCTCTCCGATTTCCATTAAATCGCCAGCGGGCCCGGCCGGATCCGTCATTCGATGATTTCCAGCACCGTCCTTTTGCGAATCTTTGTCGAGGCCGCGCTCAGGATGGTCCGCATGGCCTTCGCTGTTCTTCCCTGTTTGCCAATGACTTTGCCCAGATCTTCCTTCGCCACCCGCAATTCGATCACGGAGGTCTGCTCACCGGCTACCTCGGCAACCTCAACCTGATCGGGATGATCCACCAACGCCTGCGCCATGAACTTGATCAAATCTTTCATTGTCGCAACCTCCAGGGATTTCTCTGCATCCAACCGTCACACCGATTTTGAGATTGTCCAACGCTGTCCGCAACGCCCCGTACGGAAAATTCATGCGCGGATGGCAATTCCCTTTTTCGCAAACAACTGGGAAACGGTCAATGTCGGCTTGGCGCCTTTCGCGAGCCAGTTCTTGACCAGGTCCTCCTTCACCACGATCTCGGGCGGGTCTTTTTTGGGATCGTAATTGCCCAGAATCTCCAGGAACTTCCCGTCCCTCGGCGCCGCGGCATCCGCTGCCACAATCCTGTAAAAGGGTTTGCCCTTCGCGCCCATCCTCGTCAGTCTGATTTTTACCGCCATTTTGTTTGCATAACCTCCTGAAGTAATACCGGGTTCATGATTTTTTACACGTGATTTTTCAGTTTAGCATATTTTTTCAACGATTGAAAGGGAAATTTCCCCTTCGCAGGGCTTTCATTCCCCCTTTGGACGTCATTTTCTTCATGATTTTGCGCATTTCAATATAATTCTTCAAGAGACGGTTGACATCCTGGACCGTCGTGCCGCTTCCCCGGGCAATCCGCTTGCGGCGCTGACCGTCGATAATCAGATAATTGAGCCGCTCCTGGTTGGTCATGGAGTCGATCATCGCAGAGATTTTCACCAGTTCCCCGTCATCGGGCGTCGCTTCCTTGAGCGCCTTGATCCTGCCGAACCCGGGGATCATGCCGATGATATCCTGCAAGGAGCCCATCTTCCGGATCTGCTTGAGCTGGTTCCTGAAATCCTCCAGGGTGAATTCGTTTTTCCGGAATTTCCGCTCCAGATCCCGGGCTTCCTTTTCATCGACTGTGGCCTGAGCCTTTTCCACCAGGCTCAGGACATCCCCCATGCCGAGGATCCGCGATGTCATCCGCTCGGGATGAAATACCTCCAGGGCTTCGATCTTCTCACCCACGCCGACGAACTTGATCGGCTTCCCCATCACCGCCTTCAGGGAAAGGGCTGCGCCGCCGCGGGCGTCGCCGTCCATTTTCGTCATGATCACGCCGTCGATGCCCAACAGCTCGTTGAACCGGGCCGCCACGTTCACGGCGTCCTGCCCCGTCATGGCGTCAGCGACAAACAGGATCTCCGCGGGGTGGATCATGTTCTTGATCCGCTGCAGCTCTTCCATCATCTCGTCGTCAATGTGGAGCCGGCCCGCCGTATCCACAAGGATGACCTCGTATCCGCCGCGCCTGGCATCCTCGACCGCCTGAACGCAGATCCCGACGGGATCGGACGATCCCCCGGCGTCATGGATTCCGGCGCCGATCTTCTGACCGAGAACACGCAGCTGTTCCATTGCCGCCGGGCGGTAGACGTCCGCGGATACCAGATAAACCTTCCGGTTCTGGCTGCCGATCAGCCGGGCCAGCTTGACGGCCGTGGTCGTCTTGCCGCAGCCTTGGAGACCGACCAGCATGATGGGCGCGGGAATGCGGCTGCCGAAGCGCAACTGGCTGCTGGCCCCCCCCATGAGTTCGACAAGACGGTCGTGCACGATTTTCACGACCTGCTGGCCGGGCGTAATGCTGTCCAGCACCTCCTGCCCCACCGACCGGACACGCACGTCCTCGATGAAGTCCTTGACGACCTTGAAATTCACATCGGCCTCGAGCAGGGCCATGCGGATCTCCCGGAGCGCCCCCTGAATATTCTCCTCGTCCAGCCGGCCTTTTCCCTTCAGCTTCTTGAAAATACCGTCCAGTTTTTCCGTCAGATTTTCAAACATGATGGTTCAGACTTTCCATTGAATCGAATTTTTGGGTCTCCGATCGCTCAGGGATGCGAGGCGCTTTCCGATGAGCGAACCACGCAGTTGAGCCCTTTGATGCTCCTGGAGATTTTGTCCGCGGCCTTCTGGGCGTCCTCCCGGGTCTGAAAACCGTTCATAATCACGCGGAACCACTTTCCCTTGTCCGGCAGGCTCGTCACCTCGACCCTCGGGGCATATCCCAGGGATTTCAATTTCCCCGCCAGTTCGTCGGCTTTGCTTTTCTGCTGGTAGGCAACCAATTGGATCAGGAACTTCTCCCGAACGGGAGCGGTCTCCTTTTTCGGCGCCGCGGCGGGCGCGGGGACCGGCGCCACCGGGGCCGCTTTTTGCTGGTTCAGCGCCACGGGGGCTTGCAGCGGCGTCTCCGGCTTCTTCGGTTTGGCTGCCGCTGCCGGTTCCACAGGTGCTTTCGGCTTCGCCGCTTGCGGCGGCACTTCCACCGTTTTTTCGGCCTCGATTCTTTTCTCCCGGGGCGGTTCGACGATCAGCCTGCCGGCATCCCCCTGCTTCTTCGCCAGCGTGTCATAAAAGGTCAAATCCAGGTCGCGATCCGCATCGGCGCTTTCCGGCTTTTTTTCCTCCTGCGGGCTCGGGAGGGTTTTTGCGCCGCCCCCCGCCCAGCCGGCCCGGTCTCGAATCCGGTCCGGAATGTAGCTCGCGATCTTGCCGGGGTAGGTGTCGATATTTTTGCCGACATCGACGCCAAAGAGGAAAACGGCAAAGAGCAGCCCGGACATGCCGAGAATGAACAGGAACAGCCCCAGCCGGCCCATTCTGAACTCGAATCTGTGAACATTCTTCGCCGCCATGAAGGTCTCTGATGACCGCTCCTTCCCCTACATGCTTTCCGGCGCCGACACCCCCAGCAATCCCAGCGCATTTCGCAAAACGATCCGGATGGATTGAACGAGAAAGAGCCTCGCTTCGCTCATCCCCGCATCTTCGGAGAGAACTTTGTTCTTGTTGTAGTAGCTGTGAAAAAGGGCGGCCAGTTCGTTCAGGTAGAAGGTCAGGCGGTGCGGCTCCAGGGTCCCAGCCGCTCCCTCGACGACTTCCGGAAAGCGGGTGATGGCCTTGATCAGGTCCGTCTCTTCGAAGAGGGTCAGCAGACCCAGGCTCGCCTCATGATAGTCCGGAACGGCGAAGCCCCGCTCGAAGGCCGTCCGCAGGATGCTGCAGATCCGCGCATGGGCGTACTGCACGTAGTAGACCGGATTTTCGTTGGACTGCTTTTTCGCCAGCTCCAGATCGAAATCGAGGTGGCTGTCGGAGCGCCGCATCAGGAAGTTGTAGCGCGCGGCGTCCCGGCCGACCTCGTCCACGACCTCCTTCATCGTCACGAATTCCCCGGACCGGGTGGACATGGCCACCGGTTTGCCGCCCCGCAGGAGATTCACCAGCTGCACCAGGACGATTTCCAGCGCCTCCCTGGAATAGCCCATAGCCTGGATTCCGGCATACATTCGGGGGATGTAGCCGTGGTGGTCTGCGCCCCAGATGTCGATCACCCGCTCGAAGCCCCGCCGGTATTTGTTCCGGTGGTAGGCGATATCGGCGGCAAAATAGGTGGGTTCTCCGTTCTGGCGGACGACGACCCGGTCCTTGTCGTCTCCAAACGCGGTCGTTTTGAACCAGCGCGTGTCGCCCTCCCGGTAGATGAAGCCCTGTCCCTCCAGTTCGGCCAGCAGCCGGGCCACGCCGTCTTCCCGGTAGAGTTCGCGTTCACTGAAATAGACGTCGAAAACGACGCCGAAGGCCTTGAGGTCCTCCTGAATCCCCTCCAGGATGGCCCCTGCGGCAAAGTCGGTAAACGGGGGAATAGCGGCGTCCTGGCCCCGGGCAAGCCACACCTCGCCGTCCCTTGAACGGATCTGCGCGGCCAGTTCCCGAATGTAGTCCCCCTGGTAGCAGTTCTCGGGAAATTCAATGCTCCGGCCCAGCAGCTCCAGATAGCGGAACCAAACGGACTTGCCGAGATTGTGCATCTGGTTTCCCGCATCGTTGATGTAGTACTCGCGGGAGACGGTGTATCCCGCCGCTTCCAGTATGCGGGCAATGACGTCGCCCACGACCGCCCCCCGGGCGTGCCCGATGTGAAGCGGCCCGGTCGGGTTGGCGCTGACGAACTCCACCTGGACCCGCCGGCCTCCGCCGACGTTCGGCATCCCGTAGCGATCCTTCAGGCGGTGGACCTCCTCCAGCAGGGACACCCAGGCTCCCCCGCGCACGGAAAAATTGATGAATCCCGGGCCGGCGATCTCGATTTTCTCCAGCAGGCCGTCCCGGTCGTCCATGGCCCGAACGAGCGCCTCCGCGATGAGCCGCGGGTTCTTTTTCGCCCGTGAGGCCAGGACCATGGCAACGTTCGTGGCGTAGTCCCCGTGGGCCGGATCTTTCGTCAGGTCCACCTCGATGAAGGGGAGTTCCCCCTCGGGAAGCAAACCCTCCCGTCGGCAGGTTTCCAGTGCATCATTTAACAGTGGAACGATTCTTTCTTTCATGTCCATCACAAAAAAAATGACAAGCGGCGACGCGTCAACGCCGCCACTTGTCACACTTATTTACCCCCGCGGTCAAGGATTATCTATCTGCCCTGTTCCTTCCGGACCGCCTCGTCGATGTCCTTGTCCTTGATCGCCAGATCCCGCGAATAATCCGGGCAGTGGACCTGGCCTGTCGCATCCGTGGAAACGCTGAACTTCTTCTGGCAGTTGGCCCGCCAGGCGCAGATCGCGCAGTATTTTCTGTCCGACGCCATGAAACGACCCCCTCCGTTCAAATAATGAATGCCGTTGCGGATCGCAACTTACATTCTGGCCGCCTCGAAGTCAAGCGCTTTTCTACTGCACGCGCAGGTCCCGCCAGTACAGCAGGTTGTTGCGGTTGGCCAGCGACGGGGGTGCAAAGTTGACCCTCTGCGTACTGGCCCCGACACCACCGCCGCCGCTCGTCGTGACGTAGAGGTCGGGAGTGGTGGTGTTTCCGGGGCCCAGGGAAATAATGGGCGCTGACGAGATCCCCGTCCCGATGGAGATGCTTCGATCCCCGGTAGTCGACAATTCACCCGCGCCGGTGGTGTAGTCCACTCCGTAAAGCTTTGCCGTCCCACCCTGCGCGCAGGGATCGTTCCCTATCGGGGGGGTATACGTGGTAAAATAAACGACCCCGCCGAATACGGTCGGATCGGAGAGGATCTTTTCGCCCTGCCCGGTCATGTTGATGTACCACCCATCCCCCGTGCCGCTGTAGGTGCTGCCCACACTGGTGATGTTCTCCAGGCTGCTGTAGGTGTACGTTGTGGTCCGGTCGTTGTCCTTCAGCGCCACGAACTTCTCCTGGGCGTTGGGCGCCGTCGGGTCGTTCTTGTCCCCCGTGCCGAAGTACACCCAGAGGTTGTTCGATCCGTCCCGGGCCACGGCGGCAATGGTGAAAATCGGACGGATGTTGCCCCCCGATGACGAATCGAACAGCATGCCGCCTGTCCAGTTGGCCGTATTGCACGTCGACCCATCGCTGCGCAGGCAGAGCTTGAAGCGCCACATGTTGTCGCCCCGGTCTCCCACGTACACCGTGTCGACGAAACCGTCCAGATCCGTATCGACAACGGCGGGCGCAGCCACGAGCCCGTAGTCCATGGCGGCGTGGTTGTCATGCGTGTAACCCCAGAGGATTGCGCCGCTGCTCAGATCAACGACGAAAAACCCGTTCCCCTCGTTGTTGTCCGTGCTCCCGCCGCCGCCGACAAAACCGACCCATTTTTCGCTGCCGCCGATCAGGACCTTGCCGATCATGAACTTGCTCCAGGGCTCCGCCAGATAGGGGCCGTAGGCCGCCTGTGTCCCCGTGAAACCCGCGGTACCTCCCAGGCGCCACATGTAGGACGGCTGCGGGGCCGTGCAGGACGGGCTGGACGACGTGCAGTTGGGGCCGGTGATGTCGAACGCGTAGTAGCCGCAGTAATGGGGATAGGAGGCATTGTAAGTCGCGCTGCCGCTGAATCCCGAATCACAGGACACGGAGCTGCTCCAGAGATAACTGGATCCCGGTCCGCGCCCCTCGCCGAAGATCATTTGGGTTTTCCAGTCCGAGGCCGACTTGCTTGTGCCGTCGCCCGAGCCCAGCCAGACGTCGGCCACGGTGACGGGCCCGTCGACGAAATAGAGGTGCGTCAGCGAGGTGGGATGGGAGCTGTGGGCAATGCTCTTGAGCTTCGGCAGCAGGTTCGGTGGAATGAAGCTCCAGGCCTCCGTGCCGTCGCTCGTCTCGAAGGCGTGCATCTGCCCGTCGTTCGCGCCGGCCGTGATCAGCCTGTTCCCCTTGGCTGAGGTGCGGATGTGGTTGGAGCGGTGGACGGCGAACTGGTTCGTCGCGTCTCTCATGTCATCGTAGAACACGGAAGGCGTGCCGACGGTGATGGGCGTGGACCGGAAGACGTCCCCCAGCTTCCAGTTTTCCGGATTATAAGTTGTCTCTCCGCGGAAATAGCCGACGACGGCATTCCGCTCTGCCGTCTGTGCTGACGTCAAACCGAAATATTCCGGTGCGATTCCGGTCGTAAAATCGGTCATGACCCCGCCGATGAGCGTCTTGATGTTCCGGCTCGAGGCCGCCGCGGACTGCAGCAACGTCCCGGCGTCCCAGAGGACGCTCCCCACTGTGCCGTCGGTGTTGATCTGGTACTTCTTCAGATGCCCCAGCCAGAAGGGATCTCCGGTCACGGGCTGGAAGGAGCCCTCGTAGACGAAATTCTCGTCCTGCGTCCGCGTGGACTGGATGGAAGCCTGGGAGAAGGAGTAGGTCGCCTCCCGGATCAGGTTGATCGCCGTCTTCAGGGCCGTGGCGAGCTGGTCCGCGTCCGCCGCCAGGAAGGCGTAACCGGAAAGATCGAGGTAGCCTGGGTCATTGGCGCTGGCTCGAAAACTGGCCTGTGAATGTGTATAGGGCGAGATGGCATCATAGCATGTATCCGTCACGGCAGCGCTGTCCGTCAAGCAGCTTGTCACGCCCGCCGGGAAGCAGGCTGTCGGGTTGGTCGCCATGTCGCAGCAGGCCGCCGGGTTGGTGACCGGGGTGGTCCACACGTCGCAGCCGGTGACAATGCCGTACCCCGTTGTGCTCCCGGAATTGGCGGCGTTTGGATTGTCCGTCCCGCCGTAGTAGGCCATCCAGTTCAGCGTGTTCTGCAGGTATGTGGGCATGGCGGCTCCGAAGCCGATGACGAAGACCCTGTAGCCCGCGTCGGCCAGTGCCTTGGCGCGGGCGACGGATTCCCGCCTGTTCTTGTACCGGTGGGGGTCACACTCCTCGCCGTTACCGCTGCACGCGTACGTGTCCGATCCGTCGGTCACGAGGATGACGAATTTCTGACGGCAGGCCGCTGCGCCGTCCGCCGCCTTGTGTGCGTTCAGATAGGTCCTCGCTTCGCCCAGCGCGGATGCCAGCGCGGTCCCTCCGTTTGCGCAGGCCCCGCCGATCGAGTTTGAGCTTGAACCGCAAGTTGCATTGGGGTTGGTGCAGCTTGTATTGCTGTTGCAGAAGATCTGGCTGTACTTGGAATTGATGTACCGCCTGCTGACGGATGACGAACCCGGTATCTGGTTGCATCCGCTGGTGTAGCTCCCCCCGGTATCGTCGCTGCCGCAGTCGTAATACCGCATGTAGCCCAGCCTGACGCCAAGGCTGGTTTCGTCTGAGCCGCTGATCCTGTTGTCGTCATTGTCGTCGAGGATGTCGAAGATGGATCGCTTGGCGATGGCCAGGCGGCTGCAGTCCACCGTGTGGCCGGTGCCGGACGAACTGTAAAATGTCCCAGAACAAGAGGCATTGCCATAGGTGTAGGTGCCCCCCGCCGGGTTCCACTCCATGCTGCCGGACAGGTCGAGGAGGATCAGGGCGTCCGGGGCCACGGAAGTGGTGAAAAGCGCCTCCTCTGCCGTCTCCGGACTCGTTGCGTTTCCGATGCCGGCTGAGAGAATGAGGAAGGCGATTCCAAAAGCCAGGGAAAGAATTTTCTTTGCTCTCATAGATCCTCCCTATCTGGACATGGTCGTGATGTCGATGGGGCCGTATCCGATGCCCACATCCACCTGGACGGTGGCGCTGTACTTCGTGCTGTTTCCGGTGACGACAAGGGCGTAGGCCCTCTGGCCCCATTCCTGCCCCCCGCCGATCGAGTATCCCGCCAGGGGCACGTACAGGGGAAGGTTGCCCGTCGGGGCCGACGGCGCAGCGATCGTATAGGTGGATGTCGCGTCGCTGGTCGCACCGGACGTGTAGGCCTGCGAACTCCAGGTCGTCATGTTCTGGGGATCGAAATTGGCCATGAGCTGATGGATGCCCGTCTCGGCGGCGGCCATGGCCTTTTTCTCCCCGACCACCCGGGCGCTGGCCCGGGTGTCCTGCGTGGACATCATGACGACGAGGTAGCCCAGCGCGGTGAGAATCAGGATGGCCAGAATGGCGACAACCAGGGAAAATCCCTTCCCGGAGGTCACATGAAGCCGCACGGATTGCTTGATTTCTTTAAGGGATGACATGGTTCCTCGGTATGATGCTGGTGGAATAGATCATCTGCCGGCGCTGCCCGGTGTCCGCGGCGACATCCTCCGTCTCGACGGACAGGGTGATCTCGATGCGGGCGATGTCTCGAATATTGGGGCTGGTGGCGGGGTTTAGAAAGTTGGCCACGGGAATCTCCGTTCCCAGCGCCGTGTAATAACGGAAGACGGGAAGGTCTCCCGCATCCATGGTCCCGTTCCCGTTGACGTCGTTGATGACGCGGACCGTTTTCTGCCCGGCCACGCTCGACCCCAGGAAGGGCTGGGCAGTCCCGCAGTTCGTGGAACGGGTGATCCGCTGGTTCGCTGCGTCCGGCAGGTAGGCATAGCGGATCACTTCGTTTGGAAAATCACCGATGATGCCGGACGGGTCTGGCGAAGTCGAGCCGCCGATGTCCATCTCGACCGCGATCGACGTTGCCGTCGCCTCCTGAATGCCGCGGGCGTTCGGATTGCCCGAAACGGCGGTGCATGACCCGGTCGGCGCAAGCCAGATATTCGGCGCCCGGGTCGGATTGAAGGATGCCATCTGGAGGTCCGTGGCCATCAGTTCCAGCGCGGCCCTCGCATCCTCATGGGCCACCACCTTTTGAAGCATGGCCGACGATGACCGCTGACCCGTCGTCACGGCCGCGTAGATGGCGCCGATGATGATGATGCAGACCATCAGCGCAACCAGCAGTTCGACGAGCGTGAATCCCCGTTTGTTCATCAGCATCCCCCGTACCGGAAAGGCTCCTGCCGGGTCACATCCACGCTGTCCGACAGGGTAAACGTGCTGTTCGGCCACGTCACCGTGACGGCAACCCGCCACTGATTGGTCGCCGGCGCCGAAATGATCGTCGTGACCGTGAAGGTCGCGTCTCCGGCCTGGGCAACGCTCTCGCCGCTGGCGTTGACGTTCATGATTGTCGTCCCAACCGTAACCGGATTGCAGGGATTCATGATAAACAACTCCTGCCGGCTCAGTTCCTTGTTGAGGATGCCCGCGCCCCTTCCCATGTAGTCGGATTTGCCGGACAGCCGCCAGGCCGGTGACTGCATGGAAAGGAGGGCCATCAGCCCGACGGAGGTGATGAGGATGGAGACCAGGCCCTCGATCAGGGTGATCCCTCTTTTATTGGAGAGTATAGCTAACATAGGTCCTGCCCGGAAAATTCACCGTGATGTCGGCCCTTGAGTTGATGCTGTTTTGGATGCTCACCGTCCCGCCGATCGATATGGTTCCCCGCGGCTGGAAGGTGAAACTGGTCGCTGTCGTATTCGCCGCATCGAGCACGATACCGTCGTTTGCTGCTGCCGAGGCGGCCACCTGCTTGGTCTGACGGACCGTCCACGTACCGGGAGCCGTCTCCTCCTCCGTGGTGTACCGGTTGTTCCCAACATCAAACACGAGCCGGTAGGTCCTGCTCTCCGACAGCGCCCGTTCCCGCGTTACGAAAAATTCGGAGGAAATCTCCTGGGCGGCGGTCTTCAGGTTTCGATTCCGGATGTAATTCTGAAAATTAGGCACCGCGATCGTCGCGACAATGCCGATGAGCGCGATGACGATCATGACCTCGACGAGGGAGAATCCCTTCCGGCTGTCTTTCATTCTTTCCATTCGAAACAACATCGCTAACGGTTTTTCCGCTGCCTGCCTGCCGGCTACCCGCTTCCCGGCGTCCTGTTCATCGGGATGTGCGCTCAAACGAACGGGAAATCTTCCGCGACCTACGGCCCCATCTTAAACAATCAAAACGAATTGTCAATAAAAAAGCGAGGATAAGTGTGTGATCTGCATCACACAGAACGGGTGATTTTCATAACACAGCCCTCGGCTTCTCCCTTCGACCCGGCTCGAAATGTGTTTTGACTTTTCAGGTCGCGTTCTGTAAACAAAAAGCAGATCGATTTTCAGTCTGGAGAACAGGATGCAACCGGTCGCCTTATTGAAACAGATCCCCATCTTCGCGTCGCTGGAACCGGCGGACCAGGAGCAACTGGCCGCCCTGCTCCGGAAAAGATCGGTCGGCCGCGGGGCCGTTCTCTTCCGCCAAGGGGACGAGGGCACGGCGCTCTACATCATCCTTCGGGGCCGCATCCGGATCGGCATTCGGACGAAACTGGGTGACGAGATCACGCTGGCGATCCTCAACGACGGGGAATTTCTCGGCGAGATGGCCCTTCTGGACGGAATGCCCCGGTCGGCGGACGCGACAGCCCTGGACGAAACGCAGCTCTACGTCCTGAGCCGGAACGATTTCCTCTCCTTCCTCTCGAAAAACGCCCGGGCCGTGCAAACCGTCCTGCACGCGCTTTCCATGCGCCTGCGCAACACGGACGACCTGCTCGCCGAAATCTGCTTTTCCAGCCTCTCTTCCCGGCTTGCCAGAAGGCTGGCGGAGCTGGCGGCCCCGGCAAAACCGGCGGAGAGCGGAGTGCAATCGGTGCGGCTGACGCAGAGGGAACTGGCCAGCATGCTGGGCGCGACCCGGGAGAGCGTCAACAAGGAATTGAAGGTCCTTCGGGACCGGGGGATTCTCAGCACGTCGCGGAACTTGATCACGATTCGCGATCCGCAGGGCCTTCGGCGGCGCATTCGATAGAAAGCGGCACACCGAGAATGCCCGGCGTCAGGCCCCATGAAGGATCAGGCGCATCACCGCATCCCCGATAAAGATGTAGGCGGCGGCGGCGGCCGAAAGAAAGGGGCCGAATGGGACGGCGTATTTCATGTCCTGCCCCTTGGCCAGCATCACCGCGATGCCCACCACCGCACCCAGCAGGGAACTGAACAGGAGAACAAAAAGAAGCGATTGCCAGCCCAGAAAAGCGCCGATCATGGCCAGCAGTTTGATGTCCCCCCCGCCCATGCCTTCTCTTTTGGTCAGGAGCTCGTAAACAAAGGCGATCACATAGAGGCACCCGCCGCCGATGAGGAATCCCAGGAAGGCGTCCAGAAAGCGGAGCTTCATGACGAAGACTGCCGCCAGGAGGAAAATCGGGATGCCCGGCAGGCTGATGACGTCGGGGATGATCTGATGGTCCAGATCGATAAAGGTGATGACAATCAGGGCGCAGACGAAGGCAAAGGAAACCAGCCACTGGAATGTGACGCCGTATTTCCAGAAGAGCAGGAGGGAGAAGACGGCGGTGATCGCCTCCACCAGCGGGTAGCGGAAAGCGATCCGCTCTCCGCAATCCCGGCACCGCCCCCGAAGAAGGATGTAACTGATCACGGGTATGTTGTCATAGAACCGGATGGCCTTGCCGCAGCGCGGGCAGCGGGAAGCGGGAGAAACGATGGACTGCTCCTCCGGCAGCCGGTAAATGAGAACATTGAGAAAGCTGCCGATCGCGGCGCCCAGAACGGCGAAAAAGATCTCCATCAAGAGGGTCATGCCGGGAGCTTCCTGCCCTTCATGCGGATTGCATCTTCAGGATGCGACAACGCTGTAAATCGCTATCCATCCTTGCGGTTCCAGTCATAGGGGATGTCGTTGTCATGGGGGTGGACCCGGAATTCATCGGGCTCCCGGTAATCGTACAACGCGGTGGGGACATTCACGACAACGGCCTCTTCGGATGAAACGCATTTGAAGCCGTGATAGACGTATGCCGGGATATGGACGAGGACGGGACGGTGCTCGCCGGCGAAGATCTCGTCGACCTGGCCGAAGGTGGATGATCCGCTTCTTGCGTCATACAGGACGATCTTCATCATTCCCCGAAGCACGGCCATGTTGTCTTCCTGCTTTTTGTGGTAATGCCAGCCCTTGACGACGCCCGGATAGGCCGTTGTCATGTAGACCTGGCCGAACGCCTTGAACATCGGATCGTCCGAGCGCAGGATCTCCATCAGGCGGCCCCGTTCATCCGGTATGACCCTCAGATTCTTGACCACCACCCCTTCGATCATCATCAGCCTCCCTCGTCGCGCCCTGAACGGGCGGGAATTTTTTCCGGGTTCTCTACAACATATCCGGGCGCGGGGCAATACAATTGTTTGGAATCCAGACGCCCTTTGCATTTCCGGTTTGGGTGGTGTAAGAGAGTCCCATGAGCGATGCATTCTACATGAAAAGGGCCCTGGCGCTCGCCCGGCGGGGCGAAGGCTGGGTGAGCCCCAATCCGATGGTCGGCGCCGTAATCGTAAAGAAAGACCGGATCATCGGAACGGGGTACCACCGCCGGTTCGGGGAAGACCACGCCGAAATCAACGCCATTCGGAGCGCGACCGAACCGGTCGCGGGGGCGACGTTCTACATCACCCTGGAACCCTGCTGTCACTGCGGCAAGACCCCGCCCTGCGTGGAAAGCCTGATCGCCTGCAGGCCGGCCCGGGTCGTCATCGGCATGTCCGACCCCAATCCCCTCGTCTGCGGCGGCGGCATCGAGCGCCTGCGGCGGGAGGGAATCCCGACGACCGTGGGGGTTCTGGAGTCGGAATGCGGGCGGCTCAACGAGCGGTTCGTCAAGTTCATGCAGACCGGCATCCCTTTCGTCACGCTGAAGTTCGCCCAGACCGTCGACGGCCGGATCGCCACGTTCACCGGGCACTCCCGCTGGATCAGTTCCCCGCCGTCGCTGCGGTTCGCCCATGCCCTTCGCGCCTGCCACGACGCAATCCTCGTCGGCGGCGGCACCGTGCGCGCGGACGACCCGGAGCTGACCGTGCGGCTGGTCCGGGGAAGGCAGCCGCTGCGGATCGTCCTCGATTCCCGGCTGAAGACCAGGCCGGAGGCGAAGATCCTGAAAAATCAGGACCGAGCAAGGACGATCATCGCGGCAGCGGCGGATGGCAGCATGAAGAAAGCGGCCCTGTTCGAAAAGCTGCGGGTTGAAATCCTGCGCTGCGGCGAGGACCCCAAGCACCGGATCGACCTGAAGAAACTTTTTGCCGAGATGGGAAAGCGGAGAGTCTCTTCCATCCTCGTGGAGGGCGGTGCCGCCGTGATCACGTCCGTCCTGAGGGAAAAACTGGCGGACCGGATCGTGATCGTGATCGCGCCGAAAATCGTGGGGAAGGGCGTCGAGGCGGTTCAGGACCTCGGCATCGCGACCATGGACGACGCGCTGACGTTGTCCGCCCCCCGGATCATGAGAAAAGGCGGCGACATCATCCTCGATGGGCGCATGAATCGCGGCGGAGAGCTTTCCTCATCGCTTTCGGTAAATGGATTCCACGCGGCGGATTAAAGATCCTTGACGATCCGGAAAGCAGGAGCATCGGTTGTCCGGAATCCCGGCCGCACCCTTTCTTCAGACTTTCGCAAAAGCCATTGCGCCACGGCCAGGCCATTGTTCACTGGTAAAGGGCGGATGGACCACATCCTCAAAAAAAAGCCCGGAAGTCCATTCCGGACTCCCGGGCCCTTTAACCGGTGAATCGGCCGTTATTTCACTTCCTCGAAGTCCGCGTCGACGACGTCCTCATCCTTCTTGCCAGCGCCGGCCTGCGCACCCGCGCCCGGCCCCGCTTGAGGTCCGGCGCCCGCCTGCTGTGAGGCGGTTTTCGAATACATGGCCTCGGCCAGCTTGTGCGAGGCGCTGGTCAGCTCGTCCTGGGCCTTTTTGATGGCGGCGACATCGTCCCCCTCGATCGCCTTCTTGACCCGGGCGATGGCATCCTCGATTTTCGCCTTTTCCGAGGCGTCGATCTTGTCGCCGAACTCCTTGATGTTCTTCTCGACGCTGTAGGCCATCGCATCGGCCTGGTTTCGCGCCTCGATGAGCTCCCGCTTCTTCTTGTCCTCTTCGGAATGAGCATCCGCTTCCCGAACCAGTTTCTCGATCTCCGCATCGGACAGTCCGCTGGATGCGGTGATCTTGATGCTCTGCTCCTTGCCGGTCCCGAGGTCCTTCGCGGACACATGAACGATCCCGTTGGCGTCGATGTCGAAGGTCACCTCGATCTGGGGCATGCCCCGCGGCGCGGGCGGAATCCCGACCAGTTCGAACCGGCCCAGCGTCCGGTTGTCGGCCGCCATGGAGCGCTCGCCCTGCAGGACGTGGATGCTTACCGCCGGCTGGTTGTCCGCGGCGGTCGAAAAGATCTGGCTTTTCTTGGTCGGGATCGTTGTGTTCTTTTCGATCAGTTTCGTCAGCACGCCGCCAAGCGTCTCGATGCCCAGCGACAGGGGCGTGACGTCCAGAAGCAGGACATCCTTGACGTCCCCGGCCAAAACGCCGCCCTGGATTGCGGCTCCGACTGCCACGACTTCATCGGGATTGACGCCCTTGTGGGGCTCCTTCCCGAAGATCTCCTTGACCTTCTGCTGGACCCGCGGCATGCGGGTCATCCCGCCGACGAGGATGACCTCGTTGATCTGCGCCGGCGTGAGGTTGGCGTCTTTCAGGGCCGTGCGGCAGGGGCCTTCGACCTTGTCGATCAGGTCTTCCACGAGCGCCTCCAGCTTGGCCCGGGTCAGCTTGATGTTCATGTGCTTGGGACCGCCGGCATCCGCCGTGATGAAGGGCAGGTTGACGTCCGTCTCCATGGCCGTGGACAGCTCCATCTTGGCCTTTTCCGCCGCCTCCTTGAGGCGCTGCAGGGCCATCTTGTCGCTCCGAATGTCGATGCCCTGGTCCTTCTTGAATTCCGTGGCCAGAAACTCGATGAGCCGTTGGTCGAAGTCCTCGCCGCCCAGGTGGGTGTCGCCATTGGTCGATTTGACCTCGAAAACGCCCTCGCCCAGCTCCAGGATCGAAATGTCGAACGTTCCCCCGCCCAGGTCGAAGACGGCGATCTTCTCGTCCTTCTTCTTGTCCAGGCCGTAAGCCAGGGCGGCCGCCGTCGGCTCGTTGATGATCCGGAGCACGTTCAGGCCGGAGATCTTGCCGGCGTCCTTGGTGGCCTGCCGCTGGGAGTCGTTGAAGTAGGCCGGCACGGTGATGACCGCGTCCGTGACTTTTTCGCCCAGATAGTCCTCGGCGGTCTGTTTCATCTTCACCAGGATCATCGATGAAATTTCGGCGGGGCTGTAATTTCTGCCCCGGACCGTCACCTGGGCATCCCCGTTCGGCGCTTCCGTAATCTTGAAGGGGCTTACGGTCTTGTCATACTGGACTTCACGGGAGCCGTACTTCCGTCCGATCATCCTCTTGATGGCATAAACGGTGTTCTCGGAGTTCGTAATTGCCTGCCTCTTGGCGACCTGGCCGACCAGCCGCTCGCCACTGTCCGTGAAAGCAACCATGGAGGGCGTCGTGCGGTTCCCCTCCTGATTGGCTATAACGACGGGATCTCCACCTTCCATGATGGCGACACAAGAATTTGTCGTTCCCAAATCAATCCCTATAATCTTGCCCATTTGAATTTATCCTCCTTATCTTGATCCGCTTCTGGAATCTTCGTTCATCTTGAGAATCTCACCCCGCTCCACGGGGCAACGGCAGACGGAAACCCTGGCCGGCCTCAGCAACCTGCCGTTCAGCAGGTAGCCCTTTTCAAATTCCTCGACGACCTCGTTGTCCTTGTGTTCCGTGCTTTCCACCTGGAGCATCGCCTCGTGGAAATTCGGGTCGAAATCTTTTCCGGCCGCCTCGATCGCCTCGACGCCGTGTTTCTCCAGGCAGCAGGTGAGCTGGTTCTGGACGAGTTTCAAACCCTCCCGGAATGCCTCGAAATCACTTGAGTTGCAGGCGTGCTCCATGGCCCTTCCCAGGCTGTCGACCATGGGAAGGATATCCCGGATCAGATTCTCCTGCCCGTACTTGATGCAGTCGGCTTTTTCCCGGGCGGCCCGCTTCCTGTAGTTTTCAAGGTCGGCCGCGACCCGCACATACCGGTCGTAATTTTCAGCGGCCTCCTTCTCCTTCTCTTCCAGCTTCCGCATCAATTCCTCGACCCGGTCACCACCGTCAACGGTGTGCTCCCGCGCAAGCGGTTCCGCTCCTTCCAT
This sequence comes from Syntrophales bacterium, assembly GCA_034678725.1. Lineage (GTDB taxonomy): Bacteria > Desulfobacterota > Syntrophia > Syntrophales > Fen-1087 > JAXDBM01. The sequence goes on along the minus strand of JAXDBM010000039.1, from coordinate 10,687 downwards.
TGGTTCCCCGGTCTTTTCCTTTTTCGCCTTCTTAACCATGCCCCGTCCGCAATTTTCCTTTTCGATCAATGGCCTCTCTGCTGCCCGGCCCTTGACAATCAGCGCGCATCGGGCCGCTGAAACAGCTTTACATCCACAAGTTCGCAGATAATGTGACTGACGGTTATGTGAACCTCCTGAATCCGCGGCGTGCTTCCCGATGAAACATGCAGCAGGTAATCCACCATTTTCGCGATATCGCCGCCGTCCTTTCCGGTGAAGCCGATGGTCGTCATCCCGATTTTCTTCGCCGCTTCAAAGGCCCGAACTACATTCGGAGACATGCCGCTGGTACTCATTCCCCAGGCGATGTCCCCCGCCTGCCCGACGGCCCGGATCTGCTTGCTGAAAATTTCCGAAAAATGATAATCATTTCCAATGCTCGTAATCACGGAAGTGTCGGTCGTCAGGGCGATGGCCGGCAGCGGCGGCCTTTCGATCAGGAACCGGTTGACGAACTCGCCGGCGATATGCTGGGCATCCGCGGCGGACCCCCCGTTGCCGAAAAGCAGGATCTTGTTTCCCGCTTTCAATGTCGCTGTGACCACGTCCACGACCTGCACGATTTTGCCCAGATTCTCGTTGAGGAAAGTATCCTTGATCTGGTTGCTTTCCTTGAACACCTTGACCACGTAATCGTGCATCCTGCCGCTTCCACTCACTTTTTCAGCTTTCGATTCCGTTCCGAATCGGCGCTAATATATGGATCGAAGGGGGGTATGTCAAGGGTGCGGCCCGATTAATTCAACGGGAAATTGAGGCAAGCCTGAAGAATTTCAAGAGGAAAAGGAGGTCCGCCGATTCCGGTCCCGCAATTCGGCCAGTTTCCCCTTGTTCCAGCCCGTGATGCGGCTGAAATACTGGGTGATTCTGGCAATGCCCTCGACCTCCCCGGACCCGCAGGAAGGGCAGATCCGGTGAAGCCCGTTCGCGGTTCGTCGGCAGGCGGAACAGTTGGTGAACTCCGGCGACAGGATCACCCGGCGATTTTCGGTATCGCGAAAAACCAGAGTGATGAAAGCGGCCAGATCCTTCGGACGGGGCCGCTGGTCGCCCAGCCAGAGATGGGTGACGGCATCGGCGCCGATCAGGGGGTGAAAACGGCCTTCCATGCGGGCGCGGTCGATCGCTGTGACGTCGGCCGACACGCTCAGGTGCGTGGAGTTGGTGTAGTAGATCTCGCCCCGGGACAGATCGCCGCGGACGGCGTGACCCGCTTCGGGCGAAAAGTAGCGGAGATCCAGGCGCGCGAAACGGTAAGCGGTGGTTTCGGCCGGCGTCTGCTCCAACTCGATCCGAAGGCCATGCGCTTCGGACAGGCGGACGGTTTCCGCCTTCATGTGCTCGACGACCCGCAGCCCGAAGGCCAGTGCATCTTCCGATTCGTGCATCTCCCGGCCCCGGTGAACACGGACCAGTTCGTTGAGGCCGACCATGCCCACGAGGTAGACGCCACCGGACATGTTGAGATAGGGTGACCCGTCGCCGCTCGTCGTCAGCATGGAGAGGGGCCCCTGGTCTCCGTAGGACAGGAGCTTCTCCATGAAGTCCTTCTTTTGGACATGGGCGCGTGCAGCCAGTTCCATGAGCCCGGAGAGCAGCAGAAACAGCCGGCGGTCGTCGCCCCGGGTCTTGTAGCCAAGCCGGGGCAGATTCAGGGTGACGTTCTGGACGGAGATCTCTCTTCGTTTCCATGGCGCATCTTCATCCGGACCGATCGTTTGATCGCCCGGCGGCGATCCGGTGGCCGCGCCGCGGTCAAAAACGAAGCAGGGGTTTCCCTTTTCGACCGTTACCCGACAGAGGAGGTCGAGGAAGGCGTCCTGCCCCGGGGTATGGAAAAACCGCTCCGTCAGATGGACCAGCGGCCGCGGAAAGATGAAAGGCTTTCTGGTGGCGTCCCCTTCCCCGAACACCTCGAGCAGGGAAACAGCGAACTGCCGGGCTTCCGTCGCGTAATCTCCGTAGGTCCGGCCGGTCTGCTCACCGCCGGGGCCGATGGCAGGCACGTTTTCGAGGGCCGCCGGCACGTCCCAGTGCAGGTGAATATCCGTGAACATGGACTGTCCGCCCCGTGCGGCCGTGAGCTGCGAGAATTCATAGATCAGCATCTGGGCAAACTGGCGGATCTCCCGATCCGAACGACCGGACAGATAGGGGGCAAGCGAATAATTGACGTTCTGCCAGCCGATGGTCCCGGCACAGTGACCCTGCAGCATGGCGCCGAAGCGGACCAGGTGTGCCAGGACGACCTCCGCGTGGCGGGCCGGCCCGGCAACGGTCATGGAATGGGGGAGGTCGAGCCCGTACTTCTTGATGTATTCCGGGGACTGGCAGGAACTGTACACCCGGTCGATGTGGCCCAGGGCATGGATGTGGACATCTCCCATGATGTGGGCCTCGCCGACCTCCCGTGAGAAAACGTCGTGAAGGGCGTACTCCCGCTTGATGCCTTCGGCCAGCACCAGATTCGTACCCTCGGGTCCGTGGGGCACATTGGCGCTCTCCTTGTTCTGCAGGAAAATGAGCTGGCGCACGTCGTAGAGGGGAAATCCCAGCAGCGCGTGCATGCGCCGGTCATGCTCCAGGCCCCGCTCGATGAGCTTTGCGTCCACCAGCTCCCGGATCAGTGGCGTCGTCAGCAGGCTGATCCCCGATGCGACGATCTGCTTTTCCACGTCCCGGCTGATCGCCTCCGCCGTATCGGCATCCACGCCGGTTTCCCGGATCAGCGCCTCGACAATGCGCCGGCGGTCCCATCGGACGATGTCTTCGCCGGAAGTCCGGACGAAGAGGGTGATATCCGTCGTGTCCGGGGGGGGGATCATAGGTTGGTTCTCATGGTCCCTTCCGGGCTGTCGAGTGCCCGCTCGGCCGCCCGGGAGATCGCCTCGTCGTGGTGATGGTTGAGCGAAAAGACCCGGAAATGCACGACACGGGCCGGGATGAAACGGTAGATGTCCTGAAGCGGCTCCGGCGATGTCCGCCCGGTTGCCGGATTGAAAATATTGATCCGCTTTTCCGTTTCGGTCATGGGGTTGACGGGACGGGGGTCCTGGGTGGCCAGGTCCACGCGCAGGGCGATCTTTCTCAGCGTGTCTGGCAGGTGCTGCCGGATGCGCCTTTCGTAATCGCCGGCCGTGGAAAAATGGGTCCCCTTCTGCAGCTGGTCGACGGAAATCTCCGTTGTGTAGGACATCTTCCACTTGATCTGGCGGTGATGAAGCTTCTCCCACTCCCGGCCCAGCCGCCTTTTCTGCGGATCCGGATCCCGGCGCCAGCCGCTGACTTCATGGAAGAGGCGCCATTCGTCGCAGCGAAGGTAATCATCGAGCCTTCGGACGGGGTTCCCGGGAAACAGGATATCCAGCGTGACCCGGAAGATCTCCTGAAGATGAAGATCGAGGGCTCGGGTGGTCCGGTGGAAGTAGACATTGGCATAGAGGTTCAGCCGGGCATTCAGAAAGCGGCTGAGCGCCGAAATTCCCGCCTGGTGGAGCGTCAGGCCTTCCTGCGTGAAGAAGCTGTAAAACCGGAGCCGCGTGATGTCCACCAGGTCCAGCGAAAATCCGGTCATGTAGGCATCCCGCTGGACGTAGTCCAGGTTGTCCACCGTGTATATTCCCGAGAAGAGCTGCCTCAGGAGCTGAAGCCATCGGGGTTGGGGCTCCTCGCCCGCTCCGGGCATTCGGATCAGGTAGGCGATCCGGCCGGGTTCGAGGCATTCCCCTTTCGCGAACGGCCCCGATGGGCTTCGCCGAATGCCGCGGATGATCGCGCCCAGTTTCCGGTTGATGATGTGCTGGCCCAAGACCTCGTGGGTCAGCCCGTACTGATGGAGAAAATGATCGTCAAAGAAATGGCCGTAGGGTCCATGTCCCACGTCGTGCAGCAGCCCGGCCAGGCGGAGCAGTTCCTCCACATAATGCGGCGAAGGGGCGTCGGGGCACACCTCGCGGAGACTGGGGTAGAGGGTCCTTCCGAACTCGCCCGCCATGTGCATCGTGCCCAGGGAGTGCTGGAAGCGGCTGTGCTCCGCCGCCGGATAGACCCAGCGCGCGCTCTGAAGCTGGCCGATCCGCCGCAGCCGCTGCATCCAGGGGGAATCGATCAGTTCCTTCTCCGTGGTTTCCGGCGAAACGTCGTCCATCGGCACGGTGAAGGAATCGTACTGGTAGATCGGGTCGGCGATCAGGGCCAGGCCCTGATAGACCCTCGCGTAGGCGGCGGTCTCCGTTTTCATGGCCGCAGGCTTACATGATTCCGCGTCAAAGATCAAACCCCGAATTGCGCTTGACAGCCCGGGTTGCCTTTCGTAAGGAGGAAATGGATTCAAACATTGGAAGGAGGGGCTGAACGCATGGGAACGGACAACGTCGTCTTCCTGGAGGTGATCGAATGGTTCGACGAATCCGGGATAGAGCTGGTGCACCGGATCCCCGAAAAGGGATCCGGCGAAATCAAGTTCGGCGCCCAATTGACGGTCCGGGAAAGCCAGGCCGCGGTCTTCTTCTATAACGGCCGCGCCTATGACGCCCTCGGGCCGGGCCGCCACACCCTGAAAACGGCCAACATCCCCATCCTGAACAAGGCGATGAGCATCCCCTGGGGCATGACCAGCCCCCTGCGGGCCGAGGTCTACCTCACGAGCATGAAGGTGTTCCCCAACCTGAAGTGGGGAACCCGCGACCCCGTCGCCTTTCGGGATTCGGAGCTGGGCCTCATCCGGCTTCGGGCCTTCGGCGTGTTCAACCTCCGCATCCTGCAGCCCGTCCTGTTCATCAACAGCCTCGTGGGCACGCAGGGCGTCTACACGACCGCCGAAATCGAGGAGTACCTGAACCGGGTCATCGTTTCCCGCTTCAACGACTACATGGGGGAAAAGATCGACACGATCTTCAACCTGCCGGCGCGCTACAACGAGCTTTCCGCGGACCTGGTGCAGTGCCTTCAGGATGATTTCAGCCGGTTCGGCCTCGGGCTGACCGAGCTGTACATCAATTCCATCACGCCGCCGCCGGAGGTGCAGAAGGCAATCGACGACAAGAGCCGGCTGGGCGTCTTCGACGATCTCAACCGGCTGCTGAAAATGAAGGCCGCCATAGCCATGGAAACGGCTTCGCAGGCCCAAGGCGAGGCCGGCGCAGGCCTGGGGATGGGCATGGGATTCATGATGCCGGCCATGTTCGCGGATGCCTTCAAGGCCGGGGCGCAGCAGGCGTTCGTACCGGAAACCTTCCCATGCCCGGACTGCCGCGGACCCGTCCCCCGGGATTCCCGGTTCTGCCCGGCCTGCGGCCGCCAGATCCTCCAGTTTCAACGGTGTACCCGGTGCGGCGCCAATCTCGCGCCCGACGCCAAGTTCTGCTCCGGATGCGGACAGCTCGCGGACGCCAAGCCGCAGCAGAAAAAATGCGACCACTGCGGGCATGAGAACCTTTCGAATTCAAAGTTCTGCAACCAGTGCGGCGAGCGGCTCTGACGAAAGGGCACGTCGGCAAATCGAACGGACACGGGATCTTTTTCATGGTCTGACCGGAAGCCCCTTTCACGCGATCGTGTCGCGGTAAGGGGCTTCCGCTTTTCAGCCTGGTATTGGTCTTCCTCCGTCATGGATCTGTTTCAATGGACATCCAACCTTTCTTTGTGTATGAATGGTCATCGCCCGTGCATCAAGGGAGGGAAGCGCGGACGTTCTCCATCAGGATCCGGTCGCAGCTATAGATTCAATTTGCACCGCATCACCGGTTTGCCTGCGGAATGGCAAAAAAACTTCTTCGGGGTTTCATGAAAATCGTTTTGTTGTCTATGCCGGACGTGGCCCCGGTTATCATGCACGAGGCCGCGTTTCACATGCCCAATTGCGGCATTGCCAGCGTCGGCGCGAACATCGGCGAAGGGCACCAGGTCTACATCATCGATCTGATCCGCAAACGGAGATCCCTGCGAAAGTATCTGACCCGAATCCTGACGAAAATACGCCCGGAGCTGGTCGGCCTCTCCGCGATGGCATGGCAATACGACACATGTGTCCTCTTGATCCGTCTGATCAAACATCTGCTGCCCGATGCGAGAATCGTTATCGGAGGCTACCATGCCACATTGATGCACGAGGAAATCGCCGCCTCGCCGGAGGCCGATCTGATCGATTTCATGATCCGGGGAGAGGGCGAGGAAGCATGCCGGCAGCTCGTCAATGCCCTGGAAAACGGGGGCCGGCTCGAAGACATTCCCTCCCTTTCCTACAAAAACGGCCGACAGTTCGTGCACAATCCCAGGGGAGAACTGCTGGATCTGTCGAGGATTAAAATCCCCATTCGGGACAAGCGCCGCTTGACCTCGGGATACCACGTGATGCTCTCCCGGGTCGAGGTGATGGAAACTTCCCGCGGCTGCACGCGCGCCTGTTCGTTCTGCAGCATGAAACACATGTACGGACAGGCCTTCCGGGCATATCCGCTGGACCGCATCATGGCGGACATCGACGATATTTATTACAAACGGCGGACGCGTCTGATTTTTGTAGCGGACGACAACATGGTGCTGGATCCCGAACGCGTGATCCGAATCTGCGACGCCATCGTCGCAGGCAACTACAGGGGGCTGAAACTGATTGTCCAGGCGGACTGTATTTCGATGTCCAGAAACGAGGAGATGGTCCGCAAGATGTCCCTGGCGGGCATGAAATCCATCTTCCTCGGTATTGAAAACGTATCCAGCAGGAATCTGAAGGCGGCCCGCAAGGGCGATATTGTCGACGCCTCGCGCAGGGCCGTGCAACTTTGCCATAAATATGGCATCATGGTCGTTGCCGGATTGATTTTCGGTTTTCCGGACGACGATGAAGCGGATATCGTCGAAAACTACAAATTCCTGAAATCCCTCAAGGCAGACACCGCCTACTGCCAGATCTTGACCCCCTATCCCAAAACCGCCATGCGGCAGCATCTCCTGGAGAAGGGCCTGGTGACCAATCTCCATGAATACAGACGCTACAATGGAATGTGGGCCAATGTGAAGACAAAATGCCTGGATGAAAAGCGGCTGCAGTACCTGGTCTGGCTCCACCGTGAACAGATCATGAGCTGGTGGGAGCCCTCGGAACGGGCCAGGCGAGAGGGAAGATTGTGGGTGCCGATCTGGACCTGTGTTTTTCGCCCTCTGCTCAAATGCGTTCTGGCCTGGCGACAGAGAAGGCTCGGCTGGGAAGTCCGTTACGAGTCCTTTATGAAAAGCATGGCCCGTTTGAACCGTTTCAAGGATCTGGAGGACTTCGTCGTCTCAGGCAAATAGAAGCCCGTAAACGGGTTGTCGAAGCCATCCGGCGACGCAATTCGGTCCGGAAGCCTTGGAAGGCATGAAAACCACGCCGGCGGGCCTTGCCGTGGACAGGCCGAATGTTCATCCGCGGCTGCCGGACAGAGGGTTCCCGGCGCTGATCATTTGCGTGGATCTGCCGCCGCCCGCCCCGGCCCCGTTTCCGCTGCGGACGGAGCACCGGCAGGAGCCTGCGACAGCGCCGGGGGAACAGGACCGACCTCCGGTGCGGCCGGCGTCGCAGCGAAAACGCACTCGACCTCGCCGATGTCGGTGATCGCCTCATCCGTCTCGGGGAAGGTGATTGCCGTTTCGCACTTTCCGCCCTCGACTTCCACGACGGCCGGATACCTGCCGGGCTTTATCCTGTTTGCGCCGGACTCCCTCAGTTCGGCGATGGCGCGGCAGCTGTGCCTGTCCGCCCGCGATCCCCGCGCCTCTTCGGGAAGGATGTTTTCAACGTAAAACTGGCCGCCCCTGCCCGTGGGATGCGACAAATTCCGGTCGCCGACCCGGACGGACATTTCGACATACTCCAGCGGCATTTTCACGCCGTCCTTCCGCATGAACAGCGCGCCCGAGACCGCCGAAATTTTCTGCGCATCCAGGGACACGCAGGATCCGCTCCAGATCGGGGGCGATATTTTCCTGTTCACCTCGAATATCCGGTAGTCCATGGGGATGTCCTTCACGGCCAGATCGATGTCGTTGATGGTGTAGGACTGCAGCGTGGGGACGACCAGGACGCCGGACGCGTCCGTCCTGCCGATTTCCTGGTTGTTCACCCGGACGGGGACCCCGGGAAGCCTGTCCACCGTCACGAAGCTGAAACTGTCATTGACCGGCCGGGTCAACCCGACAAACCCTCCCGCGTAAACCACCGAACCGGCAACGCCGACATTGTGGATCTCCTGCCTGGCGCTTCCGGAATCCTGAAAATAAGAGTCCCAGGTATAGGTGCCGTACTGTCCGTTGTACTGCACGCGCGGATTGACGATGCTGGTTGTCTCCGAGGACTTCCTTTCATCCCGGCTCACGTAGACGTTGCCGCCCCAGCCCTCTCCGACGGGCTGATCCTTGTATAGGTGAACCCTTTCCTGGCTGCCGTCGCGCGTCGATTGAACCGTGGCGTTCGCATTCAGCCCTTTGGGGGAGCGATAGTTCAGTTCAATGGAGAACTGGTAATCCGTGTCGGCCGCGTCGGTTCTGACCGCGCTGATTCCCACACCCACGGACAATGTTCTCGTCAGATTGTAGGTGTAGTGCGCAGAGGCGACCTTCCGGCTTCCGGTGTCGGAGGCATTCTGCCGGGCATAGCCGACGGAAAACGATCCCCACTGGTCGGTGGCGTAACTCGCATCGACACTGCCCGCCTCGTCAAGGTTGAACGAGGACAGACGGCCTCCGACCGTCGCGTAATCCGTCGAGTATTTCGTCCAGACCGCGCTGCTGCCGAATTTCCCGTTCTGGTAGCTGTGGGACAGGGACCCCGCCCAGCCCCGGCCCGAGGGAGTGCTGCTGCCGGCGACTTCCACGGTCACCACGCCCGCGGAAAGGGGAACCAGGAACGTCGTCTCGATGCTCCCGTTGTAGATGTCGTCAGCCGCCTCGGCCGCCGCGCCGACAGTCAGCCGGTCGCTCAGGCCGTAGCGGTGAAATGCCGAAAACGCGGGTTCGCTGTAGTCGTTGCTCTTCGCCCCGTAATTTTCCCGGAGCCAGCCGGCATGGTAACCGTATTCGTGAAAGTCATTTTTCAGGAGCGCCCTGGTAAAATAGACGGAGTACTGAAAGCGCTGCTCCACCCCGAAGGCGTCCCGGACGACGAGCTCCACGTTGCGGGTTCCACCGTAATAGTTCAGATTCCGGATTTCAAACTGTCCCGGCAGGATGTTCTGCCGGCCCGTCAAAACGCCGTCCACGTAAATGTCCACCTGGGACGGCAGCGCGGCGGCCCCCGAAAAATTCATGGTCGGCTGCCTGACCAGATAGGGGTTCATATTGTAAGCCTTGGTAATTCCCAGACCGCCCATGTTGAGCGTGCTGCCCAGAACCCCGGAGGTGGCAAACAGGTCGCCCAGGGTGATCCACTGAAGATGCTGCGGGCGTTCATAGGTGACATAGCTCATCAGGCGCAGGAAATCTGAAGTCGATTCGTTTTTGGCATACTGCGTATCGGTGATGAAGAAAAAATCGCCCCAGCGGGCCCCCAGCTTGTTCACAACCGTGAATTCGTCCGGTCCCTCGGAACGTTCGTACGAGTAATCCGAATGGGAGTAATTCAGGGAGTAATTCAGAAAAAAGCTGTTTTCCCTGGGGTATTGGACATCGCGATAGGAAGCGTACCGGGAAGAAAGATCGACGGTGGTCTTGGACAGCGATTCAACGGGCGAATGGATGCTCAGGGTCAGTTTCTTTTCGTCGAATTCGACCCTGAATCCGGCAAGGGAACTCAGTGGCACGTAGTGAATTTTCTCCATCTCGACCGTCCCTGCGCTTTCCGGGAGTTTGACTCCTAGCGCCGCGTAGTCTTCCCTTCGGACCAGAAAACCGCCCTTCTCATCGCGGACGACGAAAAAATCGCCCTTGGACACGCCGTTGACGGTGACGCTGACAACGATCGGCTCCGCCGACCAGGACAGGGGGCAGAGCATCAGGGAAAGAAAAAGGAGGATAATAACGGGAGGGGCAAGACAAAACATCCTTCCGGGAGACGTGAAGGCGGGAATTTTTTCGTTGATCGGTCTACGGGTTGCACATCCCCTGCTGCACATCCAGCTTTCCATTGAGGTTCAGATTGGCCGCTTTCGCCTCGATTTCGATCACGGACAGGTTTGCACAGTTTTCCTTCGGAAAGGGAACCTCGATTTTCCTGGCGGCGCCTTGAAGCACGTAGCCGCCGTCGATTTCCTGGCTGAATATTTCGGCCCCGTCCGCGGATCTCCCCCTCAGCAGGAAGGAATTCACTCTGAAATGGACATTCCCCCTGTTGCGCACGACGGCGCTGATCTTTCCCCCGTGCAGGCGGATCGCATCGATGACGCCCGCAGTCTTCCTCTCGGCGGGCGCCACGAAAACCGGCGGCGCGAACCGAATGACGAAAGACACCCTCGCACCGCCGGCGCCGCGCTTCCGGGATGAGGGCATTTCTTCAATGAAGACCCGGTAGGTTTTTTCCGCGGCCCCCGCGGGCAACCGGTGCCCGACGCGAATGACCCGCTGTTCGCCCTTTTCCACGGTCAGGATCTTCGGGAAAAAAACCAGATCCCTGGTTTCAGCGTAAAGATCCTTCCCCTCGGCATCCTGCGTCCATTCGGATGCGGACACCTGGAAG
>JAXDBM010000038.1:0-40054 GCA_034678725.1 Syntrophales bacterium | reverse complement strand
AATCCCCGTATGTCGGTGAAGAGGATGCTGACCTTCCGGATGCGCGGGACCAGCCGGATGTCGGTCTTCTGCATGATGTCGAGGACCTGCTCGGAGACGAGCTGCTTCAGCCTTTTCTTCATGCTGATTTCCCGGAGCTTCTGCCTCAGTTCCTTGTTGTCGAAGGGCTTCGTCAGGAAACCGTCGATGCCCAGATTCACCGTTTCGATGGCGCTGTCCAGCGTCGCATAACCGGTCAGAATGATGCGGATGATGTCGGGGTTGATCCGGCCGATCCGGGTCAGGGTCTCCAGGCCGTCCATCCCCGGCATTTTGAAATCCGAGATGACGGTCTCGATGTCCTCCGGACACTGCTGGGTTACGCCGATCGCATCGGACCCGCTGGCGGCCTGAAGAACCTCGTATCCGTCCCGTTCAAGAACCTTTTTCAGGGAGATCCGGACACCTTCTTCATCGTCGACAATCAGAATTTTCATGACTTCCCACCCCTTCTGCACGGAAGCTCGATCGTAACGGTTGTCCCTTTTGCGACTTCGCTGCTGACGCGGATTTCGCCGTTATGCTTTTTGATGATTTCATAGGAGACATAAAGGCCCAGGCCCGATCCTTTTCCCACATCCTTGGTCGTGAAGAAGGGCTTGAAAATATCCCGGACGACGGACGGATCGATGCCGCCGCCTTCATCGCGGCATTCCACGACGACGCGGTCGGCCTCCCGGTTATAGGAGGTGGAAAGGAATATCCTCCCCTTGCCGTCGGGCAGGGCCTGAAGGGCATTCTTGATGACGTTGATGAGCACCTGCCCCAGATTGGAAAAGTTTCCCTTGATGACGGGGAGATGGGGATCGTAATTTTTCTCAATCACCACCTCCTTTGATTTATACGTGTTGTGCAGGACCCTCAGCGCATCCTCCAGGACGCCGTTCATGTCGACATCCTCTTCATAGGTCTGTCTCTGCCGGGACAGGTCCAGCACGCTCCGCACGATTTCCTTGGTCCGGTTCAATTCTTTGAGAGCGTATGTCAGATCCTGAAGGACCTCCCGATCGACCGGCCGCTTCTCCGGCTGCTCCTCAATCAGCTCGATGTCGGTTTGAATGAAACTCGAGGCGCTGGCCAGCGGGCTGTTCAGCTCATGGGCAATGCCGGCAACCAACTGTCCGATCGCCGCCAGGCTCTCCGATTGGATCAATTGCGCCTGCGTCCTTTCCTTTTCAAGCAGCGCCGCCTTGCGCCCGTTGATCAGGGCTTGCGTGAAAATGCCGTAGACGATGACCAGCGCGGCAATCAGCAGGCGCGTCAGGTATTGTCCGGACGCCAGGGAATCGAAAGTCCAATAGATCACCACCATGAAGATGGCAATCAGGATCAATCCATTGGCTTCGATCCGCTTCCGGACAGACAATCGACCCTCCACATGTCCCGCCCATGGGATTGCGCGCCCATGATTTTATGCGATCAAACGGATAACTACGCCAATTTTCTAAATTAAAAATCCGCGGGTGTCAAGACAACTCTGGCGCAGGTGATCCTCCATCGTCGCCGACGGTAAGGCAACCGATGTGAAAAATACGGAAAGGGAAGATTACTTCAGCAGCGTTGGAATCGTCCGCCGGCCGCTGCGTCAAGGACGGGGGATGGGAGAAAGGTCCGGACCGGGCGGGGCATCCGCTCCCACGTTGCCCCGCTCCGGTCCGTGTTCCGGTTGCGGCACCTCAAAACCTTCTGCCGCCGCCATATCCGCCGCCTCGGCGACCGCCGCCATATCCTCCGCCCCGAGGCCCAGCCGAATCCTTTTTCGGCCGGGCCTCGTTGACGGTGATGGTCTGCCCGTCGAGCGTTCCGCCGCCATACAGTTTAATGGCTTCTTTCGCACCTTCTTCCGTTGCCATCTCCACAAACCCGAATCCCCGGGACTGGTTTGTAAACTTGTCCCTGATGATGTTCACGGAAACCACCTCACCGGCCCTGGAAAAGTTGCTTTTCAGGTCCTCTTCCGTGACTTTTGCGGACAAATTGCCGACATACAAATTCTTATTCATGATTGTTCCCTCGCTTTCGCATCTCTAAAGGTTTTATCCATGTCAAAACACACCCCGCATCAAGCAAAAGAGGCACTCCGCTCTGGTTTGCGCTGGAGTGCCTCTCGACTTCCTCTGAGTGTTTTTTACAGGGCTTTTACATTTGCCGCCGCGGGGCCCTTCTGGCCCTTTTCAATGTCAAAGCTCACGCGCTGACCCTCGGACAGCGTCTTGAAGCCGTTGCCTTGAATGGCGCTGAAATGCACGAACACGTCTTTGCCCTCATCCGTCTCGATGAACCCAAAGCCTTTTGATTCGTTGAACCACTTGACTTTACCTTCTGACATCTTCACATCCTCCTTTCATCATATTTTCCAAAGTCGGATGACCCCGATGCCGGAAAGAAAAAACCACCGAGACTGTGGAGAGCAGGGTGGCTTGCCTTTGCGCTTCAAAATGTCTAACCCAACTTTCGCTATTCGCTTCCCCTTCGCAACCAAATGCGGAGATCAGGAAGTTTCGGATTTCTTATGACGCAATTTTCAAGAAGTCAAGCTTTTTCTTTAAATTACCGAAAATTTATCCGATTCCAGAGCGCGGCCTGAAACAAAAGAGCCGCAACAAAACAGATGCATGACCCGGATGATTCTGCTAATATGGTCGGTGTCGTTACGGATCCACTTGTTGCCAGGAGCCAAGGTCTGAAAGGATTGCCCATGGAACTCATCTTTGAGAAGAGCCGGTCCGGTCGGACAGCGGGGCGCATACCCGCCTGCGATGTTCCGGAAGTCGAACTCGAACAGGTGATGGACGGAACCCTTCTTCGGCAGGATGTCGATCTTCCGGAGGTGGCGGAAATCGATCTGATCCGGCATTACACGGCCCTTTCGCGGCGGAATTTCGGCGTCGACGTCGGCTTCTATCCGCTGGGCTCCTGCACCATGAAGTACAACCCGAAGATTCACGAGGAGATCGCCAAGTGGCCCGGCTTTGCCGCGCTGCATCCCTGCGGGCCCGTTGCATTCTCGCAGGGAAGCCTTCGGCTGATGTACGAACTCCGGCAATACCTGAGCGAGATCTTCGGCATGGCCGACTTCACCCTCCAGCCGGCCGCGGGGGCCCACGGCGAACTGACCGGCGTGATGATGATGAAAAAATACTTTGAGGTGCGGAGGGACCAGCGCCGCCAGATTCTGATCCCCGATGCCGCCCACGGCACCAATCCCGCGTCCGGCGCCCTGTGCGGCTTCCAGACCGTAACCGTTCGCTCCAATGCCGAGGGAGGCGTCGACATCGCGCATCTTCGGGAATTGATGACCGGAAATGTCGCCGGGCTCATGCTGACGAATCCAAATACGCTCGGGCTTTTCGAACGGAATATCGGGGAGATCTCCGGAATTGTGCACGGCCGGGGGGGACTCCTTTACTGCGACGGCGCAAACGCCAACGCCTTCATGGGCAAAACCCGGCCGGGCGATCTGGGCTTTGATGTGATCCAGCTCAATCTTCACAAAACCTTTTCCACGCCCCACGGCTGCGGCGGTCCGGGAAGCGGTCCGGTCGGGGTGGGACCAAAACTCGTCGACTACCTGCCCGTTCCCCGCATCGTTCAAAACCCGGAAGGCTACGCCTGGCGCGAAGATTACCCGGACAGCATCGGGCGGGTGCGGTCCTTTTACGGCAATTTCAGCGTGATGGTCAAGGCATATGCCTACATCCGCTCACTGGGGGCCGAGGGGCTGAGGCAGACCAGCGAGGTCGCCGTCCTGAACGCCAATTACGTCAAGGAACGGCTGAGATCCCACTATGAACTGCCCTACGACCGGACCTGCATGCATGAATGCGTGTTCAGCGGAAAAAAACAGGTTCGGGAAAACGGGGTTCATACCTCCGACATCGCCAAGCGGCTTCTGGATTACGGGTACCATCCGCCCACCATTTACTTTCCGATGATCGTCCCCGAAGCCATCATGATCGAGCCCAACGAAACGGAAAGCCCGGAGACGCTGGACGCGTTCTGCGATGCCATGATCGCCATCGCCCGGGAAGCCGTCGAAGTCCCTGAACGGGTCAAGTCCGCACCGCTGACGACCCCGGTGAGACGACTCGACGAAGTCAGGGCCGCCCGGGAGCCGGACGTGTGCTGGAGAGGGTAGCCCCTTGATTCTTTGCAACCGCATGCCGATCGGAAAGCCTGACAGCGGGGAACAACCATGAAAAACTGGATACGGCTTCCCAAGGAAAAACTGATCGAGAAGCTCTGGGCGGCGGAGCCGAAAGTCAAAAGCATCCTCCAGAATTCCAGGCAGATCGAGGAGGCCCGCTTCATCCTTTTCGACTATCTCAACCGCCTGGAGCGCGACCTCTTCAACATGAGGTCGGACACCTATTTCTTCAACCTCAACATCATCGAAAAGCGGAACGCCAAGGAATGCATCCGCGTCCTTTCCAACGTGATGCGGACGGAAAACGAATACCGGACCGGCGCCTCGCCGCTTTCACTGCTCTTTGACCTGGCGAAGGACGCCCCGGGAGCGCGCGACCAGGTCAACGAAGCCTTCCTGTGCGAATTCATCGCACTCTTCCGCGGGATCACCGGCAAGGCGGGAAAACACATCACGAGCCGGGAGATCTTCAAGATGAAGGACGGCCGGGAAGCGGCCATCATCCGGTCCAACCAGCTGGACGAGCATGCCGCCCTCATCCGCCGCTTTTTCAGACGATACAAAACGGGATACGACCGCAGCCTGATCCGGCAGCGGCAGGAGCTGAAGAAAGAGATTCTGCACTACTTCGGCGCGGATGAAAGCGACTGGCAGGATTACCTGTGGCACTACCGGCACATCATCAAGGACATCCAGACGCTCGGCGCACTCGTCCACCTGGAAGACGATGAGCGTGAGGGGCTCGCCACCGCGGTGGAAAACCACATTCCCTTTGAAATTACCCCCCATTACCTGTCGCTGTTCAACAAGTCCGGGCGGACGGATTTCGACCGCCAGGTCCGCGCCCAGGTTATTCCCAGTCCCAGCTACTGCCGGGGCGTCATCGAGAGCCGCACCCTGGGTACCGACATGGATTTCATGGGCGAGAAATCGACCAGCCCCATCGACGGGATCACACGGCGGTACCCGGAAATCCTGATCCTGAAGCCCTACAACTCCTGCCCGCAGATCTGCGTCTATTGCCAGCGGAACTGGGAAATCAAGGGCATCGACGACACCGTGCAGATGAGCCGGCAGAAGATCCGGGAGGCGCTGGCCTGGATCCGCGAGCACGAAAGCATCTCAGAGGTCCTCATCACCGGCGGCGATCCCCTGACCCTGAAAAACGACTACCTTGACTGGCTGATCGGCGAAGTGGCCGCCATTCGCCACGTCGAGCGGATCCGGATCGGCACGCGGATACCGGTCACGGTCCCGTTCCGCATCAACGACGGCCTCCTGGACGTCTTCCGAAAGTACCATCAGTGGGGCAGGCGGGAGATTGCCATCGTGACGCACTTCGAGCACGCCGCCGAAATGACCCCCGACTCGCTCGAGGCGGTCAGAAGAATCAAGAACCTGGGGATGAACGTCTACAACCAGCAGGTTTTCACCTATTTCAACAGCCGCCGTTTCGAAACGGCCCTGCTGCGCCGGACGATGAAGATCTCCGGGATCGACCCCTATTACACCTTCAACACCAAGGGCAAGGAGGAAACGATCGACTTCCGCGTGCCGGTGGCCCGGATCGAACAGGAGCGGCGCGAGGAGGCGCGCCTTCAGCCCGGGCTGGTCCGGAAGGACGAGCCGGTGTTCAACGTGCCGCGGCTGGGCAAATCGCAGCTGCAGGCCTGGCAGGATCACGAGGTCATGATGATCCTGCCCGACGGCCGGCGGGTCTACCGCTTCTACTCCTGGGAGGTGCGGCTGGTCACCGCGCTGGATTACCTGTATACGGACGTCGCCATCTTCGACTACCTGAAAAGGCTGGCCGACGACGGCGAGAACGTCGCGGACTACGACACCATCTGGTACTATTTCTGACGGTCTCGAGGCTCGGATCCGGGATGAGAGACAATCCTTCCATTTTGCGCAAGCCGGCGTGGCTGAAAGTCCGCCTGTCCGGCGGCCGCGAATTCACGCATGTCCGAAACATCCTCGCGAACCGGGATCTCCGCACCATCTGCCGGGAGGCGCGCTGCCCCAACATCGGCGAATGCTTCGGCGAGGGAACCGCGACATTTCTGATTCTCGGCAACATCTGCACGCGGAACTGCCGCTACTGCCATGTCGCGCACGGCGTGCCGAAACCGCCGGACACCGGCGAACCGGAGCGGCTGGCCGATGCGGTCCGGGAACTCGGATTGAAATACGCCGTCCTGACGTCCGTTACGCGCGACGATCTGCCCGACGGGGGCGCGTCGCATTTCGCTGCCTGCATCACCGAGCTGCGCCGGCGATGTCCGGACTGCGAAACGGAGGTCCTGATTCCCGATTTTCAGGGAAGCCCGGAGTCTCTGGAGCAGATCCTGGCCGTGGCGCCCCGGGTGATCAACCACAACCTGGAGGTGGCGCCCTCGCTTTTTTCCGCCCTTCGCCCCCGGGGAAACTATCACACTTCGCTCGCGCTGCTGCGGCGGGTGCACAGGGAGGCGAGCGGGAGAATCATTTCAAAGTCCGGTTTCATGGTCGGTTTCGGGGAACAGCGGTCGGATATCCTGGGGCTGATGGAGGACCTCGCCGCCGTCCGGTGCGAGCGGCTGACCATCGGCCAATATCAGCAGCCGACCCGCGCGCACTGGCCGGTCGCGAAATACTACCATCCCGATGAATTTCAGGAGTTCGAAGAGGCGGCCTACGCCATGGGTTTCCGCCATGTCGAATCCGGGCCACTGGTCCGCAGTTCCTACCGCGCCGCCCGGGCGGGTTCAGCGGCACAATGATTCTGTGAGCGCCACGCCGGAACAACCGCGACGGAGGTTCCTATTTTGACAGATGCCTTTGATGTGATCGTGATCGGGGGAGGACCGGGCGGACATGCCATGGCGGAGGGCGCCGCCCGGCGCGGCGCCCGGGTGGCCATTGTCGAACAGAATCTCTGGGGCGGCACCTGCACCCACCGCGGCTGCATACCCACCAAGGCGCTTTTGGCCTGCAGCAGGCAGTATGCCGGATTCCGGAAATTGAAGCGCCTGGGCATTCAGGCCGGACAGCCGTCCTTTGACTTTTCCGCCATCAAGCGGCACCAGCGGCAGATGGTTCAGATCTCGGCGCTGGGCGCGGAACAATCCCTTCGCGATGCCGGCGTGACCCTGATCCGCGGCGCGGGAACGATCCGGTCCCCCCGGGAAATCGAATGGACGGATGCCGGCGGGAACCGCCACACGCTGCCGACCCGGCATGCCGTCATCGCTAGGGGATCGGAGCCCCTGCTGCCGCCCGGGCTCGAACCTTCCCGCCGCGTTTTGACGTCCGACGGGTTTCTCGATCTGGACACGCTGCCGGACAGCGTGCTGATCGTGGGTGGGAGCGTCATCGGCGTGGAGTTCGCCACCCTGCTGGCCGAGCTGGGAGCGCAGGTCACCCTGATCGAAATGATGGAACAGATTCTGCCCGCGGAGGACGAAGAGGCAGCCGCCCTGCTGAACCGGGAACTGGCGCGCCTGGGCGTCACGATCCATACCTCGGCCCGGCTCCAGACCATCCATGAAACGGATGATCAGGTGCGGCTGGCTGTGTCCGGGCATGGGCGCGACCTGAATCTGACCGCTTCACACGCCCTCGTTTGCACCGGCCGGAAGCCCCGTATCGACGGCGAAGAACTCGACCGGCTCGGAATCCTGCACGGCCCCGGGGGCATCCCGACCGACCGGAACGGCATGACGAACGTCCCCGGCATCTACGCCGTCGGGGATGTGACGGGGGGCATCATGCTTGCGCACCGCGCCATCCAGCAGGGAAAGGCCCTCGCCAGCTTCCTCTGCGGAGACGGCTCCATTTGCTACCGGGAGGAGGCCGTTCCGTCGGTCGTGTATTCCCATCCACAGGTCGCGCGGGTCGGGATGACGGAAAAAGAGGCCCGCCGGAAGGGCCTGGACATCGAGGTCTGCCGATCCGACTATGCCGCCAATCTTCTCGCCCGCACCGAACTGGCCGGACCCGGTTTCGTCAAGATGCTGTTCCACCGGGAACGTCTGGCGGGCGCCACCATCCTGGGCGACGGCGCCGCCGAGCTGATCCCCGCCATGAGCCTGGCCATCGCAAACGGCCTCGGGAAAAAGGAAATCGGCAGATGGATCATCCCCCATCCGACGCTCAGCGAAATGATGGCGGTCTTGAAATGAGGCCGGTCAAGCCTTCAGGACCTTGAGGATCTCCGTCAGGTCCGGGAACTGCCGGATCGGGTAAACCTTTGCGAACAGGATCTTCCCTTTTTCATCGATGATCACGTTGGCCCGCTCGGAAAACCCTTCCTTCCGGAGAATGCCGAGTGATTTGGCCACAGCCCCGTGAGGCCAGAAATCGGCCAGCAGCTTCGTGTTTCTGATCTTCAGGGCTTTGGCCCAGGCGGCCTTGCTGGGAACGCTGTCGATGCTCACGCCGACCGCCAGGGCATTGAGCTTGTCCAGGGCCTTTTTGTTTTTTTCCAGGGACTGCATCTGCCGGGCGCAGATCGGCGTCCAGGCGAGCGGATGAAAGGACAGCAGCACCCGCTTCCCCAGGCATTTCGACAGCCGGAAATCCTGGCCGTTCTGATCGGTTATCTTGAAATCTCTCACCTTCTTTCCCTTCCGCGCCGCCTTTTTTTCAACCATGGTCATCCTCCTTGCAATTCGCTACCTTTTTCGTCACGCTGTTTCCAGCACCCGATATCTGGATCATGATCCGCCTTTTTCTGGGGCGGTTGTCGAAATCAACGAGGACCATCTGCTGCCAGGTCCCCAGCGCCAGTTGTCCGGCGACGACGGGAACCGTCAGCGAAGGTCCGAGCAGGGCGGCCCGCACATGGGCGTAACCGTTTCCGTCCCCCCACCGCGCGTCGTGGCGGTAGTCTTGACTTTGCGGGGCGATGCGATCGATTGCGTCCACCAGATCCTGAACGGCGCCCCGCTCGTATTCGATCGTCGTCAGGGCGGCCGTGGAACCGGGCACGAAGGCAAGAGCCAGGCCGTTTTGAATCCCGGACTCCCTAACTTTTTCCCGGACCCGCTCCGTGATGTTAAAAACATCCGTTCCCGCGGTGGACGTAAAAGTAAGCTGATCATGGAAGATTTCAAATGCCAATGTCTGCCTCCTCCGGCAACTTTTCGCGGACCGCATCGCTTTCGCGCCCTTGCGGACGTCAGCGGTCGGCGACGATTCTTCGGACGACCCCGTCGAACGTCAGTCCCGCCCGTTGTGCGGCGGCAAAAAAGCCGGCATCCGGCGACAGGCAGGGGTTCGTGTTGACCTCGAGGATCCAGGGTCTGGCGGACGAATCAACGCGGAAATCCACCCGGGCGTATCCCTTCAGGCCGAACAGCCGCCAGCATTGCAGGGCTGCTTCCGTTAGCCGCTTCAGCAGCGGCGCATCGCCATTCGGGAAATCAAAGGAGCGGCTGGTATGCCGATATTCAAAAGAGTCTTCCCGCCACTTGGCGCGGTACCCGACAACCCGGACCTTCCCCGGCGGATAATCATCGAAGCGGATTTCAGCGGGGGGGAGCACTTCCGGGCCTTTCGGGCCGGCGAGCAGGGAGAGGTTGAATTCCCGCCCTTCAATGAACGCTTCGGCAAAACATGCCCCGGCGGGCCCCTCTCCGCGGGACGCCAAGACCGCAACAAGGTCCGTTTCCCGCTCCGCAGGCATAACGGCGTCTTCGTCGAGGCCGATCGATGCATGCTCCCAGACGGATTTGACGATGTAAAGGCCGGGAGCGAAATTTCCCGTGAAAGCCTGTTTGCCGGTCAGCCACGCCGGCGTGTCCAGATCGCTCTGCTGAAGGATCCGCTTGGCGAGTAGTTTGTTGGAGGTCAGAAAGACGGCTTCCGTTCCGGCGCCCGTGTAGGGCAGGTTCAGGCAATCGAGAAGGGCGGGAACCGTGTGGATCAGCCGGCCCTGTCCGGCGATGGATTCCACGAGGTTGAAGGCAAAATCCGGGCGGAGCGCGTGCAGGCGGCGGACCAGGCCCGAGAAATCCAGCGAAACCGGCACGACCATCGGTTCGTAACCCTGCTCGGCCAGGGCGCGGGAAACCATGCCGGCCTGAACCAGGACATCCTGCTCATCGCTGCCGGCCCCGTCGGACACTTCGCCGTGCAAGACAACCGCCCGCATCGGTCATTCCGCCCGTCCGGAAAGAACTGCGACTCGCCCACTCATCCTGCTCGAATCCTTTTCAATGCGGAGCGCACGATCTCCTCGATGAGCTGACGATAGGTCCTTCCCATGAGGCTGAAGATGATGGGGAGGTCCGAATGGAAG
The DNA here is from genome assembly GCA_034678725.1 of Syntrophales bacterium. GTDB lineage: Bacteria > Desulfobacterota > Syntrophia > Syntrophales > Fen-1087 > JAXDBM01. The sequence goes on along the minus strand of JAXDBM010000038.1, from coordinate 29,585 downwards.
GGGTGCAAACCGGCCAGGGGATTGACCTCCATGAAATTCGGCTTCCCGGACCGGTCGCTGCGAAGGTCCATCCGCCCCGCATCGCGGCAGCCCAGGCCGCGCCAGGCGGCCAGGGCCGTTTCCCTGGCCTGCTGCGCCTCGGCATCGCCGGCCAGCCGATACTCGACCAGTTCCTCGCAGTTCTCCTTGTTGACGTAAGAATACACGCCCGGTTCGGCCTTTTCCTTCAGGCAGACCTCCATGACATCGGTCGCGACGGCTTCCCGCCCCGTGCCGATAATCCCGACGGTGAATTCGCGGCCGGGCAAAAAAGTCTCCACGAGGACGGGCTGCCGGAATGCGGCCAGAAGGGTCCCGCAAACCCGCGTCAGCTCCTGCCTGCTTTCAATTCTGGAGGCGGCGGTGATCCCTTTGCCGGTGCCTTCCGCGACGGGTTTGGCAAAGAGGGGGAAGGGCAGGTGAATCCCGTCCATCCGGTCCGCCGACTCGATGACGGCGAAATCCGGGGTCGGAATGCCCATGTCGCGGATGACATGCTTGGTCATTCCTTTGTGAAGGGTCAGTGCGAGGACCAGCGGATCCGAAAAGGTGTAGGGAATTTCGTAGGCGTCCAGGAGCGCGGGAACCTGCGCCTCGCGGCCGAAGCCTCGCAGGCCTTCGGCAATATTGAAAACCAAATCCCAGCGGTCTCCCGCCGCCAGCCTTCCGGTCAGCGATTTCAAATGGCCGATGCGGTCGGTCCGGAAGCCGAGTTCAGTCAGCGTCCGGTCAACCGCGTCGATGGTTTCGGCGCGGTCGAATTCCGCCGTCTCCTCTTCGCTGTAGCCTTCAGCCAGATAGTCGTCGCGGAGGTCATAGGTGAGACCGATCTTCAAAACCCATCCTTTAATGAACTTCCCTGTGCACCGCCTTGTGATCCGGATATCGGTACAGCCGGCCCTGGTAGTTTCTCAAAATCAGGTCCTCACCCTCATATCCGAGCGTATACCGGGGAAGCAGTGGTATTTTCCCGCCTCCGCCCGGGGCGTCAATGACGTAGGTCGGCACGGCATAGCCGGTCGTGTGCCCCCGCAGGCCCTCCATGATTTCCAGCCCCTTCAGAACGGGTGTCCGGAAATGGGAGGAACCGGGTATCGGATCGCATTGATAAAGATAGTAGGGCTTGACCCGGATCCGGAGGAGCCCCTGCACCAGCTCTTTCATGGTCGGCAGGTCGTCATTGATCCCGGAAAGCAAAACGGTCTGGCTTCCCAGCGGAATGCCCGCATCGGCCAGACGGCGGCAGGCCAGTGACATCTCGGAGGTCAGTTCGTACGGATGGGTGACGTGGATGCTGACCCACAGGGGATGGTATCGCTTCAACAGGCGGACCAGTTCGGGAGTAATGCGCTGGGGCATGACCACCGGCGCTTTGGTGCCGATGCGCAGAAGCTCCACGTGGGGTATTTTTCGCAGGCGGGACAGCAGCCATGACAGTTTTTTGTCGGACAGGGTCAGGGGATCCCCTCCGGACAGCAGAACATCCCGAATCTGTCCGTTTTCCGAAATATAGGCAATTGCCTTTTCCCACAGATCGAGTTGAAACGGATCCTCCCCCCGGTTTCCCACCAGGCGCGAGCGCGTGCAGTAGCGGCAGAAGGTGGAGCAGAATTCGGTCACGAGGAAAAGGACACGGTCCGGATAGCGGTGAATGATTCCGGCAACGGGGCTGTCCTGTTCCTCCGCGAGCGGGTCCTCCGTTTCTCCCTCGCTGCGAAAGCATTCGTCGATCACGGGGACAACGGCGCGTCGCAGGGGATGCCTTGCGTCGTTTTCATCCAGGAGGCTTGCATAGTAGGGCGTTATGGAAACCGGCAGGGCGCCGGTGTGGCCGAGCATGGCGTTGTGTTCGTTATCCGAGAGATGGAGGATGCGGGAGAGCGTCTGCATGTCCCGGATGCGGTTGCGGACCTGCCAGTGCCAGTCACCCCATTCTTCGTCCGTGACATCCGGGAAGAATTTCTTTCGAAACGCGGAAATGCGGGGATGTTCCGGAATTCCGGATTTTGAGCGGGGAATAACCGTCCGGACCGCCGGGGAGGGAGGTTGAATGCCGCCTGCTGGAAACAGGCAACCGGTTTGCTGTTTTGAATCGAGAACCCCTGTCAGACCGCCTGGAGGCTCTGCCTCCTCCGCGAAAAGGGTTTCATTCTCCATTCTGTCAGCCTCCTGATATCGAAGTCGAGAGGGGTTGACGCCTCTCTACGCTCTTTTTCGCTCCAAAACCCTTTCCGGACAATACCCTGCACGAGCGGTCTCCGCAGGCGCGGGACATTCGAATTTAACGATCGATTCCCGCAACTTTGATGCTTACCGCATTAAACTGTTTGTTTTAGAGTGTCAATATTTTTTTTGCATTTTTGAAAATATTTTTGCTTTTTATTTCCACTTGACAGCTTCATCGCACCGTTTAGAATCTTACAGGCAGCAGAAAGGATGAAAACAGCGCGATGCCTGAACTTCCGGAAGTGGAAACCCTTTGCCGTCAACTGAAGAAAACGATCCTGAATGCGGATATTCTGGACCTGATGATCCTTGACGCGAAGCTGGGCACACCGGAAAAGCCGGTCGGGCGCCGGGTGCGCTCCGTGAAGCGCCGCGGCAAATCCGTTGACATCGGTCTGGACGACGGCCGCACGCTCAGCTTGCACCTTCGGATGTCCGGCCGTCTCCTGTGGCAGCGTCATGATGACGCAACGCCTGCGCACACGCGATTTCAGATTTCTTTTGTGAAGGGCCGCCTGATCTGCATTGACCCGCGGCGATTCGCGACGCTCCGCCTTGACCGCGGTCAGCATCCCGTGGCGCCGGTTCCCGACCCCCTGCGACACTTCGGCGCCCCCGCGCTGCGCGATGCGGCACGCGGCAGGACGCTGCCGGTCAAAGCCTTCCTCCTGGATCAGAAGACCATCGCCGGCATCGGAAACATCTACGCCTGTGAAATCCTGCACCGGGCCTTCATCAGCCCCTGGCGACCGTCGTGCGGCCTGTCGGCGCAGGAATGGCGGCGTGTGGCCGGGGCAGGCGGCCGCATCCTCCGCAAGGCAGCCGCCTGCCGGGGGACATCGGTGTCCGACTGGCATGACCTGCACGGGAAGAGAGGAACGTATCAGCGACATCTGGCGGTTTACGGGAGGTCGGGCTCGGCCTGCACGCGCTGCGGCGAAACCATTCAACGGGCCGTCCTCGGCGGCAGGGGAACCTATTTCTGCCCTCGCTGTCAGCCCTGCCATACCGGCGACCGGCCTTCATAGCCATGAAAGAAGGGACCGGGCATGTACAGCGCATCACTGATCAATGACCCTTTCGGCGATCCCGGCGTCTACCTGGAATGCAGGTACCGCCGGGATTCCGTTCTCTTCGATCTGGGGGATCTGCATGCCCTGCCCGCGCGCAAGCTGCTCAAGGTCCATGCCATTTTCGTCTCCCACACGCACATGGATCACTTCATCGGATTCGACCATCTGCTTCGGCTATGCCTGGGGCGGGACAAGCAACTCCACATTTTCGGACCGCCCGGCATCGCCGGACAGATCGAGCACAAGATCAGGGCCTACACCTGGAACCTGGTCGAGAACTACAGCCATGACTTTGCCGTCGTGGTCACGGAAGTGCACCCGGAGCATCAAAGCACGATCCGTTTCGGCTGCCGCAACGGTTTCCGGCCCGAATGCCTCGAGGAGCACCGCCCTTTTGAGGGCACGCTGCTCGACACAAAATTCTTTGCCGTCCGGGGGACGTTTCTGGATCACATGATCCCCTGCCTCGCCTTCCGCTTTGAGGAGAAGCAGCGCATCAACATCATGAAAAACGCTCTTCTCGAACAGGGACTGCCCGTGGGCGCATGGCTGATGGACCTGAAGGAGCAGATCCTGAGCGGCGACGGCGACGAGGCGCCTGTCCGCGTCTGGTCCAAACAGGATCCGTGCCTCGAAAAATGGCTGCCGCTCGGCCGGCTCAAGGGGGCCGTCCGGATCACGCCGGGGCTGAGCATCAGCTACGTCACAGACGCGGTCTTCAGCAGCGAGAACATGCGCCGGATCTCCATCCTGATCCGCGGCTCGGACCATCTGTTCATCGAAGCGATGTTCCGCCACGAGGACCGGGACATCGCAGCAAAGAAGCATCATCTGACCGCCCGCCAAGCCGGAACCCTGGCAAGAATCGCCGGGGTCAAGCGAATTTCTCTGTTTCACCATTCCCCGAAATACAAAGGCGCTGCGGCACAGCTCGAAGACGAAGCGATGCATGCCTTTCTGGACCGGCGGCCGGAGCCGGAGGAGGGGGCAGGCCGGACAATCCGCCTTCCCGGCTCCCCCTTGACGCCGGTCTTCTGCAAGGGTAATAGAAAAAACAGAGATCGAAACAGGGATTCGTAAAATCATGCCGCTCGAACTCATCCATTCCGTTCAGGCCCTGATCCGGCAGGTCGAGGAAAGAACAGGGAAACCGGTTTCCGTCATGGAAACGCGCGATCTGCCCATGTCGGCGGAGATTCGGGTCGCCGCAAAGGGCGAGACCGCACACCACCTTCTTTACCGCGGCAGACACGACGAACAGATCAATTATGTCATCGCCAACCAATGCGGCCATATTCTCCGGCTCTTCAAAGCGCCGGCGGAACAGCGATTCATGCCCGTGGCCAGCTACCGGGCGATGATGAGCTATGCCATGGAGATGGGGGACGAGTGCCATCGCTTTGCCCGTCTTTTCGACCCCGAAAAAATCAGGCGCATGGCCCGCCTCTGGTACGAGGGTGTTGTGTTTCAATTGACCCGAATGCCGCCCGACATCATGATCGACAAGTGGCTCTACGATGCCTTCCCGGACCTTCGGCCCATCCAGCTCAAGGCCCTTTCGAGGCAGCGCCAGGCGGCTGTCCAGTCTTTGGCCGGCGATACCCGGAAATTTACGCCGGACAAGATCTATCGCGTTTCCAACATCATGAATTATGTATTCTTCAAGGTTCTGGAGGACCACTTCCGGCTCGACTGGGTCGCCCCGTACCACGGAACGATTTTCATTTTCGACGGGAGTGCGCTGGCCGCGCTGACGGAGCGGGAGTATGACGACTCTCATGCCGGCGACCGGGCGATGATCGACGCATGGGCGAAGCGCCTCGATTTGACGACCTGGTTTGAATGGAGAAAGTTCGAGGCCTGAAGGGGCGCTCTACGGGGTGGAAATCGGTCAGAGCGGGATGTTTGCGGACCGCGGAACCGATCAGGCCGCCCGGCTTCTGATGGAAGCCAGCGCCCGGGAGGCGGCGACGATCACTTTTTCGTAATAGGGTTGAACGCCGAAAAAGCGCCCGGACTCCTGAATCTCCGCGAGCGCACGGACCGCCCCGGGTGAGCCGATGCGACCCAAAGCGACGCAGATCGCTTCTTCCAGATCGGCCCGCGACGGCAAGGCGATGAACGGCCGGTCTCTGAGCAGCTCCAGGAGCGGGACCACGGCATCATCACATTTCAGCCTGCCCAGCATCTCTACGATGTCGACCCTGGCGGGATCCTCCGCCGCCGGCAGAGCAGATAGAAGCAGGGGGCCCCGCCCGCTCCCGCCGATCCGGTGGACGCTTCGCAGGGCTTCACGGCGCACTCGGAGATCTTCATGTAGCAGCAGGGGCCGCAATTCGCCGGCTTCGCCCCCGCCGCCGGTCCGCCCCAGCAGGTAGGCCAGATTTCTGAGGTAGTACCAGGCCCCCCCTTCCCGGATCCGCTCCCGGATCAGGGGCATCACCATCGGGCCGACCTCGCCGAGGACCTGGAGAATCCGGACCCGCTTGTCGCTCTCGCCCTGCACGCGGAGCAGGTCCAACAGCCGGTTCAGAGGGCCTTCCCCGAGCCTGCACAGCATCCGGCCGGATGCGGCGCGCTTGCCTTCCCGGCCGCCATAAAACTCCGTGAAGAGTGCGCCCAACAGGCTTTCTGAGGCCAGATCCCGAATGATCCCCGCGGCAATTTTCTGCGCCATCACATTCTTTGCCGGGACGCCGGCGCGGATGCGCGCGAATACATCCACAATCGGAACGGCTTTTTCATAACGTCCCAGGTGCGTCAGGTTCACTACGTGGTCTTTCAGGATCGTGCAGATCTTTTCATAGGCCGGCGCCGGTTCGGCTTCACCGCGAATCCATTCGACCAGCCGGTCTGCAATTCCCGCCAGCAGCGCTTCCCGATGCCCGCGGGGCAGTCCTTCCATGATCCCGGCCAGCGCCTGCGATGCGCGGACCCGCACATCTTCCCTGCCGTCGTGCAGGCGGCTGGACAGACGGTCGACAATCGTCCGCAGTACATCCGGATCCTCATCGGCCAACCGGACAGAAAGCTCCGGCAGGGACGCCGTCGGCAAGCGGTCGAGAAACGCCTCGTCCGCCCCGTTCGGGATCGCCGCAATGGCCTGCTTCAGACCGCTGAGGCACTTTGCCCACGACGCTTCAGCAAAACCGCTGACCACGACGGCGTCCGGGTCCGGGCCTGACGGGGCGCTTTGATATCCCCCGGAAAGAAGTTTTTCGTTAATCACCGAAAAGCGAATATCGTCCAGCTCGCTGACGATATGCTGCAGCAGAGCGCCGCCGAAAAGGCTCTCGATTTCCCCCGATAATACCAGGCTGACCGCCTCGGGCGCCATGCCGGAAATGGTTGCCCCGATGCCCCGGCACAGCCCTTCACGCTCCTCCCGGCCCATTCCGGCGGACGCCCGGTCCAGGACGCGGATCATGTGCATCAACCGTTCGGGGCAACGGCTGTCCTCTGCTCCATCCTGAGCCGGCCCCGGTGCCGCAGCGGACCGGAACAAATCAAACAGCCGGGCCGGATTCCCGGACGCCTTCCGGGCCTGTTCGGGGTCCCCGCGCAGCTCCGGAAAGGCCCGCATGATATCCCGAACGAACGGCTCAACGGGCATGTCGGAGCCGGGGGAGATTCGCCGATGCCCGTCCCCGGCCGGGGCAGCATGGACTTTCTGGTCGATCAGGATATGGAGCAGATCTTTTTCAGCAAGGAGCCGCGGCAGCCCTCCTTCGCTCTTGACCTGCTCCGGGTCTCCTGCGATGATCTCCAGGCAAGCGGCGAGTTCGTCACGACCCAGCCCCTTTTCAAGGGTAATGCTCCGAATGCCGAAACGGATCAGCGTCTCCAGCAGGGCCCCGTACTGCGTCACCTGCCGGTCCGGCGGGCTCAGCGGCTCCCCGCAGAGCAGGATGGTTTTTCCCGAAAACGTGAAGATCAGCTTCTCCTCTCCGGCGAGAACGTCCGTAAGGGTCTGGTAGAGCCGGTCGACGGCGAGGACGGCCATGGCGCCGGCAGGGGGATAGAGGCGCATGTTCCGAACAGCCGCGTACATCAACGCCAGTGCATCCTGCGCCTGTACCTGCGTTTCCGGGATCATCATCCGGCCCTCCCTTTCAAGGCGCCCGCCCGGTCCGCGGCCCGTGCCGGACCCTTCACTGCATGGTGCGGGTCAGCCGACCAGCTTGTTCTGCACTGCGTACAAGGTGATCTCGGCATTGTTCTTCATTTTCATCTTTTCCAGAATGTGCGTGCGGTAGGTGCTGATCGTCTTCACGCTGAGGCACAGTTCGTCGGCAATCTCCGTCACGGTCTTTCCGGAAGCGATCATCAGCATGACCTGGTACTCCCGGTCGGACAGCGTCTCGTGGGGAGGCCGGGTCGCGTCGCCGTCGAGGTAGAAGGCCAGCTTCTCGGCAAGCGAGGCGCTGATATACTTGCCCCCCGCGGATATTTTCCGGATGGCCGCAATCAGCTCGTTGGCGGCGCTGGCCTTGGTCATGTAGCCCGATGCGCCGGCCCGCAGCGCCCGGACGGCGTACTGCTCCTCTGGATAAATGCTCAGGATCAGAACCGGCAGTTTCGGCTTCTCGCTTTTCAGGTCTTTCAGGATTTCCAGTCCGCTTCGACCGGGCATGGAAATGTCCAGGAGGACCAGGTCATAGTCCTTTTTCCCGATCAGGTTGAGGACCTCCTGCCCGTTGCCGGCTTCATCGGCCACCAGCATATCCGGCGTATCGGCGATGACCTGCTTGAAACCCGCGCGGACAATCGGGTGATCGTCGGCAATCAAGATTTTGATTTTTTTCATCGGTCAATCCCTTCATCCAAAAGGAGGAAACGGCAATCCTGCCCTACAGCCCGCGCCCACCGGATCGTCGAAACCGGCATGACACCGCCGCAGGTCGCTATTCACCCCCGACATCCTTCGGGTTCCGAAGGGGAATGTCCACTTTGACCAGCGTCCCCTTGCCCGGCTTGCCTGATATTCTGACATCTCCTCCCCAGTAGTGGGTTCGTTCCCGCATGCCCAGCAGGCCGAACGAGTTGGGCTTGGCAAGCTGCTCTTGAGTGATTCCCCTGCCGTTGTCCCGCACCGTCAGGAGGACTTTCTCTGCCGTCGCTTTCAAAGATACATGGACCCGGGCGGCCCCGGCATGACGGGCAATATTCGTCAGCGTCTCCTGGAAAATGCGGAAGATGGCCGTGGACAGGTCCGGATCCAGAGAGAGGTCCTCCGGATCCACGGTCACCTTGCAGCGGATTCCGGTCCGCTTCTCGAATTCACCGGCCTGCCATCCGATGGCCACGGCCAGCCCGAGATGATCCAGCATGCCCGGACGGAGGGCCATGTAGATCCGCTTCAGAGTCTGCATGGTCATATCCACCAGCTCGATCATGGACCCCGTCTGATCGCGCAGGGCCTTCTCGGTTTCGGGTATCTTCCGGTTGAGCAGGACCAGCCCCGTATTCAGCGCCGTCAGCAGTTGTCCCAGCTCATCGTGAAGCTCTCGGGCGATGCGGGTCCGTTCCTTTTCACGGACGGACTGGAGGTGCGCGGACAGGTTTCGCAGTTGCTCCCGGGATCGCTCGATTTCCGTCTCCGCCCGCTTTCGGTCCGTGATGTCCTCGTAGGTGATGACGATATTTTTCTGCTTGAGCTGCGTGCCGATCCGGGCGGCGCTGACCATGCATTCGATTCCGGTCCCGTCCCTCCGCCGGCAGGGAAACTCCGACCGGAAGGTCCGTTTCTTTTCCAGTACGGAATAGAGGTCCCTGGCGATGGCCTCATAGCCCTCGTCGGTCTGATACAGCACGCGGGTGCTTTTGCCGATCAGGTCTTTCGCCCTCCAGCCGAACACCGCCTCCACGCCGTCGTTGGCGAAGATGATGCGCCGGTCCTGAAGGCCGATCACCGCGTGGGGAATCGCCTCGAGGATAGACGCCTCCAGGGCTTCCAGTTCCGCCAGCTTGTTGCGGGCCTCGAACTGTTCGGTGATGTCCATGGAGTTGCCCAGCACCGCCCGCTCTCCTCTCCAGGGAATCAGCGTGACCGTTTCCATGATCCAGCGGATCCGTCCGTCCTTGGTGACGATCCGGAACTCATGCGGCGCCGTCCGCCGCCGGTTCAGCATTTCCCTGGAATTCCGGATGACCTTTTCCCGGTCCTCCGGGTGGACGAGGCTCAGGGAGTCCATGCCCGCCAGCTCATCGGCGCTGTATCCGGCATATTTTGCGGCATTGTGATTGACGAACTGAAAGGTCCCGTTCTGCACCACGTACACGCCGGCCTGGGAATTGTCGGCCATGATCCTGTAGGCCGCCTCGGCGCGCTTTCGGTCCGTGATGTCCTCATAGGTTATGACAATGTTTTTTTCCTTCAGGCTCTCGCCGATGCGCGAGGCGCTGACCATGCACTCGATTTCCTGTCCGTCCTTCCGCCGGCAGGGGAACTCCGACCGGAAGGTCCGCTGATGCTCCAGTGTCGAGTAGAGGTTGGCGGCGATTGCTTCGAAGTCCCTGTTGGAGCGGTAAAAGACGCGCGTTTGCCTGCCGATCAGCTCTTCCGCCTCCCAGCCGAAAACCGCCTCGACCCCGTCATTGGCAAAGATGATGCGCCGGTTGCGCAGACCTACAACCGCGTGGGGAATCGCCTCCAGGATCGACGCCTCCAGGGCTTCCAGTTCCGCCAGCTTGTTCCGGGCCTTGATCTGCTCGGTGATGTCCATGGAGTTCCCCAGCACGGCCCGCTCCCCTTTGTACTGGATGGAGGTGATGGTTTCCGTGATCCAGCGGATTCCGCCGTCCTTGGCGATCGTGCGGAATTCGTAGGAGGAGGTGCGTTTCCCCTTCAGCATCTCGATGGCGCTGCGGCGGACCCGCTCCCGGTCGTCCGGGTGCACCAGGCTCATGGATTCCATGCCGATCAGTTCGTCCTTGCTGTAGCCCCAGTAGAACGCGGCATGGGCGTTGACAAACCGGAATTTTCCTCCCTGCACGACATAGATGCCGGCCTGCGAGCTGTTCTCCAGTGTCCGGAAAAGCCCTTCCTCCAGAAGGTAGTCCGTCTTCGTCTTTCTCATGGTGCGGATCCGGCGGCGCAGGTCCCGCAGTTCGGCAATCAGTTTTTCTCTGGACTTGGCTTCATCCCGCTTCATGGTTCGGACGCTTTCATCTGCCAGAAAATGGCATTCGGGTTGCACAGGGGATCGGCAACGCAGGTTTCACAGAAGTAGGCGGGCACGACCGTCCCGCATCCCTCGGCCAGCAGCTCAAAGTGGGCGCACCCCTCGCAGAGGGCCTTCCGGCACCCCATGCAGGGCGTCCATGCCGCCCGTTTCCCGCAGGCTTCGCAGCGGTCCATGGCGGACTCCCTCAATCCATTTTCCCGCCGTAGGGATTCACCCGCTCATCGGCAGCGCAGGACGGGCAAAACGCCTTGGTGTCCACATGCCCGCAGCCGTATCCCCACATGTCGAATTTCCGGCAATCCACACACAGGGCGATGGAACATCCGTCACAGAGCACGACGGACGGTTTCCGGCCGCACCGCTGGCAGACCGGGTCCCCGTTGGTGACAATCATGCGCCTCTCCTCGAAAGCGGCTCTTGAATGAATTTCGGCGGCAGCGGCGGACTGCCCGCCAGACCAAAGCCCGGCAGCACGATCAGGGTCGATGTCCCCCGGGCGATCAGTTTGCCGTCCCCGCTTCGGATTTCCGCTTCACCCAGACCCAGTTTTTTCCCCATCTTGATGCGCTTTCCTCTGGCGATCAGCCTTCCCCCGCGGACCGGCGTCAGGTAGTTGAGTTTCAGGTCCACGGAGGTGATCCCCTCATTCTCATCCAGATCGCAAAAGGCCGCCCAGAAGGCCGCCGTATCGATGATGGAGGCGAAGACGCCGCCGTGCACGTATCCGAAGGCCTGGAGGTGCTTTTCCGCCACGTCCGCCTCCAGCAGCGCGCGCCCGCGCGTCAGCTCACGAATTTCCATGGACAGGAGCCGGAAATAGGGACATTGATTGGCCAGGGCGCAAACCGCGCTGATGTAGTCCGGATTCAATTTTCGCATGTCGGGTATTCTCCAGTGAGGAATCCCGCCGAACTTCCGCACAGCGGCCGTCCGGCTTGCCGGCGCCCTTATTTTCCGGAAAACACCGGCGGCCTCTTTTCAAAAAAGGCCTTCAGGCCCTCCTTGTAATCGGCGGTTTTTCCGGCCCGGATCATCCCGGACCGCTCCCGCTCCAGCTGCCGTTCCAGCAGATCGAGCATGGAATGGTTGATGTTCTCCTTGGCAATGGCGTAGGCCCGGGTCGGCCCGTGGGCCAGTTTGACCGCCATTTCCCGCGTCATCCTCCACAGATCTGCGTCCGCAACCACCCGGTTCACGAGACCCCAGGCAAGGGCCTGCTCCGCGTCAAACACCGGGTCCATGAAAATCAGTTCCTGGGCCCGCGCGAAACCGATGAGCCGGCCCACGACCAGCGACCAAGCGCCGTCCGGCACCAGGCCGAGATTGGAATAAGCCTGACGGAAACGTGCGGAAGCCGCGCAGACCCTCAGGTCGCATGCGGCCATCAGGCTCATGCCGCCGCCGCCCACCGGTCCGTTGACCGAGGCAACAACCGGTTTGGGCAGCGTCCGAATGCCGAGCACGCAGACATTGAGAACCTTGATCAACTGACGCAGCGGGTCGGACGGATTGGTGTCGATTTCCTCTCGGAAGGAGGAGACGTCGCCGCCGGAACAAAAAGCCTTGCCGGCGCCCGTGAGGACGACCGCTCGGGTCTCATCATCATCGGCACAGATTTCCAGGGCCTTGGCAAGGTCTTTCAGAAGGCCATCGTTCATGGCGTTGTAGGATTCCGGCCTGTTCAGCGTGATGGTGGCCACCCGATCCGCTTTTTCGAAAAGCACATTTTGAAATTTCATACGCTCCTCCTCCCTGCTGATGGCGCGGCGGGAGCCGGGAATCCCGATCCGGATCGACCCCCCCTGCAAATCGACCTCCGGTCATCGGCCATCGGCCTTTGCCGGCATGCCTGCCTCCTGGTCCGGATCCCTCTTCACGACCGGATCCGACCGGGACTACAGCCCCAATTCGTCATGAATGCTCTGCATGGCTTCCAGGGCGATGCCTGAAAAAACATCCAGTGAAAAGCCGAGCTTCTCGCATTCCAGGATGTTTTCACGGCGAACCGATGCAGCAAAGGCTTTTTCCTTCATGCGCTTGGTCACGGATTTGATCTTGACACTGGCCAGCTTCCGGTCCGGATAGACCAGCGCCGTGGCCGTGATCAGCCCCGTAATCGTCTCTCCCGCCGCGAGGGCATGATGGAGTTCCAAACGCCGCGTTGCGCCGGCTGCCATTTCGTTATGCATTCGAATGGCGTCCACGACGTCCGGATCAACGCCCCGTTCGGTAAGCATTCGCGCCGCCTCCAGGCCATGGACCGTCAGATCCCCGTTCACATCCTCGATATCGATGTCGTGCAGCAGGCCGGCCAGGCCCCACTTCTCCTCGTCCCGTCCCAGCCTCCGGGCCAGGGCCCGCATGACGGCCTCCGAGGCACGGGAGTGAGCAAGCATGCGTTCATCCCGGACATGTTGCCGGAGCAGTGCCAGTGCTTCTTCTCTCGTCATTCCATTCGCTCCACTCCCGACGCATTCAGATGCCATTCGATCTTCGCAGACGCTAACAAACTGATTTTTAAATCTCAAGGTAAATTTAGAGCAGTGACTCCAGGCGGTCGATCCGGAAGTATTGAAGGAGGCTGACAAACTGCGGCAAGTGCAACGGATCGACCCCCATTCCGAAGAGATGGGTTTCGCAAGAACAATCGGAGCAGCCGAAGCCCGGAATCGCCCATTCCGCGACCTCGCCAAGTGCCCGGGCGATTTCGTGTTCGAGGGGGTAGCGTGTCCGAATGGGAATGGCCGTGCACCGCTCCGACTGGTCTCGCAGGTAATCGACATGCCAGAAGAATGTTTTTCTTCTTCGGAGATGCCTCTCGATCCGCTTCGCCAGGTTCTTCCGGGCCGATCCCACGTAGAGGTAATAACCCTTCCGGAAGAAAACCCTCCCGAGGCCGCCGACGGGTATGACCCGGTCCTCGGCAAGTTCCAGAACGAGGATGTAATTTCCGCAATCCCCGGCCTCCCGTTCCAGTATGTCCCAGGGAATGGTCAGTTCGCGCACCCCGTCGCCCAGCGCCATGTTTTTTCGCCATTGCACGGCAACGGCCTTGAACTCCAGCACCCGTCGTAACGCAAGGAATGTCCGGGCAAACTCGATATCCGTATGGTAATCGGGCAGGAAAAACGCCGCGTGGGCGCAATGGACCAGGAACAGGACCATTCCCGGCGTTCCCTCACGGGCGCTCACGGCGAGTTCCATCAAGTGCCTTCGGCCCCGCAAGGTCACGGCATCGGGAAACATGGCGATGCGGCGGCCGAACAGCGTGCAGGATTTGACCTCCAGCAGAACGGGCTTCGCTCCCCGGTGCAGCAGAAAGTCAAAACGGCTTCGCCCGACCGCAATTTCCCGTCTGACGATTCGGGCGTCTTCCAGGCCGGGGATCCGGCGCCGGTCCATCAGCCGGGCCACCGCATCATTGGTCCAATGGGTATGCAGCAGGACCGGACGACCATCCCGCACGGCGGCGATGCAGAGCCAGGAAAGCTTTCCCTCCTCTTTGCCGGGATTTTCGAGCAGATAGAGGGTCCGTCCCGGCTGCAGAAGCTCCCAGAGCCTGCCCGGATTGGGCAGGTAGGCCTCGCAGGTCCGCCGGCCGACGGCACAGCGCACCACGAACCGGTTCGGCCGGTCCAGAAAACGGCCTTCCTGAATGCGGTCAAGATGGAAAGGTTTGATCATAAAGGGAGGCAAAGCCGTCCTTGCCGGCTGCCAGCATCAACGTCAGCGGCATCGCCTCTTTCCCCAGCGCGATCATCCGTTCCGCGACCTGCCGGATATCCCACTGGGCGTGGCGGTCCGCCCGAAGCCGGGCGATGTGATACAGCTCCCGTGCGTTGACTTTCAGGGCGACCCGCTTCCGGTGTGCATTGGTCAGAATGTACGCCGCAGCCTCCGGAACGGCCTGCCGAATGCGGTCATGAGCGGCCTCCGTTCGCGAGATGATCTCCAGAAAGGGCGCGTCCATCCCGACCTCCGACACGGCCGGCGGAATCGTGACCCCCAGCGCCGGGTCGTAATCCTGGCCGGTGAGGGTCGCCATGCGGTGCCTTTTCAACTGGGCGAAGCAACTGGCGCTGATGATCAGTTCATAGTGCAGGTCAATGTGCTCGAATTCGCGAAGCACCGGATCGAAGGCCTTCAGGTGGCGGAATGCGGTTTGGATCAGGTCGCGCTTTTCCCGCGTTTCCATGCCGGCCGCCAGTTCGAGGCACCGGGATTTCGGCAGAGCGGCGGACGCGTGGATCAGCGCGGCCGCGATTTGATCGTCCGCACGCTCCGTCGCGGCGGTCAAAACCACGGCTTCCTGCCCGGCCGGCTGCGCCGCCGGCGCCGGTCCCCGACCGGCGATCAGCGCGGACACCTTTTCCCTCAGGTCCCGACGCGTCAGGCGATCGTAATCCGTTGCGGCCGCATACCGGATCAGGGAAGGGGCGACGTTTTTCGTCGCGTCGTAGAGCCGGCGGCTGAAGTCCCTGGCCTCTTCCAGTTCGTGGGCGGCCAGGCGCCGCAGCATCAGTTCCAGATTCCGGGCATTGACCGTCATGCCGAGCTGGGTTTCCGTGCCGAGCGCGATGATGTAGCGGGCGTCCTCCTTCGCCCACCCTTCGAGCAGCGGCCTGTTTTCGGGATCGGCGGCAAGGTCCGGATTCCGGTCAAGCACATGAGACCGCAATCGACCGTACAACGCATGGTAGAAACGGTTCTGTTCCCGAATCATCCCGGCAAACAGCGGCTTCAAGCCCGTCTCCTGAATCTCCCGGGGGATAACGAAATCGTCTTTCAGCAGAACATACCGCTGGGATTTTTCCGTATAGGAGCAGAGCCGGAACTTCTCGATCTCCTCCACCAGCAGACGGGAGACGCCCAGAATGTCGATGTTGAAGACCGCATGCTCGGCAATCGAGCTGTGGCCCATGTCGAAGACAATGCTGCGGTTGGACCGGCGGGCCTTTTCGACTTCCGCCCGCGCCAGCGCCCGCAGCTCGTTCACCGGCCTGGGACTCCGGCTGATCCGGGCGTACGCGGCGGCGATCGTCTCCGGGGTCAATTCCTCCAGGTCCGGCAGGGCGTCCTCGATGTCCTGAATGGTTTCATAGTCGATGTTGTAGCCGGCCAGGAGAATCTTCATCGGTTCCGCTCCTTAGAGTTTGACCAGATCGACATGGGAGAGGCTCCGGCCCAGAAAGCGTTCGCCGATCGTCTGAAACCGATAGGGAACATCCGTCACGAAGAACCGGTATTGCGGGGGGATCCGCAGCGGGTTCGAAAGTTTCCGGGCCGCCAGGAGCTGGGCCGCGATCGCCGCCATGGCCTCGGCCGAATCGACGAGGCGGATGCCCGGCTCCAGGATATCCTCGAAGAGGGCCTTGAGCAGCGGGTAATGGGTGCATCCCAGGACCAGCGTGTCGATGTGCTCGGCAACCACCGGTTTGAGATATTCCTGCGCGGTGAGGCGCGTCACGGGATGATCCAGCCATCCCTCCTCGACCAGCGGCACGAAGAGCGGACAGGCCTGGGAAAAAATCCGGACGTCCGGATCGTAGCGGTGAATGGCGCGGGCGTAGGCGTTGCTGTTGATGGTGGCCGGGGTCCCGATCACGCCGACGTTCTTCGTGCGCGTCTCCGCGGCGGCGATGCGGGCGCCGGCGTCAATGACGTCGAGAACCGGGACGGGCGAGCGCTCCTGAACGGCCTCTCCGGCCACGGACGCGATCGTGTTGCACGCGATAATGAGCAGCTTCACCTTCTGCAGCAGCAGGAAATCCGCGATCTGCGTGGCATACTGCGTAATGGTTTCAACCGACTTGACCCCGTAGGGGACGCGGGCCGTGTCGCCGAAATAGCTGATGTTTTCAAAGGGAAGCCGCTCCATGATGGCGCGGACAACGGTCAGGCCGCCGACGCCGGAATCGAAGACCCCGATGGGATGGACCCGCGCGAGGTTCAAGGAACCTCCTTTCCGATTCCCTCTTGCTCGCCGGAGAGACGGGGAAGAAATGCCTTCCGGCTGCCTGCATAAAGCTCGTACACCAGCAGCCGGCACGAGATCTCGCCGTTATAGAAGGGAATCCTTCGTTTCGTTTTCAATCCCACCTGCCTGGCCAGGTTCAGGTTTCCCGTGAAGAGACACCCCCTGTAGCCCTGGCACTTCCGCTTGAAAAAATCCCCGAGGCCCGAATAGGTCGCCTCAAGCGCCCTGACCTCGCCCAGGCGCTCTCCGTAGGGCGGGTTGACGATCACCACCCCGCCCCCGTCCGGCAGGGGCGTATCCTGATAATCGCAGACCGAGAATTCGATCAGGTGGTCCACGCCGGCCGTTCTGGCGTTCTGCAGGGCCGCATCGACCGCTTCCCGGTTGCGGTCCGTGGCAATGATCCTTCCCGGAAGGCTGCTTTTTGCCCTCTTTCGCCGCTCCGTCCGGAGACTGCGCCAGGCCGACGGGTGAAACCCCCGGATGTGCATGAACCCATATTGATGCCGGACCAGGCCCGGGGCCCGGTCTGCGGCGATCATGGCCGCCTCGATCGCGAGCGTTCCGCTGCCGCACATGGGATTGACGAAGTTTCCCTGATCCTTCCATTCGGAAGCCAGCACCACCGCCGCGGCCAGAGTTTCCTGCATGGGGGCCCCGAGGGGAATCTTCCGGTATCCCCGCCGCGACAGCGGTTCGCCGGATGCATCCAGATACGCCATGACGGTTTGATTCCGCCAGTACAGATGGACCACCGTCCTGCCCCGGTCGGGACCGGAATCGGGCCGGCGTCCGCAGACCCGCTGCAACCGGTCGACGATGGCATCCTTGCCTTTCAGATTCAAAAACCGGCCGTCGCGAATGGCCGGTGTGTCGGCAAAAGAGGTGACGCAGAGATACCCGTCCGGATCGATGACCTCTTCCCAGGGCAGCCGGGTCAGGCCGTCGTACAGATCCTCGGGCGTTCTTGCCTTCATGGCGTGGAAACGATAGAGGACCCGGTGACCGGTCCGGAGGTTCAGGTTCAGCTTCAGGGTCTCTGCGAGCGTCCCCGCCGTTTCGACAGCCGCTTCCGTCGCGGCAAGGACCGGAAAACCCAGGGACCGAATCTCCGTCTGCAGATAAGACGAGAGCCCCTTTGGGCAAGTCACGAGTATTTTGCCCTCACGCATCCACAGCGACATGAATTTCATCTAACACAAGTCTCCCGAAATGGACAGCAAAAGCGCATCTCCCGAGCGGGCCTTTCCGGATGAGCAGATCGTGAAAACAGGGATTGATTAAATCATGTGAATTGGGTAACCTTCCGGCCGTAGGGAAGCAAATCTCTCTTCGCAATCCGAAAGCCGGCCTTCACATGGATCCCAAAAAAGTCCAGCAGGTTGTTTTCTTCGCGATACTGGGTCTTGTCACCCTCCTGTTCCTCTATCTGCTGAAACCGTTCTTCACGCCGCTTTTCTGGGCCGCGGTCTTTGCCAGCATTTTCCGACCCCTGTACCGGCGGATCGAGGGGAAGCTGAAACGCCCCAATCGCAGCGCGGCCCTGACGCTAATCGCCATCGTTCTGATTATCATCATCCCGGCATTCGTCATCGGGAGCCTGCTGGTGTCCGAATCGATCCAGATCTACAACTCCGTCAGCAAGGATACGAGCGCCATTGAAACGAAGGTAAGGGAAGTCATCGGCCGCTTTGCCGACAACCCCTACCTGAAAAAAATCCCGTTCGACCAGTCTTTCATCATCGAGAAGTTTTCCGACGGGGCCAAAAGTGTCGCCAATTACCTCTTCGTCCATCTGACCAACCTGACGCAGAATACGATTATCTTTCTGGTCCAGTTCGGCGTGATGTTCTACGCGCTTTTTTTCTTCTTTCGCGACGCGGAGCGGATCCTCGCAAGCATCATGCAGATGTCGCCCCTGGATGAAGCCAAAACGAAAATCCTCTACAAAGAATTCACCATGACGGCCCGGGCGACGCTCAAGGCCACCATCGTCCTGGGCGGACTGCAGGGCATTTCGGGGGGGGTCATCTTTTTCCTGACCGGCATCGAAGGATCGATGGTCTGGGGGCTGCTCATGACGGTGCTTGCCATTCTCCCGGGCATCGGCTGTTCCATCATCTGGGCGCCCGCGGGGCTGATCATGCTGTTGAGCAACCACCTCTGGGAGGGCATCGCCATCCTCACCTTCGGTGTTCTCGTGATCGGCCTGGCGGACAATTTGCTGCGTCCCGTCATCATCGGCACCGATGTCGCCATGCACCCGCTGTTGATCTTTCTGTCGACCCTGGGCGGCCTGATCGTTTTCGGCCTTTCCGGATTCGTCATCGGCCCGATCGTTGCCGCACTTTTTCTGTCCATCGGGGAAATGTACGACCGATTCTTCGATAAGCCTCCGCCCGCCGGTTGATCGCTCCCCCGAATCGCCTTCCCGCAGGAGGGGATGCCGTCCATGCCTGCGGCGGGGAACCACCCCCGGCAACCGTCACGAAACGAAAAGTGTTTGCAATTCAAGGCTGACTGTGGTTAGAGTTGAACGTGCGTCCGGCGGGAAGAAGTATGACGCGCAAGGAGAGGTCGTGTTGCATATGAACAGTGCGCATCTGGATCGGGTCTGCCATCACAGACCGGCCGGGTCAGCGATGATCCGGGCATGCGCCATCCTGTGTCTGGTATCCTCCCTGCTTGCCTGCACCCCGTCCCTCTATTCCGTCAACCTGCAGTATGAACCCTCCGCCATCGTGATCCCGTCCGCCGACAGGGGACAAAAAACGATCGTCACGGTTGCCCTGTTCAACGATGCGAGGCCGGGTGGCGAAGACCTGCAAATCGGCAGGGTAACGACGGCGGCCGGCGGCCTGTACACCGTTCTTCCCCGAAATCTCAAGCCGGGAGCGGCCGTGTCGGCGATTGTCAAAGACATCCTGGTCAAATCGGGATACCGCGTATCCGTGGCCATGCCGGCCTGGAACCTCAAGGAGGATGCCGTCAAAAAGGAGTGGGGAAGGATCCTGGTCGGCGGCAATATCGAAGCCCTTGAAATCGCCTGCCAGAGCGATGTCCCGATCATATCCTACCGTTCCCATGTGAAGCTCAGTTTCGCGTTCGCGGATGTCCGGACCGGCAGGATCTTTTACCGTGTAACGACCGAGAGCCACAACACGCTGGAGCACGTTTATTTCACTGAAGAACTGCTGGGCCAGCAGATCAGCAGTGCGCTGTCCGAGGCGGCCGAGAAGGCATTCGAGGGCGGCACGCTGAAGGAAAAAATCCGGGAAGTCGTGTCACAGGCCCCCTGACCGGCCCGCGCGTGCAGGCGATCCATCCTGCTCCCCCCCATTCCCCGTGAATCCGTCGTCAGGGTTCATCCAAGGCTTGCAGATCATGCCGCGGTGCTGCATCCATATTCAGACGGAGATACCAAGGAAGGAATTTGTGAACTAAAAATGCAAGACCGGAAGATCAAGGCAAGAATCGAATACCCCTGCCGCTGGACGTACAAGGTGATCGGCGAAAACCTGGACGGGATGCGGGCGGCCATTGCGACGTTGGCCTCAGGAGGCGACTGCGTCGTGACGCTTTCCCGAAGCAGCGCTGCAGGCCGGTTTCACTGCCTGAACGTGGATCGGGAAGTCGAAAGCGAAGCGGACCGGGTATGGCTCTACGAGGCGCTGCGGAAGCACCCGGCCGTCAAGATCGTCCTGTGAACCGGGCGAGAATCCGCGAAGGGGACCTGTCATTGGCAAGGGTGTGCGAACGCTGCCCTGTCTGCCGGCATGCCCGGAACAGGCAAAAAGGCGCCACTTACCGCTTCGTCCGGACTGTAGAAGGAGGCCTGTGCCCTTTCTGCAAGGCCTATGAGCGGGTTCACGGCCGAAAGGCCCATGAGCCGGCGGTGTGAAAGAGGGATGAAATCATGCTCAAACAGGGTTTGTCAGCCAATCGATTCACCGCCTGGGCGGGTTTGACGTTCTTGAAAGCACTCGGATGGCGTGTCGAGGGCGAGACTCCTTCGATTCGAAAATTTGTCATCATTGCCGCTCCGCACACCTCGAACTGGGATTTCCCCATTACGCTCGCCGTTGCGTTCGCTTTGAAGGTCAAAATCTATTGGATGGGGAAGGCCGCCATGTTCCGCTGGCCCTTCGGCGGCCTCCTTCGGTGGCTCGGCGGCATACCCATCGACCGGAGCCGGTCCCACAATGTGGTCGACCAGTCCGTCCAGGCCTTTCAGGAGCGCGATCACCTGATCATGGTGGTTCCGCCGGAGGGGACCCGCAAGAAGGTCAGTTACTGGAAAACGGGTTTTTACCACATTGCCAGAGGCGCCGGTGTTCCGATCGTGCTGGGGTTTCTTGACTACCGGCGCAAGGCGGGAGGGATCGGCCCCACCTTCTTCCCCACGGGGCGGATTGAGGAGGATATGCTGCAGATTCGAGCCTATTACGCCACCATCACCGGAAAGCGACAAAGCCAGTTCGGCAATGCGGTGGTCCGGTCTTAGAGAGGAAATCGTCATGAAGTATGCCGAGGATCTTTATGTTTACGAATGGAAGGACATGTTCGACAACAACTGCAACAGCTACTACATCGGCGGTTCCGTTCAGGCGGTGATCGATCCCGGCCTGACGTGCCACGTGCCGTCGCTGCTGGAAAGCATGCGATGCGACGGCATCCGGCAAGCGGACATCCGCCATATCCTCAACACTCATTCGCATCCGGATCATTTTGAAGGATCGGAATATTTTGCCGTCGACGGGGTTAACATCGCCATGCATGGCGAGGAAGTTGCGTTCCTGAACGGAGAGGGTGGGTCCCTGTACGGCCTATTCGGCCTGAACCGGCCGAAAACGGTAGTCAATCGGATTCTGACCGCAGGAGAGCTCACTCTGGGCGACGAAATTTTCGAAGTGATTCTGATCCCCGGTCATTCTCCCGGCTCCGTCGGCTTTTACTGGCCGAAGCGCAAAGCCCTGTTCTGTGGAGACGTGATCTTCGACCGAAGCGTCGGAAGGACGGATTTCCCCGGGGGGAGCGGCACCCTGTTGAAGGCGAGCATTCGGAATCTGGCCGACTTCGACATCGAATGCCTCCTGCCGGGCCATATGGGCATCGTGGACGGTGCGGAAAGCGTCCGGAGGAATTTCCGGATCGTCATTCAGCAGATCTTCCCTTATATCTGACGGTCATCGCACCGCGGCGGGATCCTCTGTCGTGGCTTCACGCCCCCAGGTCCGGCATGGGGATGAAATCGTCTTTCTTGAGAATCATGTAGGTTGCCAGTCCCTTGGCGATCAGTTGCCCGTTGCCGTTTTTGACCTCTACATCGCCCAAGGCCGTCTTTCCGCCTTTGTGGATAATTCGCGCTTCCGCCATGATTTCCCCTTCATGGAACGTCCGGAGGTAATTGATCTTCATCTCCACGGTGGTGAAGGTCTCATCCCGTTCCACCAGGCCGATCAAGGCCATGGCCACCGCGGAGTCGGCCGCGGAAAAGACCGCCCCCCCGTGGGCGATCCCCAGCGGGTGTACGAGCTTTCTCGAAAAAGGAAGCCGGACCATCGCCCACCCTTTCCGGACATCTGCAAGCTCCATTCCCAGCAACGCCCAGAAGGGGGACGCTTCCTGCATTTTCGCGAGCAGCGTCTCCTTGAATCCGGGGTGCAGTTCTTCGTGGTCTTTCATTCCAGGGCCTCCAGGTGGGAAATTGCGGCAATGTTCGTTTCGCAATCCGGTCCTTTTCAGCAATCGGAAAGGCGAGTTGAAAATGATCAGACTGCTCTTACTGGCCGTTCATTTTCTCGGCCACGGCATGGCCGGCCTCCCGGTAGGGCAGGGACTCGCGGATGGTATCGGGAATGCGCCCGTATTTTGCCTCAAAGGCTTCCAGGTACTGAGCCCGTCCCCGGAGAAAGTCCGCCACCCTTTTTTCCGCGAGGTTCCGGTCGTCAAACAATCGGCAGGCGCGCATCAGATCGAGGTTTGCCCGGTCGCACTGGATGGGGTAATAATGGCCCAGCCAGTCCCCCTCCACGCTGAAACGGAGCTGTTTCCGGACCAGATCATTGTAGGTTGCCAGGGATTGCCTCAGCGTCACCTTCTGGTCATGCTGGCCGATGGTTCCCGTGTTCGCCAGGTAGCAGGGGATCCGGTTCCGCCGGACGATATCATAAAAGATCATGGCATGTTCCATGCGGTCGCCTGCGATGAAGGGATCCAGGAAGAATTCCCTCTTGAACTTCCCCGCCTCCTCGGGATTCCCGCCGCTGCTCTCGATGGATTCGCCATAGATGAACTGCATGGTGGCCTGCTCCGCCGTCAGGCGGCTGATCACATTGACCAGCGGATTGCGGGTCAGGATGACGATGTGGTGAAGCCGGTTCGCGCGAAGACTCCCGGAGGCGATCTCCAGATTGTGGCGGCTGACGACGGCCCTGGCGTTTCCCGTCTTGGCGATATCCTTGAAATCGGGCATGTACGGGTATTTGGTAATGGCCACGTTTTCCAGGAAGGCGTCCCTGGACTCCGCGGCGCGCAGGATCTCCGGCTGGCTTTCATCCAGCCCTTCCGTCTTGACATAAAGGCCGCCGACTTCAAAAGCGGCGTAGCTGCCGTCAAAACCGATTGCACCCCCGTCATCGCCGATCATCTCCGATGTTTCCCGCGGCAGCTTGGAGAATTTCCGGCACAGGGTCGTGGTCTTTCCGGTCGCCGTGAGACCCGACACGGCCATCACCACTTCCTGCAGTTCCGGACGCTCGGTGTTCTCATCGTAGATCCATAGGTAATCCCGGCGCGCGCCCGCATGCAGAAAGATCCCGGACCGATCGATGGCTTTCACCCGCCAGTCCTCGAACTGGAAAATGCCCTTCTTGCCCTCTCCCAGATAGATCGTGTTCCGGCAGATCTTGACCTGTTCGCCCCGCCTCTCACCCATGAAGAGGCGGACCATGACGTCCTTGTCCAGCAGTTTCTTCGCCTTGTTCGCCTCGAACTGTCCGTCGGTGAAATAGACGATCGTGTAGGTCGGAACGTCGACCACGCGCGCTTCCGGCCGATCGAAGAGGAGCTTGAGCCCGTAGGCAAGCTGGGCGTACGGTTCGGGAATCAGGAAACGGGCCGTCACGCCGTCCCGACCGTCACCGATGATCGTATCCAGGGAAATGACGCGCTCTCTGGAAAGAACATCGACGGCCTGGGCAGCCAGCCTTTCCTCCGGCTCTCCGAAGGGGTGATCGATGCTGTTTCTGGTGTGGGGGGCGGAGCGGTTCATGGGCTCGGAATCGGCCGCCACCGAACCCATTTGCGTCTGGATCACCCCGTCCTGGCGGACGGCCAGCCGCTTGATTTCCTCCAGCGTGCATCCCTCGATCAGACGCTTTTCCCGGCGGGCCTGCTCGTAAATCTTCACGGCCGCTGCTTTAAAAAAGTTCACTTCTGCAATCCTCTCTGCGGATATCCCAGACTTTCCGCATCAATACTTGCGACGAACTTTCGCAGAGCCGGGCGGATCTGTCAATCTCAAAATCATCAAATCACCTTGAGGCAAATGCCGCAATCTGGTAGTGTTTCCACAAAGCCGCCGCAACAAAGGAACAGGAGGGATCGCGATGGAAAGAAAACACAAATTTTCGATCTGGTATGTCCTGCTCGGCGTCTGGGTGGTTCTGATCATCCAGAGTTACATCGCATCCATGTTCGCCTATCAGGTCATTCCCTACAGCCAGTTTCTCGGTCTGCTCAAGGCCGGCAAGATCACGGAAGTGGCCGTCACGGCCAACCAGATCCAAGGCAGAATGAAGGCGGACGGCGCAGCCGGAGATACAAAGGGCTTCCGGACCATCCGTGTCGATCCGGAGCTGTCCACGCTGCTGGATCAATACAAGATCAGCTTCAAGGGGGAAATCGAATCCACCTTCCTGAGGGACCTTCTTTCCTGGGTTGTTCCGATCTTCCTCTTTGTCGGAATCTGGTATTTCATGATGCGGCGGATGGGCTCCCAGCAGGCAGGCTTCATGACGCTCGGCAAGAACAAGGCCAAAATCTACATGGAAAACGAGTTGAACGTGACCTTCGACGATGTCGCCGGCGTGGATGAGGCCAAGCAGGAACTCGTGGAAGTCATCGAATTTCTGAAAACGCCGGCCAAGTTCACCGAGCTGGGCGGCAAGATCCCCAAGGGCATTCTCCTGGTGGGGCCGCCGGGTACGGGCAAGACCATGCTGGCCAAGGCCGTGGCGGGGGAGAGCGGCGTTCCCTTCTTCAGCATCAGCGGTTCGGAGTTCGTGGAGATGTTCGTGGGCATGGGCGCCGCCCGCGTGCGCGACCTGTTCGACCAGGCCAAGAAGAAGGCGCCCTGCATCATCTTCATCGACGAGCTGGACGCCCTGGGCAAGGCCCGTGGATTCGCCACTGTCGGCGGCCACGACGAGCGGGAGCAGACCCTGAACCAGCTGCTCGTGGAGATGGACGGCTTCGACACCAAGGTGGGCGTCATCCTCATGGCCGCGACCAACCGGCCCGAGATTCTCGACCCGGCCCTGCTGCGGCCGGGACGCTTCGACCGCCACGTGCTGGTAGACCGCCCGGACAAGGTGGGACGAAAGGAAATCCTGCGGGTTCACATGAAAAAGATCAAGGCCGGCCCGGACGTGGACCTGGAACTCCTGGCCAACATGACACCGGGAATGGTCGGCGCCGACCTGGCCAACCTGGTCAACGAGGCGGCGCTGCTGGCTGTCCGCCGGAACAAGGGGGAAGTGGGGCTGGCGGAATTCGAAGAGGCGGTGGAACGGATTATCGCGGGGCTGGAAAAGAAGAACCGGCTGATCAACCCGAAGGAGCGGGAGACCGTCGCCTATCACGAAATGGGCCATGCCATGGTCGCCCTGTCCCTGCCGGGGACCGATCCGGTCCAGAAAATCTCCATCATTCCCCGGGGCATCTCCGCCCTGGGTTATACGATGCAGGTTCCCACGGAAGACCGCTTCCTCATGAAAAAAACGGAGCTGCTCAACAAGATCACATCGCTCCTGGGCGGCCGCGCCGCGGAGGAGATCATTTTCGGCGACATCTCCACAGGCGCCCATAACGACCTGGCCCGGGCCACCGATATCGCCAAGAGCATGATCCGGGAATATGGAATGAGCGCGACACTCGGGCAGGTTTACCTTTCGCCGGAGAAGCGGCCGCAGTTTCTGGACATGGGCGTGCGGGAAGGCGGTGACTACAGCGAGGCCACGGCGGAAATGATCGACCGGGAAATCCGGGAGATCATTTCCGGCGAATACGTCCGTGCGCTGGATATCCTGAAAGCCAGAAAGGACATCCTGGTCCGGGGCGCCCGGCTGCTCCTGGAAAAGGAGAAGATCGACGGAGAGGAGATCAAGGCGTTGATGGCCTAATCGACCGTTACGAAGCTGGACTCCGCAACCCCTTCCAGAAGCTGCATGGATCGGATCCGGATGGTGAAAACTTCGGCGTCCGGATCCTCCGCCAGCGCCTTCAGATGCGGATGCCTTTCCAGGAGCTGCGCCTTAAGGGCTTCCTGCTTCTGACGATCCTGCACGACCTCGAACAGGCCGTTGACGGTCAGGGCCCGGGCATGCTGACGCTTCTCTCCGCGGTCCATGTCGCGGCTGTCGACCAGAAGGCTGACCGACGGGTTCTCGGCCAGGTTCCGGTATTTCTTCGTGTTCCTGAAGGTGACCATGTACAGCGCACGGCAATCCGCATCGGCGGCGTAGGACATAAGCGAACAGTGGGGCTGTCCGCCCGACACCGTCGCCAGCACGCAGACGCTCTGGCTCCGCAACAGCTCCTTCATCTTGCTCAGCATATCCATTCTTCCTTCGTTCGTTGTTCCTTTCATCTCTGAAGAAGAAAAAAACGGCAGGTTACTGCACCGGCCAATCCGCGCCCCCGGGTGAAACCCGCGCCACAGAGCATACCGTGGCGAAGAAAAGCCAATGGGAATAAATCAAAAAATGAGCGCCGATGCAATAGAATTTGAACTTTTCACCAGCCCATTGTAAAGAGCCCGCATGAGAGGCACCGCCGCACCCATCGCAAAGGCGCTCCTGGCCTGGTACCGAAAACACCGCCGTAACCTGACCTGGCGCGACAACCCCGATCCGTACCGGGTCTGGGTCTCGGAAATCATGCTCCAGCAGACCCGGGTGGACACCGTCATTCCATACTACCATCGCTTCCTGACCCGCTTTCCGACGGTTGCCGATCTGGCCGCTGCGCACTTGGACGATGTCCTAAAAGCCTGGGAAAACCTGGGCTACTACGCCCGGGCGCGCAACCTGCACAAGGCTGCGCAGTCGATCGTCGACCGGCACGAAGGCAGGATCCCGGACAGCCTCGAAGCCCTCATGGCCATCCCCGGCATCGGCCGCTACACCGCCGGCGCCATTCTCAGCATCGCCTTCGGCCTGCCTGTCCCCGCCGTGGACGGCAACACGCGCAGGGTCTTGAGCCGGATCTTTGCGGTTCGCGAACCTGCCGGCCTGCCGGGCACCCGGAAAAAAATTCATGACCTCGCCGCTTCGCTCGTACCGCAAAGGGCGCCCGGATCGTTCAACCAGGCCCTGATGGACCTGGGTGCGGTGATATGCAGGCCGAAGTCGCCGGCCTGTGCAGACTGCCCCCTGCGAAGGCACTGCAGGGCCCGTCAGGAGAGGGTTCAGGAAGCCCTCCCGCTGTCCGATAAGAAGCCTGCCGTACCCCATGAAAGGGTGGTGGCCGCCATCCTGAGGGACCGGCGGGGGCGGGTCCTGGTCGTCCGGCGTCCCCCCGCGGGGCTGCTTGCCTCGCTCTGGAAGTTCCCCGGAGGCATCCTGAAAGCCGGGGAAAGCCTTCAGGAGGGTTTGACGCGAACCGTTTTCGAAGAAACCGGAATCCGGATTCAGGTCGGTGACCGCATCACGTCGTTCCGTCATGCCTATACGCATTTCCGGATCACGCTGTTCGCATTCCGCTGCACCCGGAAAGCCGGCCGGCAACGCTCCCCATCCGCCCCGGAATGGCGCTGGGCAACACCGGACGACCTGAATCGTCTGGCCTTTTCCAGATCTGACCGGGCAGTCATGGCAGCGATGTGAGCGCCGCGGGGATGGCATCGGAAGCAGACTGCATTCTGAGAAATTACGGTCAGCCGGGGAGTTAACCGGCGCTCTCCGATTCGAGAGGTGCGGTCCATTGCGATGCCGTGGGGTAGCCGACATTCAACACAAAATCACATAACACGTTCTTCCGATTTTCCGAAAACGAATCAAATTCAGGATACAGCTTTCTGCAGTTCTCAAGCATGATCTTTATGGAAATGTCCAAAAGTCTTTCTGCCATTTCAACAGTGATCTTCCCGTGCTTGTGCATGTATTCAAAAACATCATCTGGCAGCGGATTGCAGTCATAATTCCAGCCCCAACCAATGGCGTTAAATCCAGCAGGGCATTTATATGGGATGAGAGAAAATCCCTCGTGACGTTTGACAAGTTTTCGAAGGCGTTCATTCATTCAACAAGGCTATCCCTGTTTTTCCGATCTTGATTTCCACACGACCCGGCTTTTCTGCGGGCACAAATGGCCTTTGAATTCAGCCTTGCCCGCTTCATCTCCTCCAGCCCCGCCCACAACGAACGCGGATGGCCCAAAGCCGGTGTCTGTCAGGCCGGATCCGAGCAGCAAAAACATTTCCGGTTCATGCGCCGCTTTCGGATTGACCTGTTTTTGACTCGCGACAGATTGACAAGTCCCTTCAATCGCGTCGCTTGTCCCGGTCAATTGCTCCTTGGAAGCGCCTTCCCGCGGCGGACAAGGGCCTGGCGGAGCTCTGACGCTCCAAAAGGCCGATACAGATACAGATCCACAGCCGGGTCCATTGCCTCATTGCTTTTCATTGGATCTTTAATCCCGATGACGAACACGGACGAGGATTTGACCCTTGAATATTGATCCTCTTTGAAGTATCCGTAGCTTCCGTTGGTCAGGACAATATCGTAATGTTCGTCCGACAGCATGCTCATAATCTCGGGGTTGTTTTTTGCAATACCCGCCGTGTATCCGAAATTAATGATGCTGCCCAGCAGGAACTCCAGCGCGTCCGGTCGTTCATCGTGAATCAATACCTTCATCTTTTACACCTCCCTTAAGATTATTTTTCATACAATTCTGTGCTGATCCGATGTATTGCCTTCTTCATGGGTACACATACTCACGATACTTTTGAGATACATTTCCGGCATCGGGGGCATGTCAAAATGAGCTTTTTCGCAAAGGAATTGCTTTTTGCCGCTACGGCAGCCCATCGCACCCGCCTTGATCATCTCATCGACGGCGTCCGGAAAATTTCTTGCTTCAACCCGGATTTCCCGATTGCAGGGGAGAGGACATGAAAATGAATAGGTTATTCGCTTTTCCTGTACATCGCTCATCTTTGACTCCTCTCTTGATGGGTTGTGATTTTCCTTCGAAAGTTGCTGTGCCCGTTCCTTCTCTGCACAGATGTTTTACATTGTAAGCATAATTTGTGCCTTCGATGTCTCGCGCAGCCCATAATTTACAAGCATTTATAATCATTACAATAATGGCGGTCCCAGATTTGATTTTTCGGACAAGGTCGAATCTATGGAAGTCCGATCTTTTGGAACTGTAAAATATTCCGACACAAAATGGGCCGAAAAACGGGGGTTTTAACCGGGTATTGGGGGGATTTGAGAAGACAAGATATTGGTTTAAAAGAGAAATTAGATGTAATACGTTGTATGGCTATTTTGTAAAATATTCCGACACTGCGGGCCGTCTGAATGCAGACGCTTCTATCCCTTCAAGTTTTTTTCTGGGATGGATTTTTGAAGGGGCCGGATGCAGGCGGCTACATCAGGTAGGCCTGGAGGTCCCGGTAGCTCTTGAAATCCGCGTCGACAAAGAAGGCCCCGACCTGGACGCTCTCCTCCGCATCCACCACCCGCCGCGATTCGCAGGTCAGGCTGACGGGCCGGCTCCCGGACGGAAGACTGAAAACAATCTCGAATCGCGACCCCTCCGCATCGATCCGAATCTGATGCTTGAAATCCT
>JAXDBM010000037.1:0-25262 GCA_034678725.1 Syntrophales bacterium | reverse complement strand
ACCCCTCGCCTTTAGGCGAAGAGAAGTTTGGCGATGTCCCAGAGGGACGTGCCAAAATGACTTTCAGTGAGGCGGTCGCAAAAAGTCGAATTCATTCGACACGACCGCTGAACCCATCGGCTTGGAGCCGATGGTGAATCAGTTGGTTTTTAACTTTCCATTAATTTATTCTTTCGTCAAGGATTATCTGGGTTGCCAACCGTTCGCAGCATAATCACCTCCATCGCATTGAAGTAATCACTCCGAACTGTTCAGATAAGGCCAAGAAACATCTGAACCGCCCAGCTTATCGGCACCACCTGCAGAGCCTTATTCTTCAATCGTGGACAGACCTGAAGAATACGGATGGAAAGGCGCACGTTAGTGATGGCCTGTTCTCCCCTTCTCAGTGTGTGCACTCCTTCATGCAAGACGGTTTCCGGTGACTTTGCCGATTTCCCGTCGGACGTGGTGACCCAGGCCCCGCCCTCCCATTTGTCCGCATGCTGATACCCATTCGGGCAGACTCATACAACAAAAGCAACCGTGAGCGTTTTCCTGATCTCTTTTCCGCCCATCAGCCTTTTTCATTCCCCCCGGAGTGAGGCCAGGCTGGGCTCGGGGTTGATCCTGCTGAACGCCTTTTCCAGCGCCTCCAGGCGGGCCTGCAGGGCCCGGGTGGCCTGAACCAGCTGCGAGATCTGCCGGTCCTTTTCCACATGCAGATCGGCGAACTGCTTGGCGGCCGTGTGCAGACCCACCTCGACGACGACCAGCTTCACGGATTCTTCCGTGGAAGATCCCGAGGCCACGCCGACGATCTGACCATACTGGGCGGGGCGCAGCTTCTCCGGGGCCACGGCCACGCCGGTCCCGTCATGCAGGCCCGAGGGCACGACATAATCGCCCGCCTGCACAATCCCGCGGACCTTGACCGTGACCTGGCCGATGAGGGCCACTTTACGATAGTTTTCTATCCGATCCTCACGCGGGGTGTTGCCCAGCAGGGCGGGGGCCGACGAGATCACCCGCACGCGGTCGGTCCCGAAGGTTGTCCTGGATACGGCTCCGCCGAAAATGCCGACAATGTCCCCAGCCTCGACCTGCTCGCCCGGTTCCTTAAGAGGCAGGTATTCGGCGAAGTCCGCGGCGGCGGTGTTGTAGGTGACTCCGCCGGCCGAATTCCCCGTGATGGAGCCGACCTCGGGACCGGTGCCATATTCAAACCGGATGAAGTGGTTGGTTATGAGCGGATAGCCCCTGCCGACGCGTAGTTTGAGCACGTTGGCGTTATCGCCGGTGTTCTCGTTTGCGAAGAGGGCCACATAGTCGTGATTCACGTTCTTTCTGACATCCAAATTATAAATCGGGCTTGGATCGGTTGTGCCGACACCGACGGAATTCCCCTTGATTCTCATCCCTTCGGTCATCACCCCCGCTTTCATGGTCGAGAAAGCCATATAAGCGTCTTCAGTCCCAGCAGTTTTATCCTGATAGATGAGGTCCACGGCCCCGTACTGCTTGGAAGTTCCCGCGTTGTTGTCGGATCGCCAGCACAGACGCGACAGATTGCCAACGGCCACACTAGGTGCTGTCAGATCTAGCAAGGCTACGGAACCGGTGTTGGTCGACTCGAACACTGCTATATTGTCGTATGCCCTGACATGGAGATGTCTTGACGGCGCATCCGTCCCGATGCCGACATAGCCGTTGCCTTTAACCCGCAAAAGATTTAGATTTAGATCTAATAGATTAACGTTGAAAGTGGATGTCATATCCGGGAGTTGGACTGTAACATCCCCGGCCGAGGCAAGGCCATTCCATCCTAGAACAAAGAGCAATGGCAACGCAGCCACAAAACGCCAGATCTTCCTCTTCATCGCAGAACCTCCCTTCATTTCAAAAGATGCTCCAAATGAAATCTTCAGTCTGTCTTACTCCAGGAGCAGGAGCATGATCTGCGGGTCTACTGTGCAGTGAACGATTTTACCGTGTCCCTGCCACAAGTATCCCCCCGGATCCACCTGCACCTTCCCGCATCTGTAAAGTGCCCCTGATTCAGGATACGTATACGGGACATCTAGATATAGTCTTCCGCGATCTTCTATGACCACGCTCTGGCATCCCAGCGAGATCGAAGCACCGTCTCTGACATAGACTGTGACACCGTCGCCGATGGTCAGACCCGTGGTGCACGCGGGACCCGGCAGGGCCGCAAACAGGCCGCAGACGGCCAAGACCGAAACCATTCCCCGCACCCATTTTCTCATTGAGACCACCTCCTTTTTAATCCGGGCGCCGCACGGAACGGGCACCCGGAAAATGACGGACAACCCTTGCCGGGATCGGACAGCGCAATGGATACCGGATCTCCAGCCATCGGCCACTTCATCGTCTTGCCCTCCCGATTTCATTTGTCAGCGATGCCGCCGTGTTTCAACTTGCCTCAATTGCCCTGTCACCAGTCATTGATTGACAATAATGATAAAAACATAAAACCCCGCTCTCTTCTGAGATGCGGGGTTTCAATAATCCCTCCACGGCATCACCCATAGTAAGCGTCTTATTCGGGTGTTCACCTGATGACAATACCTTGTTCTATTGTCTCTTATATGAGCTACATCAGAATAAAAGGCAAGCGGATACTTGATTGATTACCGTTCTAAGGGTGAGTCTCTGAAAGAATTGCCGGATGCTTGACTTCAGGAAGACACAAATGAGACCGATTGCCAGAAATATTTGCTATCGGCATGTGCACATTTCAACCCATGTTCAATGGTCTATCCAGATCAGCCAACCGCTTGCTTTGTACGTGTTGTCAATATCCAGGTTGTTTCACTTTCCCGCTGACCTTGCGTGGATAACGGGTTGAAGCCACCATGCATGCATATTTCCTGGAAACCTCGCTTTCAATAAATCATGAACAATTCAATACCTTATTCGAGTTTATGGACTTATTTGGAGCCAATAAACGGGAACTGTAAATGGGACTTCATCCTGTGGTATTTATCCTACCGCGCCGGGACCCCGATTCCTACAACCGAAGCAGGGCTGCATAACTGAAAGATATTTCAGGCCTGTCGACAGTCTTGAATCCGGTTGCCTCAGCCGTTTTCAACATGTCATCAAAGCGCCTTTCCGTGACATGGAGTAGCGGTTCGGCCATCAGGAAAGAGGCCTCCGCTTTCATGATGCTTTTTACGCTCACAAAAAAATGCCTGATGTCCGGGACTTCATGCGCCATCCAGAACGCCAGTACAAAATCTGCTTTCACATCCAGACAAAAGTCATTGGGCTTGCTGAGAATCGTGGTGAGGTTTGTGGTATGGCCTTCTTTGGATGCGCGCCGTTTCAGGGCGTGCAGCATTCTCTCCTGAATATCCACTGCAATGACCCTTCCGTCTTTTCCTGCCAATCGGCAGAGGGGAATGGTGAAATAGCCTTTCCCCGGGCCGATATCCACAACCGTATTACCGGAGCTGACATAGAGCGAAAGTATCTTGCAGGGATCCTGGAACCATTTGCGCAGGGGATTGTCAAAGGTGAAGCACAACCACGACGGGCAGGTATGTTTTCCTCTCACAAAAAGCTTGTCGAACATACTGATCATCAGAAGGCCCTGCGACGGTTCCGCATAGATCGATTGTTATGTTTCAACAAAAAGCGGCGCCTGGCGGAATCGTTCGACATCGATCAGGCCATGATCGGTGATTCTCAATTCCGGGATGACGGGCAGGGCAAGAAACGACAGTGCCATGAAGGGTTCCGGGAGGCGGCATCCCATTGCGCGCGCTGCCTCCCGCAGGGATTCCCAGCCGGCGGCCACTTCCTCCAGGGGACGGTCCGACATCAGCCCGGCAATGGGCAGCGGCAGCGACGCCAGCACCTTGCCGTTCTTTACGGCCGCCATCCCGCCGTTCATGCTCTCGACTGCCCTGACGGCTGCGTGTAGATCCGCCTCGTCGCCGCCCACGCAGATGATGTTGTGGGAATCATGGGCGACCGACGAAGCCAGCGCGCCCTGCCGGAAGCCGAAGCCCCGCACCAGCCCGAGGCCGATGTTTCCCGTCGCCCGGTGACGTTCCAAGACAGCGATCCGGAGCAGGTCCCGGTCCCCGTCCGCCACCACGAAACCGTCGTGGACGGGCGCCTCCATCAGCAGATGCCTCGTCAGAATCTGGCCGGCAACCAGGCCGATGACCCGGACCCGATCGCCCTGCTGCGGTATGACGAAGCGGTCTGGACTGTAGGGTGCGATATTCATCCGGTGACGCTCCGCCGGCTTGGCCGCGGCGCCGATGCCGTCAGCGAGACGGCCACCGCTGAAGACTTCACGCCCCTGCTTGATGACGGACCTCACCCGCACGGGTCGGAGCGAGGAGAGGATCAGCAGGTCCGCCTGTTGGCCCGGTGCCACGGCGCCGCGGTCCTCCAATCCGAAAAAGCGGGCCGTGTTGATGGTCGCCATTCGAATGGCCGTGATCGGTTCGGCTCCCTCCGCGACGGCGCGATCGATGAGGGCATTCATGTGCCCCCTCTTCAGGATGTCGTGGGGATGCAGATCGTCCGTGACCAGGGAGCATTGCCCGTCCCGCTCCGGGCTCGCCAGCGGGAGCAGCGTTGCCAGGTTCTTTGCCAGCGTCCCTTCACGGATCATGATGTGCATGCCGAGCCTCATTTTTTCCCGGGCTTCCTCGAGCAGGGAGCATTCGTGATCGGAGCGGATGCCCGCCGTGACATAGGCGTTCAGGTCCCTGCCGGTGAGGAGGGGTGCGTGCCCGTCCCGCGCGAGCCCGCGAAAGCGGCAAAGCTTTTCCAGCACATCCTCCGTCCCGGAGAGGACCCCCGGATAGTTCATCATCTCGGCCAGTCCGAGAACCCTTTTTTCATTCCGGAGCGGGAGGATGTCTTCGGCGGAGAGCCGGGCGCCGGCCGTTTCCAGGTGGGTTGCCGGGACGCAGGAGGGGGCCATGAAAAAGAAATCGACCGGCAAATCCCTGCTGGCGTCCAGCAGGAGGCGGATGCCCTGCATCCCCATGACGTTGGCGATCTCATGGGGGTCGGCCACGATGGCGGTGGTCCCGTGGGGAAGGACTGCGCGGGCCAGCTCCGGCGGCATCAGCATGCTGCTTTCGATGTGGAGATGGCCGTCGATGAAGCCGGGGGAGATGAAGCACTGACGGGCGTCGATGCTCAGGGCGCTGCCATAGTCGCCCAGCCCCACGACGACCCCGTCATAAACGGCCACGTTGGTTTCGATAATCTCCCGGTTGAAGACATCGATCACCCGTCCGCCCCGAAGGACCAGATCCGGCGCGATTTCGCCCCGGGCGGCCTTTATGCGGCGCCGCAGCCTGTCGGCCTCGCGGCCGATGTCATTTGCCTCCCGCTGCATATTCCATGTAATACCGGTAAAAGGCGGCGATGACGAGCGCATGGGTGATGACCCCCTCCTGAATGAGGTGCGGGATCCGGGCGAGGGGCTGAAGAACCACCTCGATGTCCTCTTTTTCGTCCTGCTGCTGTTCCCCGGAGGGATAGACGTCTTTCGCGAGGAACGTATAACAGCGGTTGCTCTGAATGGCCGGGTTCGGATGAACGCAGCCCAGAGGAACCGCCGAGACGGCCGCATAGCCCGTCTCTTCGCGGAGTTCCCGAAGCGCCGCATCCATCGGCCGGTCGCCGTCTTCGACGAGCCCGCCCGGGATTTCCAGGGTGATGTCGCGCGTGCCGTGCCGGTACTGCCGAACCAGGACCACATCCTGCCTTGGCGTCAGGGGGATGACATTCACCCAGGGCGAGGATTCCATGACGAAGAAATCATGGGATTCGCCGGTGCGGGGAGAGCGGGCGTGGTCGGTTCGGAGATTGAACACGCGATAGGACTGGTCGAGACGGCTGGAAAGAATGGTCCAAGGCTTGAGTTTCATGTCGACTCGGGTTTTGTTCATTCTGTGGCGGCCCCTTGCGGAGACGCGCATGGCTTTTCCCATCCATAAACGAGGAGCAGCAGCTTGACAAGAATTTTTTAAGTGTGTAGAAACATTTCAGGTCAGGACCACTGATTCCAAGGAGCTCCGTATGCATACCATCAAGATCCGGTTCGGCGACGATCCAGGCAAGCTGGAGGCCGACCTCCGGAAGGCCGTGGACGAAATGTTCAATCTTGTAAATCCAAGGTACAACGCCTGCCACCGCATCTGGCGACCGCAGATGGATGTCTACGAGGCGCTGGGTGAAGTCATCCTCCTCGCGGAGATCGCCGGGGCGAAGCGGGAGGATCTGCACGTGGAAATCGGCCGCAAGACCGTGAAAATCTCCGGGAGGCGGCGGATCCGGCCGCTTTCGGAAAACGCCCGCTATCGCTTGGTGGAAATTCCCTATGGATATTTCGAGCGAAGCATCGTGCTTCCCGCGCCCATCGATGCGGAACGTGTCGACGCAACCTATGTCGATGGTCTGCTGCAGATCCGAATGGAAAAACTGCCCCTGGACAAATCCCGCAAGATCCCCGTCCAAAACGGTTGATTCGATGCTCACGGAGGTTCGCGATGTCGGAACAGACTGCGCCCGAAGAACTCAAGGTCATCAAAATACCCGAAATACTGCCGCTTCTTCCCCTGTTCAACGTCCTGCTTTTCCCGAAAATGATGTTTCCCATGGAAATCTTCGGCGAGCAGTCCATGACCCTGGTCGACGAGGCCATGGCCAGAGACCGCCTCATCGGTCTGGTCATGGCGAAAAAATCACCCCCGGAAACCCGTTACGAACCCGGTGATTTTTATCAAATCGGGACCAGTAGCGTCATTCTGAAAATGGCCAAGACCGGCGATCACAAGGCGCAGCTTCTCGTCCAGGGGATCAGCCGTTTCCGCATCACGGAATTCATGCCGGGCAAATCCTACATCCAGGCGCGGGTGGTCAACATCGAGGATGAAGAAACCAAGGACCTGGAGACGGAGGCGCTGATGGCGAATCTGGTGAACCTGTTCGACCGGATCGTCAAGCTGACGCCCCTGCTGCCCCAGGAATTCGGGGCCATGGCCAAATCCATCACCTCCCCGGGGACCCTGGCCGACATGATCGCCTCCATCATCAACGCCACCGTGGAGGAGAAGCAGCGGATTCTGGAAACCCTGGACGTCAAGGATCGTCTCAAGGAGGTGACCCGCCTGGTCAACCACCAGGTCGAGATCCTGGAGCTAGGCAGCAAGATCCAGTCCCAGGTCAAGAGCGACATGGACAAGAGCCAGCGGGAGTATTACCTCCGCCAGCAGCTCAAGGCGATCCAGCAGGAGCTTGGCGAAGCGGACGAGTCCAAGGTCGAGATCGAGGAGTACCGCGATAAAATCGCGAAAAAGAATCTGCCGGAAGAGGCGAGGAAGGAAGCGGAACGGGAACTGGAAAGGCTTTCCCGAATGCATCCCTCCTCGGCCGAGTACACCGTTGCCTCCACCTACCTGGACTGGATCACGGCCCTCCCCTGGAATGAAAGCACGGAGGACAATCTGGACATTCGGAAAGCCCGGAAAGTCCTGGACGACGACCACTACGGTCTGGAAAAGGCCAAGAAGCGCATCATCGAATACTTGGCGGTGCGCAAGCTGAAGCCGGACACCAAAGGCCCGATCCTCTGCTTCGCCGGGCCTCCCGGGACCGGCAAAACATCCCTGGGCCACTCGATCGCCCGCGCCTTGGGCCGCAAATTCATCCGGATCGCCCTGGGCGGCGTCCGCGACGAGGCGGAGATCCGGGGACACCGGCGGACGTACATCGGCGCCCTGCCCGGACGCGTGATCCAGGGGATCCGCCGGGCCGAATCCAACAACCCGGTTTTCATGCTCGACGAAATCGACAAGCTCGGCAGCGATTTCCGGGGCGATCCCTCCTCGGCGCTCCTGGAGGTCCTGGACCCGGAGCAGAACTTCTCCTTTACGGACCATTACCTGGACGTTCCCTTCGACCTGAGCCATGTGATGTTCATCACCACGGCCAACATGCTGGAGACGATCCCGCCCGCCCTGCGGGACCGCCTGGAGATTATCGAGCTGCTGGGCTACACCGCCGACGAGAAGCTGAAGATTGCCGAGCGCTACCTGATCCCGCGCCAGATCGGCATGAACGGCCTTCATCCGGACCAGATCCGGTTTACGAAAACCGCGCTGAAAATGATCATCGGCGGCTACACTCGCGAGGCCGGCGTAAGGAACCTGGAGCGGGAAATCGCCACGGTCTGCCGCGGCGTGGCCAGCATGGTGGCCTCGGGCGACCTCAAATCCGCGGTCATCAAATCCAGGGACCTTTACCGTTTTCTCGGTCCGGTCCGGATGGTCTCCGAGGCCGCCGCCCGGACATCCAAGCCCGGGGTCGTCATGGGGCTGGCCTGGACGCCGACCGGTGGCGACCTGCTCTTCATCGAGGCCACGGTCATGAAAGGCAAGATGGGTCTGACCCTGACGGGCCAGTTGGGCGACGTGATGAAAGAATCCGCCACGGCGGCGCTGAGCTTCATCCGCGCCAACGCGGAGAGCCTGGGCATCGCGAAAGACTTTTTTCAGGACATCGACATCCACATCCATGTGCCCTCCGGCGGCATTCCCAAGGACGGGCCCTCGGCCGGCGTCACCATTCTGACCGCCCTGGTTTCGCTGCTGACCAATCAGACCGTGAAAAAGGACCTGGCCATGACCGGGGAAATTACCCTGAGGGGAATGGTCCTGCCGGTCGGCGGGATCAAGGAGAAGGTCCTGGCAGCGCACCGCGCCGGCATCAAGACGATCATCCTGCCCAAATGGAACCGGAAAGACCTTGTGGACGTGCCTGCGAAAGTCCAGAAGGATATTGTGTTTCACTTTGTGGACGAGATGATGGATGTCCTGAAAATCGCCCTGGGAAAGGCATGAGGGACTTCGATAGGCCATGATGAAGGAGGCAGTATGGGAATGAAGGGGAACCTCGAACGCCTGAGGCGGCTGGCGGCCGTCCTGGCTCTGGTTGCCGTTCTGGCGTTGCCGGCGGGCGTTGCGGCGGAGGACTTTCTGACCCTGGAAGAGAGCATTGAACTGGCCCTGAGGCAGAGCGTTCTCATCCACGCGGCCGAAGAGGGCGTGCGGGCGGCGGAGGCGCTCAAGAAGGAGGCCTTCACGGGCTTTCTGCCCAAACTGAGCACGTCATACAACTACACGCGGCTCAACAGCGAGCCCTATACGACCATGCCCGCCCTGCCGCCGCTGACGACCAGTCCGAGCCGGCTGGTGGTCGGGACCGAGAATAACTACGCCTGGGCGTCGGAGGTCAGACAACCCCTCTTCGCCGGGGGCGGGATCCTGGCCAACTACGAAGTGAACCGACTGGGGTACGATATCTCCCTCACGGAAAAGGCCGCCACGGTGCATGACACCATTCGCGACGTCAAGATCGCCTACTTCAATATCCTGAAGGCGGAAAAGCTGCTGGAGGTGGCCCGGCAATCCGTGGCTCAGTTGACCTCGCATCTGAACGTGGCCAGGAACTTCTTCGAGGTCGGGCTGATCCCCCGCAACGACCTGCTGCAGTCGGAGGTTTCGCTGGCCAACGGGGAGCTGTCGCTGAGCCGGGCGGAAAACGGACTGGAGCTGGCCCGGTCGAGGTTCAATACGGTCCTGAGGCGCGACATCGGAACCCCCGTCCGGATCGAGGATATCCTAGCCTACCGACCCTATGAAAAGACGCTGGAGGAGAGCATCGCGGCGGCCCTGGAAAACCGTCCGGAGATCCGGTCCCAGACGCTGAAGGTGGACCAGGCCAGGAGCCAGGTGAAACTGGCCCGCAGTGACTATTTCCCCACGATCAGCGCCGTCGGGCACTATGAGCGGGTGGGAGACCGGCCGGGGGTCTCCGGCAGCGACTTCAAGGACGCGGAGAACTGGTATGTGATGGGGCAGGCGAGCTGGACCTTCTGGGAGTGGGGAAAGACGAAAAACCGGGTGGATGCGGTCCGCAGCCGGGAGAGCCAGACTCAAGACCTTTTGGCCAACCTGAAAGACCAGGTCAAGCTGGAGGTGAAGGACGCCTATCTGCTCCTGAAGGAAGCGGAGAAGCGGATCCAGGTGACGCAGAAGACCATCGAGCAGGCCCGGGAGAATCACCGCATCAACGAGGAGCGCTACCGGGAACAGGTTGCGACGTCGACGGATGTGCTGGATGCCCTCACCCTCTTGACGAGCGCCCGGTCGGATTACGCGACGGCGCTGGGAAACTACAGCATCGACCGCGCCCGCCTCGAGCGGGCCATGGGCGTGATTGAGGCGAAGAATCGATGACGGGAAGACGGCTGTGAAAAAGCGGATCATAATCGGGGTGTTTCTATCACTGTTGGTCGGCGCTGGCGCGTTCGTCTATTTCGGACAGCGGGCGGCGCAGAAGGGGGAAGCCTACTATTCAGGCACCATCGAAGCGACACAGGCGAACCTGGCCTTCCAGGTCCCCGGCCGTGTCCGGACGGTGCCGGTTCGTGAAGGGCAGGCCGTGAGCCGGGACCAGGTCCTGGCCGAGATCGACCCCGCCGAATTCCAGTCCCGGATCGATCAGGCCAGCGCCAATCTCGACAAAGCCGTGAAAAACAGGCAGCAACTGGAAACCATGCTCGATGTTTACACCCGGACCCTCCCGGCGGAAGTGGCCCGCGCCGAGGCCGGTGTCGCCTCGGCCGGCTACGCGCTGGAGGATGCCCGGAAAAACAGCCTTCGCTATGATCATCTGTTCCAGAAGGACGTGGTGTCGGAAAAAGAGCGGGACCAGATGAAACTCGGCCGCGACACCGCGGCCGCCCGGCTGGCCGAGGGGGAAGCCCTTCTCCGCGCGGCACGCAGCAATCTGAAGAAGATCGACGCCACCCGGCAGGAAATCGCGGCGGCTCGCTCGCAGGAGGCCGCCGCCAGAGCGGCGCTGGATCAGGCGGAAATCCAGATGGGCCACACGCGGCTTCAGGCGCCGATCAGCGGCATCATCACCGGCCGCAATGTCGAACCGGGTGAGGTGGTGAGTTCGGGCCGCGAGGTGATGAGCCTGGCCGACCTCTCCGTGGTGGACCTGAAGATCTATGTCGAGGAGACGGCCATCGGCAGGGTCAAACCGGGCCAGAAGGTTGACGTCAGAGTGGACACCTTTCCCGACAAGGTCTATGCCGGAGCGGTCTCCTTTATCTCCCCGGAAGGCGAGTTCACGCCAAAGATCATCCAGACCCGGAAAGAGCGGGTCAAGTTGGTCTATCTGGTGAAGGTATCCATTCCCAACCCGGGTTTTGAATTGAAGTCGGGGATGCCCGCCGATGCCTGGCTGCGATAGCCCTTTCGTTCAGGTCGACCGGGTGTCCATGCGTTTCGGTCCGGCCGAAGCGGTCCGGGATGTTTCCTTCGACATTCCGAGGGGGACGATTTTCGGCCTGGTGGGCTCCGACGGCGCCGGCAAATCCACGCTGCTGCGGATGATCGCCACGATGATCCGGCCGACTTCGGGAGCAATCCGGATCGACGGTCTCGACGCCGTTTCCGACAGAAAGCGGGTCAAGGAGCGAGTCGGCTACATGCCCCAGCGCTTCGGCCTCTACCAGGACCTGACGGTCGGCGAAAACATTGATTTCTTCCTGAACATCTACGGCATCCGCGGCGCCGAAAGAAGGAAGCGGAGGGAGCGGTACCTCGGATTTTCGAACCTCCTGCCCTTTTTGGACCGCCAGGCGGGCAACCTCTCCGGCGGAATGAAGCAGAAGCTGGGGCTGGCCTGTGTTCTGGTCCATGAACCGCGAATGCTCGTCCTGGACGAGCCCACCAATGGCGTCGATCCGGTTTCCCGCACGGAATTCTGGGACATCCTGGACGAGATGCGGCGGGGCGGAATGACCATTCTCGTTTCCACGGCCTATCTGGATGAGGGGGAAAAATGCGACGTCGTCGGCCTGATGCACCGGTCGCGGCTGCTGGCCATAGACGCACCGGCCGGGGTCCAATCCGGTTTCCCGTCCCTGGAGGACGCCATCATCGCCCGCATTCAGGAAGCCGACAAGGAACTGGCCGATGACACCTTCAGGCGATGACGTCATCCGCGTCCGCGGATTGGAGAAGCGGTTCGGTCCGTTCGTCGCGGTGGATCGGATCTCCTTTTCCGTGAGCAGGGGCGAGATTTTCGGTTTCCTGGGTTCCAACGGCTCCGGCAAGTCCACGACCATCCGCATGCTTTGCGGGATCATTACGCCGACGTCCGGAGAGGGGGTTGTGGCCGGCCACGACCTTTTCCGGGACCCCGAGGCGATCAAGCGGTCCATCGGTTACATGTCCCAGAAGTTTTCCCTCTATGAAGATCTCACCCCCGGTGAAAACCTGAGGTTCTACCTCGGCGTCTACGCGGTGCCGACGGAGCGGTGGGAGGAGCGGATTGCCTGGGTGCTGGAAATGACCCGGCTTCAGGATGCAAGCCACCGGCTCACACGGGAACTCCCGCCCGGATGGCGGCAGCGGCTCGCCCTCGGCTGTGCCCTTCTGCACCGGCCGGATCTTCTTTTCCTGGACGAGCCCACCTCCGGCGTCGATCCCATCACCCGGCGGAACTTCTGGCGCTTCATCGGAGAACTCGCCGCGGAAGGCGTCACCGTGTTCGTCACGACGCATTATATGGACGAGGCCCGCCATTGCGGCCGGATTGTCATGATCAACGAGGGAAAGATCGTCGCGTCGGGAAGTCCGGCGGACATCGTCCGCCAGGCCTGCCCCGAAAATCCGGAGGCCGATCTGAACGACGCCTTCGTCACACTCATGTCCGGACGGGGCTGCGGGAAAAATAACCGGAGCGGAGGCGGAGCCCGTTGAATCCGAGAAAAATCCAGGCCATCGCGCGCAAGGAGATTTACCATCTGATCCGCGACGCCCGCAGCCTTTACCTGGCGTTTGCCATCCCGCTGCTGCTCATCCTGCTGTTCGGTTACGCGTTGAGCCTGGACGTGGACAACATCCCGACGGTGGTGCTGGACCAGGACCGGACGGACCTGAGCCGCGATTTCATCGGCCGCCTGGACGCATCCTCCTACTTCACGGTGACCGCCCACCTCCCCAACAGCCGGGCCGTCGCGG
Source organism: Syntrophales bacterium (assembly GCA_034678725.1). Lineage (GTDB taxonomy): Bacteria > Desulfobacterota > Syntrophia > Syntrophales > Fen-1087 > JAXDBM01. Next base: position 12,180 of record JAXDBM010000037.1, on the reverse strand, counting down.
AGTCGCTCGACCACGGGCGTGCCACGCTGGCCGTCGTCATCCCCCCGGACTGGACCGAAAACATCCGGGCGGACCGAGAGGCGCCGATGCAGATCCTTCTGGACGGCAGCGATCCGAATTTCACCGGCATCGCCCGGGGGTACGTCAACGCGTTTGTGGAGCGGTACAACCGGGACATGCTCACCCAGTTCCTCCGCCGCCAGGGGATGGAAAGAATTGACCCCCCCGTGGAAGGCCGCATCCGGGTCTGGTTCAACGAGGATCTGGAGAGCCGGAACTTCATCATCCCCGGCATCATCGCCGTCATCATCATGATCGTCGGCGCCATGCTGACCTCGCTGGTCATCGCCCGGGAGTACGAGAACGGGACCATGGAGACGATCCGCTCCCTCCCCGTAACGGGAAACGAACTTCTGATCGGCAAGGCGATCCCCTACTTCTTCATCGCGCTGGCGGACGTGCTCATCGCCGTCCTCATGGGGCAGGCCCTCTTCGGCGTCGTCATGAAGGCCGGCTTCTGGCTCATGATCCTGGCCTCTGCCGTCTATATCCTGGTCGCGCTGATGCTGGGCCTGCTGATTTCCGTGGTCACGAAATCGCAGCTCGTGGCCAACCAGATGGCGGTTATGATCACCTACCTCCCTTCACTGCTCCTGTCCAACTTCGTGTTTCCGGTGGTCAACATGCCCAGGGCGCTCCAGCTCCTGACGGGCATCGTGCCGGCGACCTATTACATCGAAATCCTGAACGGCATCTATCTCAAGAACCTCGCCCTCGCCCAGATGTGGCCGAATTATCTGGTCCTGGCGGGAATGCTGCTGCTGCTGGCGGCAGCGAACGTCATGGTAATGAAGCGGGAGGGGCTCTGAGATGAACCGGATCCGGATCCGCGAACTGGTGCGCAAGGAATTCATTCAGCTCTTCCGGGACAGGAAAAACCGGCCCATTCTGATCATCGCGCCCATCATTCAACTGCTGGTTTTCGGTTACGTGGTCAACTACGACATTCGGGACATCCGCGTGGTCCTGCTGGACCAGTCCCGCACGCGGGAAAGCCGGATGCTCGCGGAATCCTTTCAGGCCAACCGGATTTTCCGGATCACCCATCATGCCGCGGACCCGCGGGAGCCGGACCGTCTCCTTCTCGAGGGCAAGGTCGACCTGGCCGTCAAGGTGGGGCCCGACTACGGAGAGAGAATCCGCCGGGGGGAAACCGCCGACATCCAGGTCCTGGCCGACGGCAGCATGAGCAACATGGCCTCCGTCCGCATTGCCTACGCGGTCTCCGTTCTGGACCGGCTGAACCGCCAGATCATGCGCGAGCTCTATCCGCGGCGCCTGGACTACGGCAGGGCCGACGCCCGGATCCGCGCCTGGTACAACCCCAACCTGGACAGCCAGAATTTCTTCGTCCCCGGCATCGTGGCCTTTCTGATTATGCTCACCTCGCTTCTCTTTACCTCCATGGCCATCATCAAGGAAAAGGAGGCGGGGACCATGGAGCAGTTGATCGTGACGCCCCTGAGGCCCGTCGAACTCATCGTGGGGAAAACCATTCCCTACATCCTCATCTCCCTGGGTCAGATGCTTCTGGTCACCACCCTGGCGATCCTCTGGTTCGAGGTCCCCCTGGCGGGCAGCGCCGCGCTGCTCTTCCTGGCCGCCTGCCTGTTTCTGCTCAGCACGCTGGGCATCGGGCTCTTCATCTCCACCATCTCGTCGACCCAGCAGCAGGCCATGATGACCACCTTCTTTTTCATCCTTCCCTTCTTCATGCTGAGCGGCTTTGTCTTTCCCATCGCGAATATGCCCGAGGCCGTTCAGTGGTTGACTTATCTGAACCCGCTGCGGTACTTTCTGGTCATCATCCGCGGCATTTTCCTCAAAGGGGTGGGCATGGGCGTACTCTGGCCCCAGTATGTCTGCCTGACGGTCCTCGGCCTGTTCGTTTTTGCCGGAGCGATCGGTAGATTCCGGAAGCGGCTGGATTAAGAAGCGGTTTTCTGGTAAGAACGGTTCCAGGGGGTCCACGATGCTGAAAATCGTCCAGGATGAGCAGATCATCCGGAGGTGCCAGCGGCAGTTCGTCAAAAGCTTCCGTCCTTTTGCGGATGACAAGATCCCGGTTTCTCTGGGCCACCCCGGGGCCAGCGTGAAAGCCCGCGTGCTCTGGTCCGGCCGCCTCGGGATCTGGTTCCTCTCCAGGAAAACGGAGGAAGGCCGCTACTGGAACGCCTTCGGCACCGTTCAGCCGAAGCGGGATGCGACGATCCCGATCACCTGTGAAATCAATTTTCCCGTGCGGGGCGTGGACCGTCGCATGGGCGGCGCGCTGGCCCGGGATCTTGCGGGGCGGATCTTCGTCGTTCACCGCGGCAAACTCGGGGGCAGCCGGAAAGGTGTCGGCAAGTCCCTCTTTGCGGACCATTACCGGGGGGTCTGGGAGATGATGGAGGAGGGCGACGCGGAAACGCCCGTGGCCGTGATCGGCGCCCTGCAGTCACCCCGTCTTGTCCGGCAGGTGACCCAGTTCATCCGCAAGGTGGACAGGATCAAGGTCATGGCCTCGGCGCGGTCCCCGCAGATGGAAATGCCCTTCCACCAGATCGAATTCCGGGAAACCCTTGTGGGGGAACGTTACTGCGACATCGAGAAGGACAAGGGCGCCGAGTGCGACCACGGCCTGGTCGTCGGGGATCTGTCGGAATCTCTGCGGCGCCAGGGCTTCAAGGTCGGGAATGACGACTTTCACGATCTGTTCATCACCAACGCCCGGAAGGAAATCACGGCCGTCTTCCAGGTCAGGACCTTCGGCTCTCCGGCCAGCGTCTATTCCGGAGCGACCCGGCTCCTGCTCAACAGCCTCAGGCTGCCGCAACCCCTGCGCCTGGTTCTCGTCCTCCCGGAGAAGGCCGATCCGGCGGTCGAGGAGAAGCTGAAAAAACTCCGGATCGACACCATCACATACGAATGGAAGGGCGATCAGGCCTGGTTCCCGGGGCTGAAACCGCTGCTGGGTGCTCTTCCGCAGGCGGACTCCGCATGACGGGAGCGGTGAAAACGGTGACCCTGTACACAGACGGCGGGGCCCTCGGAAATCCCGGACCCGGCGGATACGGGGCCGTCCTGCTTTACCGGGGTCACCGGAAGGAGCTGTCCGGTGGTTTCCGGCTGACCACCAACAACCGCATGGAGATCATGGCGGCCATCGCCGGACTCCGCGCCCTCAAGGGCCGCTGCGCGGTCACGGTTTATACGGATTCCCAGTACCTGGCGAACGCCATGACCCGAGGCTGGGTAAAACGCTGGAAGGCCAGCGGCTGGAAACGGAACAAGACCGACCCGGCTCGCAATCCCGATCTCTGGCAGCAGTTGCTCGATCTCTGCGACCGGCATGATGTCAACTTTTCATGGTTGCGGGGTCATGCCGGAACGGTGGAAAACGAGCGTTGCGACGAGCTTTCCCGGCAGGCGGCGTCGAAGCCGGACCTGCCGCCGGACAGCGGCTACGAGGCGACCCTTCCGGCCCGGGGCGGAAACTGACGAAAAGGAGATCCATCGATATGAATCTTGACGATTATTTCAAGGAAAAGAAAGGGCTCGGTATTCTGGCCACGGCGGACGGCGAGGGTAGGGTGAACGCCGCGGTTTACGGCCGGCCCCATTTCATCGACGGGGAAACCGTCGCCTTCATCATGCAGGACCGACTGTCCCACCGGAACCTCCAGTCCAACCCGAGTGCGGCTTATCTGTTCAAGGAGGAGGGGGAAAAATACGTGGGGAAGCGCCTCTATCTCACCCAAACCGGTGAGGAAAAAGACAGCCCGCTCATCGCGGAGCTGAAGCGCCATAAAAGCCCCGAAGCGAAGGCAACCGCATCACCGGCATCGCGGTTTCTCGTCTATTTCCGCATCGACCGGGTCCTGCCCCTGATCGGAGACGGGGGGAAGAAGCAGCCTTAACCCGGCCGGTAAATTCCCGCGCTCCACCCGCATTCGCCGGACCGCCGGCGTCAGGGATACCTTTTCAAAGATATTGATTGACATGTCAATCAATATCTGCTATTCGTCGCGCCATGGATCGAACAGAGAGGGAAAAAATCATCATCGAGGCTGCTCTGAAGGTCTTCAGCGCCAAGGGCTATGCCAGCACCCGCATGGCCGATATCGCCAAAGCGGCCGACATGTCTTACGGGCTGGTTTACCACTACTTTGAAAACAAGGAAAAACTCTTTGACGCCATTGTGGAAGACTGGTGGACGGGTTACTACGGCGAACTGGAGATGCTCAGGAAGAGCGACCTGACCACGGAAGAAAAGCTGGTCCAGATCATCCGCTACATCCTGAAGGTCTATGAACAGAAACCCAGCCAGATTTCCATTTACGTCACCGAGGTTTCCCGGGGGTTCGTTTATCACGCCGATTCGAAGGGAAAGGACAAATTCAACAAACTGTTTTCGCTCTGCCAGGACATCATGCTGGACGGGCAGCAGCAGGGGGTCCTTCGAAAGGACATTCGCGCCAATTATCTGACCTATCTTTTTCTGGGGTCGATCGACACCTTCCTGTCCGTCATGATTCTCGGAAATGAAAAGCTGAACGAGACGAGACATCAGCGGTTCATCGAGGGAATCATCAACGTTTTCCTGCATGGCGCTTTGGTGAGATCCTCTAAAGGTTGACCATGATTCTGAAGGGCCAGCTTCACACCCACACGACCTTTTCGGACGGCACGATGACGCCCCAGGAGGTGGCCGATGCCTACGCCGCCCTCGGGTTCGATTTTCTTGCCTTCACGGATCACGATCACCTCCTGAAGCCCGCCTACGCCGACATGATCGGTCAGGTGAAATCGGACCTCGTCCTCTTTTTCGGAATCGAACTGACCGTTCTCTGCAGCAAGGGGTACGTGCACGTCAACCGGATCGAAGGAGACCGCGAGGTTCTTCACATTTTCAATCATCCGGCGGATTACGACCTCCCCGTTAGAAAAACCATCGACTGCATGAGAGAGGTCACCGCCCGCTATCCACTGGATGCCCTGGAGGTGACCCATCACGGATTCTACACCCCCCAGTTCGATATCGCTGAAATCCAATGCCCAAAGGTGGCCGCGGACGACTCCCATGACCGTCTCGCCTGCGGGCGGGGATGGGTGGAGGTCGAGAGCGTCAGAAACCGGGACGCCATCCTCGCGGCGATTCGCAACGGCGACTTTCAGAACGGTTTCGCGGGGGGGTTTTACCGGAAACAGTCCGGTTTGAACCGGATTCAACTAGCGTAACACGATGGAAGAGCGCCGCATGATAGATATCTGTGTCCCGGAAGGGCGGAAAACGGATTTCATGCCGCTGTTTGGAGACAATTGCTGAAAGGAAGGAGATGTTTATGGCTGGAAGAAAAGTGGCGATCTGTGCTGTCGCCCAACACAAGTGTGATTCCGATCTCTGGTACAAGCGGTTTCAGGGCATGCTCCTGGATGTTCTCGAAGACCTGCAGGCCCAGGTGGGATTCGATTTCGATTCGGAAACGGGGGTCCGGTCCATCGTCAGCTGTTCCGACGATTTCTTTGACGCCCGGACCATTTCCAACAACGGCGTCGCTGATGTCCTGGGCGCGCAGTACCGCGCGGAGGAGAAGATGGCGCAGGAAGGGCTCAACGCCGTCGGGTATGCGATGGCGCAGATCCTCTCCGGCCATGAGGACCTCGTCCTGGTCATGGGGCACTGCAAGGAATCCCAGCCCGAAAGCCGTGACCTGATTTCCAACATGGGATTCGACCCCTTCTACGGACGGGCCCTGGGGCTGGACTACCTTAACGCGGCCGCCCTGCAGGCGCGCGCCTACATGGCCAAGTCCGGCCTGACGGAAGACCACCTGGCGCGAATCGTCGTCCGGGCGCGGCAGTGCGCGGCGCGGAACCCTTATGCGAACTGCCGGGAAATCATCGAAGCCGGCAAGGTGAAGGCTTCCCCGATGCTTTGCGATCCGATCCGTACGCTTCATGCGTATCCGGTTTCCGACGGCGCCGTCGGGATGCTGCTGGCATCGGAGGCGCGGGCGAAGGAATTCACCGACAAACCCGTCTGGCTCACGGGCTTCGCCAACTGCATGGACAGTTTCTTCTTCGGCGATCGCGACCTGGCCGGCAACTTTGCTCTGAAGGGCGCGGCCGAACGCGCCTACAAGAAGGCCGGCATTCGGGATCCGAAGAAGAGCGTCGACCTCGTGGAAGTCATGGATGCCTACGCCTATCAGCAGCCGATGTGGCTGGAAGGCCTGGGATTCTGCGAAGACGGCCGGGGCGCCCGGTTCATCGACGACGCCGGTCTCGGCAAATACAAGGTCAACCTCTCCGGCGGCATGCTGGCCGGTGATCCCGTCATCATCTCCGGACTGTATCGGGCCGCCAATGCCGCCCTGCAGCTCCGGGGTGAGGCTGGCGACATGCAGGTTCCCGATGTGAAGTGCGCCGTTGCCCAATCCACGAACGGACCGGCGGGGCAATTCCATTCGGTTTTAATTCTCGAGGCATAGGGGGACAGACCATGAAGAAACAGAACGCAAAACCAGCAAAAGCCCACAAGAAGAACCGGAACGTGGCCATCGTCGGCATCGGGATGACGAGCCTGTCCAGTCATAAAGAGGACCAGAACCAGCCGGAGATGATCCACGAGGCGGTCCGCGCGGCCCTGGCGGACGCCAACCTGACGCTGGACGACATCGACTGCGTCGTGCACGGCAACATGGAGCTCTTCGAGATGCAGTTCCAGCCCGACATGTGGCATGTTCTGGGCAGCGGCGCCTACGGCAAGGACGAGTACCGGATCACGACCGGCGGGACCGTTGGGGCGACCATGGTCTGCGCCGCCGACAACCTGGTCGCTTCGGGGCTCTACGACACGGTCCTGGCGATCGGATTCGAGAAGCTTCAGGAGGGCAACACAACGGGCGGCATCACGAACATGGCTGATCCCCTGTGGTTCCGGAACATTCAGACCGGGGCGCTCACGGGGACGACCGCCGGGATGATGATCGATGAATTCGGCGAGGAGCGCGCCAGGAAGGCGGCCATGAAATACCGGATCCTGATGGACAAGCACGCAATGCTCAACGAGCGGGCGCACCGGCGGTTCGGTCTGGAGTATGAGCAGGCGGAGGACCTGATGAAGACCTCCCCGCAGCTCGTCGGCGAACTTCGACTGATCCACATGTGCTCCCAGTCGGACGGGGCCTGCGCGATGATCTTCACCCATGAGCAGAGGGCCAGGAAGATCTGCAAGAAGCCCGTCTGGATCCGTGACCACATCACGGTCCACCGGGAGGAGAACATGTCCAACCTCTACGCCTTTGAGAAGCCGGAGATGACGCATCACTACGCAGCCCGAAAGCTCTTCGATCGCAACGGGATCAAGGACCCGGTGGAATACTTCGACGTCTTTGAGATGTACGATCCCTCCGCCTGGTGGGGTCTCGACTGGACGCGGCAATTCCTGCTTCTCAAGGGGGACGAGCATCTTCGCATGCTGGAGGAGGGGGAGTTCGATCTGGACGGAAAGCTTCCGCTCAATCCCTCCGGCGGCGTGATCGCGAGCAATCCCATTGGTGCCACGGCCATGCTGCGGCCGGCCTTTGCGGCGCTGCAGATCCGCGGCGATGCCGGCGGATGCCAGATCAAGAGGCCGGTGAGGCACGCCCTGGCGTCCGGCTTCGGCGGCACCCTGTGGACCGTTTTGATGATGCTCGAAAGAGACCTGGACTGGTAGGAGGTTGATCATGACTGAATTTTTTGGAACGACCGTAGCGGATATCTTCAACACGATGCCGAAACGCTTCAAGCCCGAAGAGGCCAAGGATGTCGACATCGTCATCGGATACGAATGCAAGGGAGACGGGGGCGGGAAGTGGAAAGTCCACATCAAAAACGGGACGATCCAGGTGGAAGAGGTATCGGGTGAACTGACGGGCTGCAAGATGAGCGTTCATGCCGCCGATGCGGAGACCTTCATCGGCGTCACGCTGGGCAAGATCGCGGCCATCGAGGCTCTGACCTCGGGCAAGCTTCGCGTTGTCGGCGATCCGCGGGTCCTGATGACGCTCCTTCCCAAGGTATTTGTCCAGTACAAGGCGCCGGAGAAGAAATCGGAAGTCACCGCGAAAGACATCATCGCGACCATCGAGGAGCGCTTCCGCCCGGACAAGGCGGCCGGGGTCGAAATGAAGATCGGTTACGACCTGACCGGCGAGGGCGGCGGCCGGTGGACGATCGCCATTCGGGACGGCAAATGTGCCGTGAAGGAAGGGCTCGCCAAGGACCTGACCGTCACGATGACGATGCCGGCCGAGACCTATGTCGGCATGATGCTCGGGACGATCTCCGGCGAGACGGCCTTCACCTCCGGTCAGGTCAAGATCGACGGGGACATGATGGCGGCTGCGGCGACGTCGCGCTTCTTCACCAAATTCGTCGATCCCAACGCTCAGGCCGGTGAAGCAGAGGAGCTCATCACGATCAAGGTCACCAACTCCATCGATTGCCGCTTCGCAACCGGACCCGTTTACGGTATGTGGTTCAAAGGGCTCAAGGAAAGAAAATTCCTCGCCAATGTGTGCCCCAAATGCCGCCGGACGCAGATCACGCCGCGCGAGATCTGCGCCTTCTGCCGCGTTCGGTGCAACGAATGGGTGGAACTGGGTCCGAAGGGAACGATCACGGCCGCTGACATCGTCTACTTCGCAAGCCCCGATCCCCTGACGGGTGCAGTCCGGGAAACTCCCTATGCGATGTGCTGGATTCTGCTTGACAACGCAAGCGCCCAGGAGGCGTTCTGCTTCGACATCAAGCGGGACGATCTGGCCCGGTTGAAGGTCGGCGACCGGGTGCGTCCGGTTTGGGCGAAGGAGACCAAGGGCACCTTCACGGATCTGCTCTACTTCGAACTGGATCAATAGAGAGGAGAAACGTCATGAACACAATGACCTGCAAAAAGGAAGATACGACCCACTGCTTCGTCTTTGAAGGAAAGATGGCCCTGCCCAACCAGTATTTTGTGGGGAGACTGGGCTCGAAGTTCATCATTGCACTCAGGGACAGGAAGAAAGTCATGGGGCTCAAATGCCCCAAATGCGAGAAGACCTTCGTGCCGCCCCGGGAATACTGCCACATCTGCCAGACGAAAATCGACGAGAACTGGGTCGAACTGGGTTCCGAGGGTGAGCTCGTCAACTATACCATCGTTCGCTACCCGGGCAGGCACCTGCCCAAGAAGGTTCCGTACATCCTGGGGCAGATCAAACTCGAGGGAGCGGATACACCCCTGACGCATATCGTCGAAGGCGTCGATTTCAAGGACGTACACGTCGGCATGAGGGTCAAAGCGGTGTTCGCGGAAAAGACGACCCATACCCTGCTGGATCTGGATCATTTTGAGCCGGCATAGGGAATTCAGGACGGGTAAAAGGCGGATCGCCTTTACGAATCAAATCAAGAGAAGGAGGAAGTTATGGCAAAGGATAGCAATCCGGTGATTATCTGCGCGGCGCTGACCGGCGCGGCGACCATGAAAAACAACAATCCCAGCGTGCCCTACACGCTCCAGGAGTTCGCCGAAGAGGCCTACAAGTGCCGTCAGGCGGGGGCTGCCATGGTCCATGTCCATGCCCGGACGGACGACGGCCAGCCGACCCACGAGATCGACCGGATCCAGGCGGTCTATGACGCCATCAAACAGAAGAATCCGGACCTGCTCGTCTGCCTCAGCTCCGCCGTGGGCATCTTCAAGACGCCGGAGCAGCGCCTGGCGCAGATTGTGGCCGTCAAACCGGAGATGGCCTCCTATAATACCAACAGCATGAACTTCAGCATCGTGGACCGGAACACCGGCATGATCTTCTTCGACTACATCTTCGACAACACCTTCACCATGCTGCAGGATTTCGGCAAGGCCTTCGAGGAGAACAAAGTCAAGCCCGAGATCGAGTGCTACGACCTGAGCGGCATCGACAACACCCTGATTATCGGTAAACAGGGCTTCTTCACCGACCCGATGAACTTCAATTTCGTCTGGGGCGTCACGGGCGGCCAGAAATTCCGTCCCGAGGTCATGATCGCCATGAAGAACGCACTGCCGCCCGGCGCCAACTTCACCACCTGCGCCGTGGGCATCGAACAGTTCCCCGCCAATATAATGTCCTGCATGCTGGGCGGAAACATGCGCGTCGGCATGGAGGACAATACCCGAATGCCGAACGGTGAGCTGGCCAAGGGGAGCTACGAGCAGGTGGAGTGGTGCGTGAGAGTCGCGGCCTCCCTGGGCCGGGAGCCGGCGACGACGGATGAGGCCCGGAAAATCATGGGGACCCGTTAGGCGGTGGCCCGGCTGCCCTTCGGAAAATCCGCGATCCGCGGCGCCGGTCCATGCGGCCCGGCGCCGAACGATTCGGGATCAGGGCTGACCGTGCCGTATGCCCCGATACCCGTGATCAGCAGGATCTGCGGTCATCCCTGAACCGCTGTCACCGGATCGACGCCCGCGGCCTGTCGCTTTGAACAACAACAGAACATGAGGAGAATTTGAACATGGATTTCACATTTACCGATGAACAGCGAATGTTCCGGGAAACGGTCTACCGTTTCGCCAAGGAGGAAATCGCACCGCTCTGCGAAGAGGCGGATCTGAAGGGAGAATTCAATATGGAGATATTCCGGAAGATGGCGGGCATGGGACTCCTCGGGCTTCCCTACCCCGAAGAGTACGGCGGATCGGGCGCGGATTTCGTAACCTGCTGCCTGGCGGGAGAGGCCATGGGGCACGCCGGCGTGGACGGTGGGCACACCCTGGCCTGGGGCGCCCACACGTACCTCTGCGGCGCCGACATCATGCAACACGGCACCGACCAGCAGAAGCGCAAGTACCTTCCCAAACTCGCGAGCGCCGAGTGGATCGGCTGCATGGGGCTCACCGAGCCCGGCTGCGGGTCCGATGCCGGCGCCCTGACGACCACCGCCGTCAAGAAAGGGGACAAGTACATCCTGAACGGTTCGAAGACCTTTATCACAAACGCCCCTCTGGCCAATGTCTTCGTGATTTTCGCCACCATCGACAAGGCGAAGCGGCACAAGGGCATCACGGCCTTCGTCGTGGAGCGCGACTATCCGGGCATCTCCACGGGAAACCCCATGCACAAGATGGGCTGCAAATGCTCCACGACCTCCGAGGTCTACCTGGAGGATTGCGAGGTGCCCGTTGAGAACTGTCTGGGCGGCGAAGGCAACGGCTGGAACATTGCCCTGGCCGGCGTGGAGTGGGACCGGAGCACGCTGTTGTCCCCCTTTGTCGGCGGCATGATGTTCATGATCGAAAACTGCGCCCGTTACGCCAACCAGCGCTTCGCTTTCGGCAGGCCCATTCGGGAATTCCAGTCCATCCAGAACCGTATCGCCGACATGAAGGTCACCCTCGAAGCATCCAAACTGGCCGTCTACCGGGTGGCCGCCTCCAAAGACAACGGCGTGGCCCTGAACCCACTCCTGGCGGCCGTGAACAAGATGTACGTCGGCGACCGGGGCTTCGAGATGTCCTCCGCCGCCGTGGACCTCTTCGGGGGCTACGGCTATATTCATGAATACCCCGTGGAGCGCGGTTTGCGGGACGCGAAGCTCGGCCAACTGGGCGGGGGGACATCCGATATCATGCGGATGATCGTCGCCCGGGTCATGATGATGTAAGGAAAGGAATGAACGGCCATGATGAACTATGAACTCACTGCGGAACAAAAAAACACCAAAAAGGTGATCGGGGCCTTCTGCCAGGAGGCGATTGCGCCAACGGCCGCTCTCTTCGAGCAGAACCCTAAGGACAAGGTCGCCGAAATGATGAAGGCCAATTTACGGAAGCTGGCCGGTGCCGGGTATCTGGATCTTGCGCTCGGCGACGACATCGTCGGCTTTACCGTCGCCGCGGAGGCGCTGGCAAAGGCCTGCCCGTCCACATTTCTTGCCGCGATGTCCAGCGCGACCGCTTACGGGACACCCCTGAAGATGTTTGGAACACCGAATCAGCGCAGCCAGTATCTTCCCGCCGTCATCAAGGGCGACTGCATCGGCGGCTTGGCATGCGCCGAGTCCGATGCGGGCTCCGACCTGAACGGCATCAAAACCGTTGCGGAAAAAAAGGGCGAC
>JAXDBM010000036.1:0-18342 GCA_034678725.1 Syntrophales bacterium | reverse complement strand
TTTGGGTCTGGTGTCGCTGCTCGATACAACGCGACGACTCCAGTGTGTTCAATGAACCGCCGGATGCGGAACCGCACGTCCGGTGGTGTGGGAGGACGGCGGGGGTGACCCCGCCTCCTACCCGATTGTGTTGAATGCCAACCCCGATCTTCCATGTTTCCAAATGGGCATCGTTTGCCATTTGGCGGCTTCGTATCGGCACTTTTCGGAAACTCCTTCTCATGGTGTTCTCCTTCAATTTAAGGGGCAAACATTTAACGCCAATAACCGGGCAGGGGAAAGATCGGAATTTTGCTCTCTTCGGTACTTCGAAGATGCGCCGATGTCGGAAACGTTTTCATACGTCAAATCCCGCAGACATCAACGCTTTCGTATTGTGGTCGCGTGATCCTATTAAAGAACATCAATAGTCTTTTTCTTTTTTCGATTTCCTCCAGAGTCTTTGTGCTGTTGAAAATCCTGCGCACATCCCGATCGCGTGCCGCCTCCTCGATCTGTTTGAGTGTTTCCGCCTCGATGTTCGAAAGATTCTGTTGAAGATTCATTTTTCTCTCTCCTTTCATGGATTCAGAAGGTATGATTAAATGTTTCCTCTTTCTCTCCGCCTGGTTGTTCACTTCTTTGGCCTGAAATAGAACACGGGGATGGTTACGAAAAAGTTACAGAACCTTCTGCTTTTTTCGCTTTTCAGATTATGGCAAGTATTTAATAATGATGTGGTTTCGATGAATGACGCGGCGTGGTACGGGACGGTGTCCGTTGATTTGCGGTTCCGGGAGCTACGCGCCTTCCAGGATCTTATTGTATATGGATGTCGTCAGTCTGCCGGGTTCCGCTTCCAGCCCTTCCCGGAGCGCCTTCCGGCAATCATGGTAGACCTTGATGGCTTCCGTGCGTTTGCCCCGGTTCGCGTAAAGCGTCATGAGCCTCTGATAAACCTGCTCTGAAAGAGGATCGATCCGGATGATCTTCACGTAGCAGTCAATCGCAACCTTTGAAGTGCCCCGCTTCTCCTGGATATCGGCGATCCGATACAGAAGATCCGTGTATCGCTTCCTCAATTCATTCCTCTTTGCGTCGATCCAGGGACTGTACAGCTCTTCGGAAAGGAAGTCGCCCCGGTACAGATCGACGGCGCCGCTGTAGAGGAGAAGGGCCGCTCCGATATCACCTGCCCTTTCCTTCTGTTCACCCCGGCGGGAAAGGGTCTGAAAATCGTCGAAGTCCGTTTTGCAGAGTTCCTCGTCCAGGCAGATCGAATTCGCCTTGAGGTGGACATAGGAAGACCCGAAGGTCTTTTCCATGCCGGGTTCAATGGATTTTCTCAAGCGGTGCAGGGTGATCTTGAAATTCATCTCTCCCTGCCCGGGCGCCGTTTCCGGCCAAAGGGCTTCGATGAGCTGGTCTTTGGGCACCTGGTGCGATCCGTGGGCGACAATAGCCTTCAGGAGAAGCTTCGGCAGGTGACCGTCCCACTCCCGCTCTTCCATGACCGTCAGCCCTCTTCGAATGCGAAAGCGCCCGAGCGTCTCGATTTGAATCGGACTGAGGCTCGAGCGGTAAATGGCCTGCCGAATCTCCCGGTTCTTCCCGGCCATCTTGGAACCCTTCCGGGCGCCGGGTGTCGCGTGACCCTCGATGCCGGGATCCGGGGGAAGGGCATGCTGGGGCAGCAGGGACTGAAGGTGGGCGTAGGCTTGAGACAGTTGGCGATTCTTCGCGTTCAACTCCATGGACATTTTCGTTTCCGAGGCATGCAGGCGCTGACTGAGCAGCCGCGCCATCGCGTAACCGACGGAGGGATGCTCGTGGAGGAGCGAATCCAGGTCGGCCTGTGTCATCTCCAACAGCCTCACCGGCGACGCCGTGCGAACGCTCGCGGTCCTCAACCGATCGGGATCGAGCAGGCACATCTCCCCCACGCAATCGCCGGCGGGACAGATGTTGAGCAGGTGCTCGTCCGGTGTGCCGAGGGACTTGATGATTTCCAGTTGGCCCTCCAGAATGAAGTAGAGCCGGTCTCCATGGTCGCCCTCGTGAAAGAGGACGACTCCCGAGGGGAATTCAAGCTGACGAAGGGTCGCGATCAGGCGGCTGATCTCTCGCCGGGGAAGGGAGACCATCAACGGATTTCGGGAAAGAATCTTTTCGTACATTGTGCAGGCTCAATCCTGAATGCAATCGATGATCGTTTTTTCCGAAGCAACAACCGTACGGTCAATCCAGTTCCAGAAGAGATTTTTTTGTTCTGTCCACCCATCCGTCGGCGCCGCATTCATGGAGAATCCTTTTGCAACCATCCTAAGATTTATGAGATACTATTATCATTTTGCCGCAGCGGTTCTTCCATTCGATCTCTGAATTAACCGAAACATCGAGCCCCCTGATGAATCCATCAATGCCTCCCTGCATCATCGCCTAATGAACCGAAAGATAATATGGGTGTTACCATAAAGACGCCAGCGCTTCCTTCGCCTGTTTCAGAAACACATCGGCCTCGCACTATTCAAATGCATCTATCGAATCGGATATGCTTTCCGGGGCCCTATCTGTTCCCGATGTTTCACATCTATTTGATTTACAGGAGCTGCTCCACCAGGAATTCCGCCTCCATGGCCGATACCCTCGCAAACCACTCGCCGGTGTAGACATCGAAGTGCCCGACCGGCAACGAAACCATCTTCACTCTGGGTATCTTGGACGCACACCGCTCAACACCCTTGAACGGGATGAGAGAATCCTGTTCCGCCGCAATCATCAGCACCGGGCAACCGATCCCAGGTGCACGGGAAATGGGGCGGTAGGCGGAGAGGAGGATAGAGATGGCCACGGGGGCGCGATTGTCCGACTTATAGCCCTCCGGAATCAGCGACAGATACCCCGGCAGGCAGTCTTCCTTGTTGAGCAGGGCAAACTCGTCGGGGGTTCCCACGACAGGGACAAGGTGCCGGTGGCCGACGATACTGCCCAGAGCATCGAGAAGACCGTGGCCGACTGCCTTGAGGCTGAAAAGTGGCGGAGTGGAAAGCACCACGCCGAGTCCGTCGACGAACGGAACCTGCGACACCACGGCCTTCACCACCGGACGATCGGCCGCCGCCATCAGCACATGGCCCCCCGAGAAGGAGGTCCCCCACAGTCCGATCCGCATGCCGTCGATCTCCGGTAGGGTTGCGGCAAAGTCGATGGCGGCCAGCCAGTCCTCCACGTGACGGCGCGGGCTGATCAGGTTGCGCGGTTCGCCCTCGCTGTCGCCGAAGTTCCGGTAGTCAAACACGAGGCAGGCGAGCCCGGCCATGACGAAGCGTTCGGCGAAGGGCCGCAACCCCAGCATTCGGGTCGCCCCGAACCCGTGCGCCATCACCACCACCGGCGGGCGTGCGATCTCCTCCGGCAGGAAAAACCAGGCGGAGAGCTTTAGGCCTTGGCTGACGAAGCTGATCGTTTGACCCCTCATATTCTCCTACACGCTCTCTTCCCGAACCGACGCTTGTCCACCTTGAAGTGGGTTGGTTTCCTGACACAGCAATCAAAAGCACAAAACTCAGCTCTCAATTGAAAGCATGGAGGTTCAATCATGTCTCCATGGCATCACCCTGAGAAAGGGTCTGCACTGGTTGTTAGCATTTTGACGATGACCTGTCTGGACATGGTTCGTTTGTGTTCCCGGGATTTGTTAACCTAACCCGATCAGTTTGAGAGCTTCCGCAGGTTCCTGCCACATCTCGATTGCGTAGGTGAAGCCGGGCACCTCAAAATAATCCACATAACGGTTGCTGACAACTTCCAGCGCTTCTTTCATCTTGGACTGGTCAAACTCGTATATACTTATAATCTTGATGCCCACACCTACCTCGAAGCTCACGTAGGGCCCTTTCATCGTAATGAATGCAGGAAGAGGTGGTGACTTCAAAAAAATCTTGCCCATTTCATTCGCACTTTTCGGAGGGAACGCCTCCTGACTTATGATAACCAAGTTGGTGCCTCCTTTCTGAATGGTACAGAAATGTCCGGATTGTCTTTTCGTGTAAACCACACAGACACCCCCAGAAAGGCAGTCGTCTTTCTGGAGGCTTCACATCGGCACCTTCCGGCAAGTCCTTTTCATGGTTGACTCCAGAAGGTTAGGGGTAACGTTGTTGAGTTTACCAAACGTTGCAATGCGCATCATGTTTTGTCCCTTATCGGGACCAGCTTTTTTAGATGAAATCTCTCTATCGTCCACGAAGACAGCATCAGGATGCCTAAAAGAATCACAAAAATGGGAAACACAAGCAAATAAGTTACCAGGATTCTTTGCGGTTTCATTTTCATGCTCCATTCAATCATAACCGGCCGATGGATATTGCCTTTCTCGATAGCGCCGCCATTGCATCGATATCGAATATTGCACCCTTGTTTGGGTTGACTACAAGAGAGATTGATTCATTGGGGCATCGGCTTGCACATACGCCACAACCCATGCACAACTCCTCCGAGTATCCGAGTTTCTTTTTTCCGTCAATTTCCACCACTTTCATCGCACTGTAATGACAGGCTTTTACGCATTTGCCGCATGCGTTGCACTTTTCCATGTCAACTGCAACCGAGTAACCGGATGGGGCCGTCATTGCCAATCCTTGAATGCCATTTTTCCGGGTCAGAGATTCAACTTCCATGCAAGCGCAGCAGCAAGAGCAACAGCAGCAGAGAACTCCTGCCCGGTAGCCGGTCGCATCCTTGAACCAGGCTGTAAAAACAATGCCTTTCTTTTGCTGCAGCTCCAGTAAATTCAGAACTTCCTCTTTGGTTGCCCGATGCCCGTTCATTCGCGGCATATGGGATGTCACAAAATCAACGCCGACCTTGCCGTAGAAGACGCAGGTATGAATGGGTTCGCAGTACTTCTTGCCGGCGGTTTTCTTTTCAATGCGGCAAGGACAATCGACTATGGCCAACTGATCCTTGTGTTTCAGGATGATCTTATTGGCTATCTCCCAGGGTATAATCTTTTTTGACTCCTCCGTGGGCAGGACCACATCTTCTTCCAAAGCGATAAGCTTTCTGGCGTTCTCAGGGGTGATGACCTTGCAGTGATATCGGTTGCCGAAAAAATTGATAATCACGGTTTTAAAGAGAATATTCGGAAACCGGCTCAACATTCGCGCAACAGATATCGCACAGGCTATGTAGTGATCGTAGAGGGTGTAGTACACATACCCATGGATCATGTTGAGGACTCGTTGAATCCCCCACGCACCTTCGCCCTGCATTTTCCAAAAGTGAATCGTCGACTTCTTGATCATTTATTCACCTTGGTAGCAGAAACACAAAACCCCGCGCTCTTTCGAGATACGGGGTTTCAATAATTATCCATGGCATCACCCTGAAAAAGGGTCGGCGTTGGTGGTTAACCTTTTGACGATGCCCTATTTGAATATAGTCCTTATGTGTTCCTGATTCTTTAAAAAGTCAAGAAACAAATTTTATAGACAACCATTTGTTACATGCAATAAGGCAGGGCCGTTTCCGACCCTGCCTTCCTTGACCAACCCAGGAAATGATGTTGCCGGCATCCGGTTACAAACCTATCGTTTTCAAGGCTTCCTCAAGATTCGTATAGTTATCAATTTTCCATCTGTAGCCGGGAATCGTTTGCAGCATCGCCAGTCTATTACGGGCAAGTGCATGGGCCTCTTCATACTTCCCTTTCTTCACCTCATAAATATTTATGACTTGCATACCTTCAAGGGTTGCATGAACCCCAACCGTCACAATGGGGATCGATACCGCAGTATCATCAGGATATTTTGTCATCGCCTTCATGTAAATATCCACCACTTCCCTCGATTTGTCGTTCGGATATACCGATGTTGCAAAAAGATACATTTTCCCCTCCTTTCACTTGACAGAAACAAGTTGCTGGACAAAAGGGCAGTGCTCCGAAGCCGAAACGAATGTCGGCACCGCCTATTCACGGCATCAGTTGCATGGACATCGTCACTTCATCATGGCCCTTACTATTGTTTATCATTCCGAATCCCTCTTGTTTCGGGTTCATGACGTTCGGCATTGAAGGCATGAATCAGCCGGCATACGAGGCCCAGTGAGTCAAGGCTTTGATTGCACCGGTGCCGATGCTGCCGGTAACGACGCCATAACCCTGTATGCAAAAATTGGCCTCGGAAACGATTTGCGCAAACGTTGCATCCTTAAGGATTTCCGCAAGCTTTTGTCCCTCACCCCTCACGATGACAAACGCGTTCAAGTCGCCACCGTGAGGAGTAAGGGTTACAATGTCGTAGCTTTCTATTCGGCCATCCTTTTGCAGCTTGGATAAATACTCGAGCCCCTTCTGAAATACTTTCATTGACTGTTTTTCGAGCCCCACGTACGCACGGTTCCATCCCATAAAGAGTATTCGATCCGACATGTTCTCCTCCTTTTCGTCTTTCCGGGTGATAATCTGACGGTTAAATGACCCTGCCGTAAACAGGTATCTTGAATAAGCCCCCCTCTCATCGCCTCTCCGGCAGTGATCTGATGATTCCGACGACCGCCGTGTTTTCCTCTGCCAGGCCTCACATGCTTTGTCTGTAATCTATCTGAAGTCTTCTGATTGCACCATGAACTCATTCTCCAGTTTATAGATTTCAGTCGGAAAGCCCGGTGCTGCTTTATCTACGATTTTTTGTATCGACTGTGCATCTTTTGCATCCCACTCGCAGTAAAGCCTGCCTTCTCCGCGCACATAGGTGCTTCTGATCCAGTATGCATCGGCCGTGAGATTCGCCTTTATGGCCTTGGCCATGGGCGCAGCGATTTCCAGGGTCAATTCCTTGCCAACCGGGTGAACCACCAAAAATTTTGCCATTTTCCGTTACCTCCTTTCAATCAAATCCCTTGTGTTAAAAATGATGATGTCCTCTACGACGCGATCGTGGCCCAGATGAAAGCATGTGGGGAATGCCTGAATCGCTCCCATTTTGATCCAGCCTCCTTTGTGCAGATCAGGAGATTGGCTGTTTGTTGCGCGGTCTGTTTCAAACTCCTCTCTGTCAACCTTTCTCATCGTCCGCATCGGAGGTGGGACCGGGAAGGAGGTAAACCCGGTCCCTCGGGAAATGTGGACCCTTGACCTCGCGATGATTCTTGTAACCGGGAAAAACATCCCTCTCTTCAGTATAGGGGGTTCGAAAATGCGATCCGCCGGCAACCGCCTTCTTTTTAATTCAGTAAAGCACACGAAAGGTTACAAAAAAGATACGAAACCCTGGTTGTTCTGCTCGACGGGATCCGCTCGGCCACCGAATTTTCCCGGGCGTCAGGGTCGATTATCTGGAAGGGAGTTTTTTGATGAAGGGGGAGGATATCTTGATCAGATTTTCACTGAGCAGCGACACCCGCTCCCTAATCCGGACATCCGGGACGGATTTTTTCGGCCTGAAAACCGGCGCGGATAGGACGCCCACCGGGATGGGATCGCTTGGGCTATGATTCCCGAAACGCCTCTTCGCGCTTCTTGTAGAATGCCGGCAGGCTCGCGGCGACGATCGCGACAACGCCGAGGGTGAGCAGCGTCGCGCTGATCGGGCGCCGCAGGAAGATCATGGGATCACCGCGGGAAAGGAGCAGCGCACGGCGCATATACTCCTCCATCAGCGGGCCGAGGATGAACGCGAGCAGCATGGGGGCGGGCTCGCAGTCCAGTTTGATGCTGATGTATCCCAGCACGCCGAACAGGGCCATGAGATAGATGTCGAACTCGGTGTTGTTCAGGCTGAAAACGCCGATGCCGCAGAAAACCAGGATGGCCGGAAAGAGATAATGGTAGGGCACGCTGACCATGCGCACCCACATGCCGATCATGGGCAGGTTGAGAACGATCAGGAAGAAGTTGCCGATCCACATGGAAACGATGATTCCCCAGAACAGCGCGGGCTGCTCCGTGATCACCGACGGTCCGGGCTGGATGCCCTGGATGATCATTGCGCCGATCATGAGCGCCATGACCGGGTTCGAGGGGATTCCCAGGGTGAGCATCGGGATGAACGACGTCTGGGCGCCGGCATTGTTCGCCGATTCCGGGGCGGCGACGCCTTCGATCGCGCCCGTTCCGAATTCCTCTCCGCGCTTCGAGACTTTCTTTTCGATCGCGTAGGCCGCAAAGGCTCCCAGGATGGAACCGCTGCCCGGCAGGATGCCGAGGGCCGATCCGATCGCGGTCCCGCGCAGAATGGGGGCCGTCATGCGCTTCCAGTCCTCCCTCGTCGGCATCAGGCTGGTGATCTTGCTCACGACCGTTGCGCGGACTTCCTCCCGCTCCAGGTTGTGAATGATCTCCGCAATGCCGAACATGCCCATGGCAACCACCACAAACCCGATTCCGTCAGCCAGTTGCGGAATTCCGAAGGTGAACCGTTGCGTGCCCGTGTTGACATCCGCGCCGACCAGCCCGAGAAGAAGCCCCAGGACGACCATGCCGACGGCGTGCAGCAGGGACCCCCTGGACAGGACAATCGCGGCGAGAAGGCCGAGAACGATGAGGGAAAAGAATTCCGCCGGACCGAACTTGAGCGCGATCGCGGCCATCGGCGAGGCGAAGAGCGCGATGAGCAGCGTGGCGACGGTGCCGGCGAAAAAGGAGCCGACGGCCGCGGTGGTCAGCGCGACGCCGGCGCGGCCCTGTTGCGCCATCTGGTAGCCGTCCAGAGTTGTGACCACGGAGGCCGCTTCCCCGGGGACATTGACCAGAATGGAAGTTGTCGAACCGCCGTATTGGGAGCCGTAGTATATGCCCGCGAGCATGATCAGGGCGGAGACCGGTGGCAGGGTGAACGTGAGGGGCAGCAGCATGGCGATGGTTGCCGTCGGTCCCAGGCCCGGCAGGACGCCGATCAGGGTCCCGAGAAACACGCCCGCCAGGCAGTAGAGCAGATTGGCCGGCGTCAATGCCGTCGCAAAGCCGATGCCGATGTTGGCGATCAGTTCCATGGGCCCTCTAAAGAGACGCCGGACTTAAATCTCAAGAAGCGCATCCCTTGACGCTGAGGATGGATGCAAACGCTTTACATCACACTACTGCGCAAACCACGATCCCAGGAGCGGAAGCGGCACCCCCAGCCCCTTGATGAACACCAGAACGCAGAACAGGGTCAGCCCCGCCGCAAAAGCCAGCGCGTAAGGCCAGCGGAATCGGCTGCTTGCGAATGAGCTGGCGATCACCAGGAAGGGCAGCGCGACGATCAGTCCGGCGCCGCGGACGATCAGCCCGAACAGGAGAATCGAGGCGGTGATCAGGACGAGCCCCTTCCACGTGAAGGCGCCGAAGGGGCTGCCCTGCTTCAGAAACGAACGGACGAGGGAAATGACCCCGATCAGGATCAGCAGGACGCTGAGGATGGTGGGGAAATAGGCGGGCCCCATCTTCACCGCCGTCCCCATGTCGTAGCTTCTGCCGATGATGAGGCCCGCGGAGCCGAAGGCGATGTAGAGGCCGCCGGTCCAGAAGTCCTTTGCACTGCGGATCAACAGGGGCACCGATGCCTTCTCCTTGCCTCAGGCGGATGTCACTGCGCGAAAACGCCGGCCTTCTTGATGACCGGCCCCCATTTGTCGATTTCGGATTTGAGGTGCGCGCGCAGCGCCTCCGGCGTGGCCAGATTCCGGGCCACGGGCTCGGCGCTCAGATCGGCATACCGCTTCATCAGAACGGGGTCCTTCAGGGCCTCCTGCAGCGCCTTCGAAAGCTTGTCGATGATCGGCTTCGGCGTGCCTTTCGGCGCGTACAGGGCATGCCAGACCGATATTGTAAAGTTCGGCAGGCCGGCTTCGCTCATCGTTGGAACGGCGGGCAGGGAGGGGACCCTTCTTTTCATGGTCACGCCGTAGACCTTGATTTTGCCGGCTTTGATATGGCCGGTCGTGTTGGTGGTCTGGTCGCACATGAAATCCACCTGGCCGCCGAGGAGGTCGTTCATGGCCGGACCCGTCCCCTTGTAGGGGATCGTGGTCAGGTCCGTCTGGATCGCGGACATGAAGAGGATGCCGCACAGGTGCGAGGCGGAGCCCACTCCTGCGTTGGCCATGTTGACCTTGTCTTTGTTGGCCTTCACGTACGCGAGCAGCTCTTTCAGGTTCTTGGCGGGGAAATCCTTCTTCGCCACCAGCGTCATTGCCCCGTCGTTGATCAGTCCGATCGGCTCGAAGTCGCGAATCGGATCGTACGTCAGATTGCGATAGAGCGTCGGGGCCGTGGCATGGCCGATATGGTGGACAAAAAGGGTATAGCCGTCCGGCCGGGCCTTTGCGGCCCGCGCGGCGCCGATGGTGCCGCCCGCCCCGCCCACATTCTCCACGATGACCTGGGTCTTCAGCGATGCGCTCATGGCCTGGGCCAGCAGGCGGGCGACCGTATCCGACGGACCGCCGGCGGAGAACGGCACGATGAGGGTGACAACCTTCGAGGGGTATGGATCCTTGTCCGCCGCAAACGCCGGGAGGGAAACGGCAAGCACGATGAGTGCAAGGCAAATCAGTCGGAGGGGCTTTTTCATCATTATTTTCTCCTTTCCATGACATGGAGTTAACGGAACAAGCGTCACATCAACCGTAGAATGATCCGTGATCAAAAAGGCGCGGCCGCTCCGGCCGCGCTGTTACGATCCTGTCGATGATTCAGCGGGGTCTGTCGATTTCTTCGGGATGACTCAGAACTCTGCTCTCATCTCTGTTTTCCCCTTTGTCCCGCCGAATGTCCTCAGAAATTGCTGGCCAGAACCTCGTAGTAGGCTTTCGGATGCAGGCAGGCCGGGCAGAGTTTGGGGGGTTCGGCGCCCTCGAAGATGTAGCCGCAGTTGATGCAGTGCCACTTCACCTTCCGGCTCTTCTTGAAAACTTCACCGTTCGCGACATTCTTCAGGAGCTTTCGGTAGCGGCCCTCGTGGAACTTCTCCACCTTGGCGATCTGTTCGAAGGACCGGGCCACTTCCGCGTACCCTTCCTTCTTGGCGATTCCGGCAAAATTCTTGTAGAGGGTCGACCACTCCATCTTTTCGCCGTCCGCGGCGGCCTTGAGGTTGGCCTTCGTGTCGCCGATCACGCCGGCGGGATAGCCGGCCACGATCTCGACCTCTCCCCCTTCGAGGTGCTTGAAGAAGACCTTGGCATGCTCCTTTTCGTTCTCCGCCGTTTCCATGAAGATGTTTGCGATCTGCTCATAGCCCTCTTTCCTGGCGGCGCTGGCAAAATAGGTGTAGCGGTTCCTCGCCTGGGACTCCCCGGCAAAAGCGGCGAGCAGATTCTTCTCCGTCTGCGATCCCTTGAGTGATTTTCCCATATGCGTCCTCCCTTTCATTTGATTGTTCCGCGAAAGCCCGCTGCCTGCTTCCAGGGGGCGTCTTTCGACAATTCCTTACTTTCTATGCCATTCAGGGCACAAAAGCAAGATTTTCCCGGCCGCCATCAAGCGCCGTCAATCTGCTTGTCTAATCGGGTCTGATGGTATAAAAAGGCATACCGAACAGACACATTTCCGAACGCAAAAAGGAGAAGCCGCATGTCCGATCCGCTGGATGCCGAGCAGCAGTGCATCAACACCATCCGTTTTCTTGCCGTCGACGCCGTGGAGCGTGCAAAGTCGGGGCATCCCGGCCTGCCCATGGGGGCGGCGGCGATCGCCTACACGCTCTGGACGAGACACCTTCGACACAACCCGGCCGACCCGCAGTGGCCTGACCGGGACCGGGTGGTGCTCTCGGCCGGGCACGGTTCCATGCTGCTGTACGCCATGCTTTTCCTGACCGGCTACGATCTCAGCCTCGACGATATCCGGTCTTTCCGGCAATGGGGGAGCCGGACGCCCGGCCACCCGGAATATCGCAGCACGCCCGGCGTGGAGATGACGACGGGCCCCCTGGGGCAGGGGATCAGCAGCGCCGTGGGCATGGCCATCGCGGAAGCCCATCTGGCGGCCGGGTACAACCGGGGCTGTCATACCATCGTCGATCACTTCACCTACGTGCTGGCCAGCGACGGGGATCTCATGGAGGGCGTCGCGGCCGAGGCTTGTTCGCTCGCCGGACACCTCGGCCTGGGCAAGCTGATCGTTCTGTACGACGACAACCGCGTCTGCCTGGCCGGATCGACGGCCCTCTCCTGGAGCGAAAACGTGCGAATGCGCTTCGAGGCCTGCGGATGGCATGTCCAGTCCGTGCCGGACGGCGGCAGTGTGGACGCCATCGACCGGGCCCTGTGGGCCGCCAGGGAGGAGAAGGGGCGCCCCTCACTGATCTGCGTCCGCACCGTCATCGGGTGCGGTGCGCCCCGCAAGCAGAATACCGCCGACGCCCACGGGGCGCCTCTGGGCGAGGCGGAGGCGACGGGTGCGAAAGCGGCGCTGGGATGGCCCCAGGAGCCGGCGTTCTTCGTGCCTGAGGAGGCCCTGAAATATTTCCGAAAGTCCCTACCCGCCGGTCAGAACATGCAGGAGGCCTGGGAGCAGGCCTTTCGGCATTACGCCAAGGACAATCCCGGTCCGGCCGCTGAATTGCTGCGGCGGATCAAGGGCGAATTCCCCGAGGGATGGGAATCCGCCCTTCCCGACTATTCCGGGGAGGCCAAGGACATGGCCACGCGCAAGGCCTCCGAGAGCGTCATGCAGAACCTCGCATGCGTCCTGCCGGAGCTTGTGGGAGGCACGGCAGACCTCAATCCTTCCGTATTGGCCTGGCTCAAGGGGTGCGGCGACTTTCAGAAGCCTGAGTACGCTCCGGCGGACCGCCACGGCGCGGTCGGCGGCGAGTGGGGCTACGGAGGGCGGAACGTGCACTTCGGAGTCCGCGAGCACGCCATGGCCGCGATTGCAGGCGGCATGGCCCTTCACGGAGGGATCCTCCCCTACACGGGCACGTTCCTGATGTTCAGCGATTACATGCGCCCCGCCATGCGGCTTGCCGCGCTGATGGGATTGCGGGTGATCTATGTCTTTTCCCATGACAGCATCGGCGTCGGCGAGGACGGGCCCACCCATCAGCCCGTCGAGCAGGTCATGGGCATGCGTCTGGTGCCCAACCTGACGGTCATTCGGCCGGCCGACGCTCGTGAGGCCGTCGAGGCCTGGCGGGCCGCGCTGCTCAACCGGGAAGGTCCGACCGCGCTGGTCTTCACCCGCCAGGCGCTGCCGGTCCTGAACGAACCGGATCTGGCGCAGGCCGGAAACCTCGGGAAGGGGGGGTACATCCTCTGGGAGTCCTCCCAGCTCCTCCCCCAGGCAATCCTGATCGGCACGGGTTCCGAAGTTGCGGTTGCCCTTGCCGCCGGCCGAAAGCTGGCCGCACAGGGGATCCGGATCCGCGTCGTTTCCCTTCCGTCCTGGGAGATCTTCGAACGGCAGCCGGCCGCCTACCGGGAACAGGTCCTGCCTCCGTCGATCCGGGTCCGTGTCGCCGTCGAGGCGGGGATCCGGCTGGGCTGGGAGCGTTACACGGGGCTCGACGGGGCGGTGGTGGGGATGGACGGCTTCGGCGCCAGCGCCCCGGCGAAGGTCCTCTACGAAAAATTCGGAATCACCCCGGACCATGTGGCGGCGGCAGCGGTAAAACTGCTGGGCTGAGGCGCCGCGGATCGAGAGTGTTGCGGAGTTTGCAGGAGGGTTAGCATGACCGTGCTGCGCAGTCGGGGATTGAGCGGATCCGTCGCCTGCCGGACCCTGGTCGAGGAGGCCATCCGGGCACTGGCAACCCGCCGCTTCAGCGCCCGCCTCTGGGAAAAAGATCACACTCTCTGGAAGCCTTCACCGGCGGAGATCTCCAACCGCCTGGGCTGGCTCGACAGCCCGCGCAACATGCCCGCCAAGGTCGACCGGATTCGGCGGACCGTGAACGCGGTGCGCGCCGACGACTACACACGCGCCCTTCTGCTCGGCATGGGCGGATCCAGCCTCGCGCCGGAAGTCTTCCGCAGAATCTTCGGCGTTGCCGGGGGATATCTGGATGTCGCCGTGCTGGACAGCACCGATCCCGCCGCCGTTCTCGCCTTCGCGGACACGCTCGATCCGGCCCGAACCCTCTTCATCGTTTCCACCAAGTCGGGCGGTACGGTGGAAACCTTCTCCTTCATGAAATATTTCTTTCACTGGACGGCTGAAAGGCTCGGGGAGAAGGAGGCCGGCCGCCACTTTCTCGCCATTACCGATCCGGGCAGCGCCCTGGCCGACCTGGCCGAGGCCCACCGCTTTCGCGAAGTGTTTCTGAACGATCCCGATATCGGGGGCCGCTATTCGGCCCTCTCCTGTTTCGGACTGGCGCCGGCGGCGCTGCTGGGCGTGGACATCGGTCTCCTGCTGGAGCGGGCGGCCGCCGCGGCCGCGGAAGAGCGCCCGGCCGGCCGGGGGGAGGGGGAGCTGCCGGACGGCCTCTACCTGGGAGCGGTCATGGGTTCCCTCGCGCGGGCGGGGCGGGACAAGCTGACGCTCGTTTTCTCGCCTGCCCTTGCCGCTTTCGGCGACTGGCTGGAACAGCTCATCGCGGAAAGCACCGGCAAGGAGGGCAGGGGCATCGTCCCGGTCGTGGGCGAACCCCCGGGGGCGCCCGACGTCTACGGAGACGACCGCGTCTTCGTCCATCTCTGCATCGAGGGGGAAGGCGGGGAGGAGGAGCCGCTCGAAAGGCTCGCACGGGCGGGACAGCCGGTTTTGAGAATCTGCCTTCGGGACCGCTATGACCTGGGAGGGCAGATTTTTCTCTGGGAGACGGCCACGGCCGCGGCGGGCCACCTGCTGGGGATCAACCCCTTCGACCAGCCCGACGTGGAGGCGGCCAAGGTCCTGGCGCGCGGGATCATTTCCCGGTATGTCGAGCAGGGCCGCCTGCCCCCGGAGGCGCCCGCAATATCGGCGGAGGGGATCGACGTCTACGGCGACGTGAAGGCGCAGGGCCCCGGCGATGCCCTGAACGCTTTCCTGGATCACGCCCGGCCGGGGAGCTATGTCGCGCTGCAGGCGTACCTGGAACCCCGCCCCGGCACGGACGAGGCACTGGCGAATCTGCGCTGCCGACTGCGGGACCGGCGACATCTGGTTACGACGGCGGGCTACGGGCCGCGGTACCTCCATTCCACCGGCCAGCTCCACAAGGGCGATGCCGGCCGGGGCCTCTTCATCCAGTTCACCACCGACGACCGGCGGGATGTTCCCATTCCCGATGAAATGGGCCCGTCCGGATCGTCCGTCACCTTCGGCGTACTCAAGGCGGCCCAGGCGATGGGAGACCGGGAGGCGCTGGTCCGCGCCGGCCGTCCGGTCCTCCGCTTTCATCTGGGAGGGGATGTCGCCGGCGCCCTGAAGACGCTGACGGATGCGCTGTCATGAAGCCGGAAAGCCCGTCCAACCGCCTGATCGGCGAGAAGAGCCCCTATCTGCTCCAGCATGCGGGGAACCCGGTGGACTGGCACCCCTGGGGCGAGGAGGCCTTCGCGCGGGCGCGGCGCGAGGACAAGCCGGTGTTCCTGTCCGTGGGCTACTCGACCTGCCACTGGTGCCACGTTATGGCGCACGAATCCTTCGAAGACCCGGAAGTCGCCCGGCTCCTGAACGACGCGTTGGTCTGCGTCAAGGTGGACCGGGAGGAGCGGCCCGACATCGACAAGGTCTACATGACCGTCTGCCAGCTCCTGACGGGGAGCGGCGGATGGCCGCTGACCATCGTGATGACGCCCGACAAGCACCCCTTCTTCGCCGCGACCTACATCCCCCGGGAGAACCGCTTCGGACGAGTCGGCATGCTGGAGCTGATCCCTCAGATCGAGCGGGTGTGGAAGACGCGCCGGGACGACGTCCTGTCTTCGACCCGGCAGATTCTTGCCGCCCTGCGGAAAACAGCGCGCGAGGCCGATCCGGACGATCTTTCAATGGACCCGGCGGCAGATGCCTTCGCGGAGCTGCACGCGTCCTTCGATGAAACGCATGGGGGCTTCGGCCCGGCCCCCAAGTTTCCCATTCCCCACCACCTCTGCTTCCTGCTTCGATTCTGGAAGCGGCACGGCAGCGCGGAAGCGCTGCGGATGGCCGAGAAAACGCTTCAGGCCATGCGGGCGGGAGGCCTCTGCGATCACCTCGGATTCGGCTTCCACCGCTACAGCACCGACGCCTCCTGGCTGGTGCCCCATTTCGAGAAGATGCTCTACGACCAGGCACTCCTGGCCATCGCTTATATTGAGGCTTTTCAGTCCACCGGAAAGGACGAGTACGGCAGGACGGCGCGCGAGATCCTGGCCTATGTGGGCAGGGACCTGACGTCGCCGGAAGGGGGATTCTATTCCGCCGAGGATGCCGACAGCGAAGGGGAGGAGGGCCGGTTTTACCTCTGGACGGAAGCGGAGATCCGGTGCGTCCTGGCGCCGGAGGAGGCGGATTTTGCAGTCCGCTTCTTTCACGTGCAGAGGAACGGGAATTATCTCGATGAGGCGTCGGGGAGGAAGAACGGGAAGAACATCCTGCACGTGAAGCAGAACGCGGCGGAGATGGAGCCGGAGGCGGGGCGGGCCGCGGGTGAATGGGAAGGAATGCTGGAGCGCGCACGGCGGAAGCTCTTCGAGGCGAGGGAAGGGCGGCCGCGTCCGCACCGGGATGACAAGATCCTGACGGACTGGAACGGACTCATGATCGCGGCCTTCGCGAGGGCTGCCGCCGTTTTCGATGATGCCGCGTACCTCAAAGCGGCCGATCGCGCGGCGGATTTCCTCCTTCAGGTCATGGGCGGAAGGGACGGCGGGCTCCTGCACCGCTACCGGGAAGGGCAGGCGGCCATTCCGGCGAATCTCGACGATTACGCCTTCACCATCTGGGGCCTGATCGAGCTTTACGAAGCGGGATTCGCGCCGCCGCGTCTGGAGGCGGCCGTCCGTCTCCAGGAGGAGCAAGACCGGCGATTCTGGGACGGCGCGGCAGGCGGGTATTTTTTCACCCCCGACGACGGGGAAGCCTTGCTTCTTCGCCAGAAGGACATTCATGACGGGGCGATCCCTTCGGGCAACGCCGTTTCCCTTTTGAACGTGCTCCGCCTGGCCCGAATGACGGGCCGCCCGGATCTGGAGGATCGGGCCGCCCGGCTTGTGCGGGCCTTTTCCTCCCAGCTTCGCAAATACCCTTCGGGGCACAGCCACTTCCTGATCGGACTGGATTTTCTGGCTGGCCCCACCGGCGAGATCGTCATCGCCGGCGATCTGAAACAGCAGGATGCTCAGGACATGCTGCGGTCGCTTCGAAAGACCTTCCTGCCGAACAAGGTCGTCATTTTCCGCCATGCCGGCGAGGCGGCTTCGAGCGCTTCCGGTCTGTTCGGGTTTGCGGACGGAATGAAGGCCATCGACGGCCGCGCGACGGCCTACGTCTGCGTCAACTACGCCTGCTCGCGGCCGACGCAGGACAGCGGCGAGATGCTCCGTCTGCTGGACCCCGACAGGGTGCGGTTCTGAGAAGTGAAGAAGATTGCCGTTGAAGGAGGTCGAAATAACGGTGAGAAAGATTGCAATCGCGCTGTTTCTGCTGATGACCGGATGCGCCGGGATTCCGGAGAACGTGAAGCCCGTCGATTCGTTCCGGCTGGATCGCTATCTGGGGAGATGGTACGAAATCGCGCGTCTGGATCATTCCTTTGAACGGGGGTTGAGCCGGGTGACGGCGGATTACAGCATGCGGGAGGACGGCGGTGTCCGGGTGTTGAACCGGGGATACTCGGACAAGGAAAGGAAGTGGAAGGAAGCCGAGGGCAAGGGCTACTTCGTTCACGGACCGGATCAGGGATATCTGAAAGTTTCCTTCTTCGGCCCCTTCTACGGCTCCTACATTGTGTTTGAACTCGACCATGCGGATTATCAGTACGCGCTCGTGTGCGGGCCGGACAAATCCTACCTGTGGATCCTGTCCAGATCCCCGGAATTGAGGGCGGAAATAAGGGATCGGCTGATCGCAAAAGCGGCCGCCCTCGGATTCGATACGGGTGGATTGATATTCGTCGATCATCGCTGACCGAAGCCGGTGCCCTGCGCAGGCGGCCCTGCCGTTTGGCGGTTCAGTATGCTTGCTTTTCCGTTCGCCGGATACAAAATGGCGCCTGCATGAAAAGATGGGAATATGAAATCAGAAAGAAGATGAAGGGAGATGGGCCATGAAAAAGAAAAAAATCGCAGTGTTTGTGGGAAGTCTTCGCGGGGAATCGTTGAATCGGAAAATGGCAAAGGCGCTCGCGGCACTTGCGCCGGAATCACTGAATCTGGAGATCATCGAGATCGGCGGGCTTCCGCTTTACAATCAGGACTCGGATGATCAGGGAACACCGCCTTCCGCGTGGACGGAATTCCGCCGGC